>CAZWNV010000188.1:0-5796 GCA_964635265.1 uncultured Desulfobacteraceae bacterium
CGATCGCAGCAAATGTTAAGGCCAAGTTGGAGAGGCCGAAGGTGGCGATCCGGATCAGTTCATAGGCCGTGATCATCACGGGGACCACGCATCCGCCGAAGTTGACGGCGATAACCGTGTAAGGCGCGCGGCGCACGCGGCCCGGAAACATGCGCTCAAAACCGAACATCCCCAGAACATTGGATTCAAGGACCTGGGTGCGGCGGATCCGGCGAACCGGTATGTTGATCATGCCGCCCAGGAAAATGCCGAGAGCGGCCAGCAGGGAAGCCTCCGGGCTGAGCCCCAGGCGGGAGAGGGCTGTTATCATAATGTCTGCAAGAAACAGGGGCAGCAGTATCAGCAGGCCGAAAAATGCGGCCAGAGGGAGGCATCCGTACGGCATCGCACGCTCGCTTTCGTTTTGGGGTTTTATTTCGTTTCGGGCCGGGAGGCGCTTCTCTTTTTCTGCCGCCCGGCATTGGGGCAACAAACAGGATTGATGTTTGCCGTTTTTTCTTCTATATTGCAAAAAATATTTTTTCCGCAGCGCCGAACCCGCCGCCGGCTATTGCGGCGGGTTCGTTTCTTTGGCAAGCATCAGCGGAAACCGCTTTGCAGCATTCAGGTTATATATGGACCCGCAGAACTACGGCATCACTTCTTGTGCGGGCAGGGGCCGATCGCACAATGAAGACGCCTGCCGCGCCGACCTCCGTCTGGGGCTTTTTATAGTCGCAGACGGAATGGGCGGTCACGCGGGCGGCGAAAAGGCATCCTCTCTGGCCGCAGATTTTATCGTAAAAGAGGTCCGGGCCGGCCGGGAGTTGAGTACAGCCGTCGCCCGTGCGCATCATGCGGTAAAGCAGGCGGCGGCAAGGGGAATGGGCCCCCAGGGTATGGGCACAACCGTGGTTGCCATGCAGGTTTTGGACCATATCTGTGAGATATCCTGGGTGGGCGACTGCAGGGCCTATCTCTGGGACGGCATCGAGCTGCGGCAGCTGACGAGAGATCATTCCTATGTGCAGCATCTTGTGGATACCGGTGTTATTTCTCCGGACGAGTCTGATAAGCATCCCTACCAGGATATTTTGATCCAGGCCCTGGGCGCCGATGATATGGACGATGTAGCGGTTGATGAACTCTTGGAGGAGCTTTGCCGCAATGAGCAGATCCTGTTATGCAGCGACGGCCTGATCAAGGAACTGGACGAAACGGCTGTCATGGACGTACTCGCGCTGGAATGGACTGCCCAGGAAAAGGTGGATGCGCTTGTACAGGCCGCGCTGGAAAAGGGCGGAAAAGACGACATAACAGCGGTTCTGGTGTCTGCAGCCAGAAATGCCCCCACCCGTTCGACGGGTGAGGATACGGTTGCCTTTCTTACCCAGAACCTGATCCCGCCCGGGCTTATCGATAAGATGCGTCACTGGTGGCGGCGGGTTTTCAAACGCTCCTGAGGGGGCAGAGCCGGATTCATGATTGACATTCCCAACTATAAAATCGGCAGACTGGCGGGCCGCGGAGGTGTGGCCGAGGTCTACCTGGCCCGGCATACGCTTCTGGATCGCAAGGTTGCCATCAAGATCATCTCCCCGGGCAGCAGGGAGGATCACAATGACAGGCGCTTTCTGAAAGAAGCACAGGTCGTTGCCGGCCTGCGGCATCCCAACATCGTCGCCATCTACGATGTCGGCATGCTGGAGAACAAGTACTATATTATTATGGAATACCTGGACGGGGGGGACTTAAAACAGCTTGTCAAAAACGGACTCCCGGTCTCCAGAACCCTTCATATTCTCCGCCAGGTTGCCTCCGCCCTGGCCCATGCCCATGACAAGGGCTTTATCCATCGCGATATCAAAAGCCAGAATATCATGTTCCGCAAAGACGGAACCCCGGTGCTCACGGATTTCGGCATCGTCAAGGATTTAAGTGCTGATACAGCCTGCACCATCGACGGTACAAGCCTTGGAACCCCCCATTATATGAGTCCGGAGCAGGCGCAGGGCTCTGCAAACATTGACTGGCGTACCGATCTCTACAGTCTGGGGGTTACCTTTTATGAGATGCTTACCGGTTCCGTGCCGTATGAAGCGGATTCGGCAGTAGCCGTGGCGCTCAGGCACATTCAGGACCCGGTGCCGAGACTGCCCGGCGAGCTTGCCAGCTACCAGTTCATTATTGATCGGCTGATGGCCAAAAAGCCGGGCAAGCGCTATCAATCAGCCCACGAGCTGTTGAGCGCCCTGGATAAGGTGCCGGATGCTCCACCGGATTATCCGGACCAGCAGCAGGAGCGGTTCACGGCCGGCAAAGCGGCTCCGGAGTCCGGGCAGGATACTGCCGGGAGCATCAACCAGAGCCTGCTGCGCAAACGCAGAAACTCTGTCCGCAAACTCGCTTATGCTGCTGCGGCCCTTGTGCTTGCCGGAGGTCTGGCAGCGGGAGCGGTGTTTTTTCTGCCTGTTGAGCGGCTCCTGCAAAAGGAGCCAGGCGCTGTCCAACAGGAGGGCATGCAGGCACCGGGACCTGCTTCCGGGCAGCAGGGCGGGGGCAACCGATCCGGCCATGATGCGGGAGTCGATCTTGCCGCCCCCTTGCTGACCCGCGCCCTCTCACGGGGTGACTATCCGGATGCGGCAGCCCACATCCGGCGGATTCGTTCCGGGATGGCGCCTCCTTCAGGCCGGATGCTCATAAAGGCCGCCAGATTTCTGGAAAAGGGGGAGCTTGGAAACGCCGGGGATGTTTATAATGCCTATTTGTCGGTTGAGCCGCAGAATCGTCCGGCCCTCTTCGGGCTTCTGGCGGTTGCCGTGAAAAGGCAGCAGAAACTCACCGATCAGGGAGAGCCGTCCCTTGCGCAATACAAGACCCATCTGGCGTTTCTGGAAAAATCCATTGCCAATACCGATTCCGTATATTTTCAGCAGCTGCGGATCAATACGCTGGAACATCTCCACGGCACCGCCCGCCGATTATACGAGAACAGCAGTTTTTCGCAGGCTCTGGCTTATGCGCGGCTTGGGCTCGAACACGGCCCGGACAACCTGCGGCTCAAGAAGCTGGCCCTTCTCTGCCGGGCCCGGATGCGCAGAAATGACGGCCGGCTGGTTGCGCCCGGAAGCGAGAACGCGCTGGCCTTCTACAAGCAGGTGCTTGAGCTGGACCCGGAGGATCCGGACGCACAGGAAGGGATCGCTGCCATCCGCAGCAGCCTGATGGAAAAAGCCCGGGCCGCATTTGAGAGGAATCATTACGAGCAGGCCCTGGAAAACATCGAGACCGCTCGCTCCATCTCCCCTGCTGCCGAAAAGCAAAAGGCGGAGACAGAAACAAAACTCCTTGAATGGCGGATCCGGGGGGATTGGCTGTATAAGCAGGGCCGGTATCTGGCGCCGGAAAATCAAAATGCTGCCTATTACTACAAGAAGATTCTGCAGCACCGGCCGCAGGACAGGGAGGCTGCCCTAAGGCTGGCCAGGTCCCGGATACTGGGCCCGCTTTCTGCCATCAGCGAGGATGTGGCGCTCGAGAGACAAATTCCGGATTTCCGGGAAGCTTTTCAGGCCCTTAAGGGGGCTGCCTCTGAATACGGGGACAAGGCTGTCGAGAATGCACGGGCTTTCGCGATCAAAAAGATCAAAACCGCCGTGGAGGCGAGGCAGGATCAGGGCAAAGAGATTCCCGAGGCCTTTATCAATCTGGTTGCCAGTCATTTTCCGGAGCTGGAGAGCATTTTCCACACCCAGTACGAAATTCTGATTGCCCGTGCCGACAGCCTCGACAATCGGCAGGACAAGGCGCACCATTACCTGCGGGCCCTGTCGCTCGACCCGCAGCGCGCAGCGGCCCGCAAAAGGATTGCGGAACTGGCCGGAGAGATGATTGATGCCGGCGCTGCTGATAAAGCAGCAGCACTCCTGGAGAAGGCCATTGGGCAAGCACCGCATTATTCCGGCTTTCAGGAGCAGCTCCGGTCTATCCGGAAGGCACGGGACCGGCGGGCGGATCTTTTTACGCAGCTTTACCGGATCCAGCTGGTGGAGCCGTTTTCCAAAAAAACTGCTGCCTACAGGGAGTTTTTTGACAACCTGGACCAGGCCGTGAATACTTACGGCAGACCGGAAATGGCGGATGCGATAGCCGAAGCAAGGGAGCAGATCCAGGCCGCCGTGGCCGTCCGCAGGGCGGAAGGCAGCCAGATACCGGAAGAATTTATCGCACTTGTGGCGGATCGTTTTCCGGGTCTTGAAAAAACTGTCCGTAATGCGCAATATGATATATTGCTTGCTAAAGCCGCCCAGGCCGAATCGGTGGATCAGAAGGCCAGGCACTATACAGCGGCGCTCCGGCTGAACCCGAACCGGCCCGAAGCCTCCCGCGCCATCCGGGAGCTTGCCAGAAAGCTCGACCGAAACGGAGACAGGCTGCGTGCGGCTTCCATACTGGAGCAGGCCAGGGCGGCAGCCCCTTCGGACGGCATGATCGCCGATCTCTATGATAAGATTCACTGGGAGGTCTCCATTTATCCAACAAATGCGGGCTGCAGCACGGAAAACCGAATCAGCAGTGCGCCGGTTACAGCGGAGAGCCTGAACCTCTGCCTTGAATACCACAACATGGATGCGGGCAGCCTGGTCCATGTCGCCTTTTCGGGGCAGGATGGAAGAGCCCTGGAAGTGCCGGTAGTTCTGGAGGCCTCCAGCGGCAAACGAGTGGTAAATGTCAGCGCCCCGGTGGCGGGTTTTGAAGCCGGTGTTTATGAGATCCTGGTTACGCAGGGTGCCTGTAATCTGGCGGAATGCCGGATCCAATTCATTCCCAGACGGAGGTAGCACATATGCGATGGGTACTTGTTTTTGCGTCCCTTTTGGCGGCTTGCACGGGCTGTGCAGCAAGCTGTCCGACCCTGCAGGAGCGGCTTGAGGAATGCAGGCAGACGATCACGGACAAGGAGACGAAGATTTCCGAACAGCAGTCTGCGCTCAATAACAGGGAGAAGCGTATTGCCGAGAAAAACGAAACGATCGAGAGCTTGGAGGGGCGGATCGCGAAGCTGGAAAAGCGGCTCAATATTTCCGGCAGCGAGCAGCAATATTATGACAAACGCCTCAGTGACCTCACATCCGGGATACGAAGCTACATCAAGGGACAGATCCAGCAGAGCCGGGATTTTCTGACACGAATCGAGCTTGAGGATTTTATCGGAAACCCTTTGATTGAACGCCGGCACCTGGACGAGGAGGCCCGCATGATAGTGGATACGGCCCATCCGGTTCCCGGAAAGGGGCAGATCAATGGGATAGGCGGATACTTCCGGGGATCGGGCAGGGTTCTGGTAAAGATCCTGCGGCCCGTGGGCGAGGATTATATCGTAGCCGCCAGCAAGGCGCTGAAGGTGGGCGCTGAAAGCGCAGGCAAACATCTGCTTGACTTTGACAATCCCGTAATCGTGAACAAGGGGGATCTCGTGGGCTACTACCTGCCCGGACCCGCAGGGGCTGCCTATGACAGCGGGATCGGGGTCCGGTCCTATTTCCGCATGCGGGAGGATGCGTTTCCACGCGGCGGGCGTATCGAATCCGATGAGATCTGGCGGGAAAATGAGCCTGCGCGCAAGTACTCCCTAAACTATTACGGCGTTTTCTCCCGGGATTGAAGTCCGGGGAAAAGCCTTTCCTTCTTTTTTTGATTTTATGAGGTTTGAAGAACTGATGCCGTATAAAGCCGCCGGAGAACCGTGCCCACGGCTCCTTGCCATCATTTTTGCCGATATCTCCAAAAGCTCGGCCCTTTATGAGATCCTTG
>CAZWNV010000189.1:0-5782 GCA_964635265.1 uncultured Desulfobacteraceae bacterium
CACGCCCCGGATGAGAGCGGATGCCGGGAAATCGCCCGGAGAATCTCCGAAGAGACCGGTATTACGGACTACACCCTGCTTTTCAGCCGCCGGGAGCTGAAAAAGACTTCCATGCAGTATTTTGACAACGAATTCGACGATTGTTCGTGACCGCCCGCCGCCCCCATATCCTGCTGGTAAACCCCTGGATTCATGATTTTGCCGCCTATGACGTGTGGGCAAGACCCTATGGGCTGCTCCTTCTGGCGGGGATTCTGCGGCAGCACGGAATCTCGGTCTCCTTTACGGACTGCCTGGACCGCTTCCATCCCCGGGCGGAGCCTTCCCGCCCCGAGGCAAGAAACGGTCGCGGCCCCTACCGCAAGGAGCATATTGCAAAGCCCGCCGGCCTGGCGGATGTGGCGAGAAACTACTCCAGATACGGCATTGCGCCGGAATGGCTGCGAGAGGATCTTGCAGAAACGGCCAGGCCGGATTTGATCCTTGTCACAAGCCTTATGAGCTACTGGTATCCCGGCACCGCAGAAACCATAAGCGAAATGCGCCGTTTTTTCCCGGATGTGCCGGTGGTGCTGGGCGGGATTTATGCCACACTCTGCCCGGAGCATGCCGCGCGGGCTACCGGCGCGGACAAGGTGGTCACAGGAAACGGTGTTGAGCAGATCCTGCCGCTCGTGGAGGAGTTCACCGGGGTGTGCAGAAGTCTTTGCCTGGATCCGCACAATATGGATACCTGGCCTTATCCCGCCTTTGATCTGCAGCACAAAATTGCCAGCATCCCCCTGCTGACCTCGCTGGGATGTCCCTACAACTGCGGCTACTGCGCCTCCAATATCCTGCAGCCCAAGAGGCTGTCCGCCTCGCCGGAGCGGATTGTCCGGGAAATCCGGCACTGGCACGCGCTGCGGGGCGTCCGGGACTTTGCTTTCTATGACGATGCCCTGCTCGTAAACCGGGAGTCCCATGCGGAGCCGCTGCTGGAGCAGATCATCCAAAGCGGGCTGGCGCTTCGTTTTCACACGCCGAATGCCGTCCATATTCGGGAAATCACAAAGAAAACGGCCTGCCTCATGAAACGGGCCGGTTTTGTGACCCTGCGGCTCGGCCTGGAAACCCTGGATCCCCACCGGCCGCTTCCGGACCGGAAAGTGCGCCGCGAGGAGTTTTTCCGGGCTGCCGCGTGTCTGCAGGAGGCGGGTTTCGACCGCAGCCGGGTGGGGGCCTACCTCCTGGCCGGCCTGCCCGGCCAGGATCTGGACGCTGTGGCCGAGGATGTGCGCATGGTGAAACAGGCCGGCATCAGTCCGATTCTCGCCTACTACAGCCCGATCCCCGGCACCCCCATGTGGCCGGAGGCGGTTCGCAAAGCTCGCTATGACCTGGAATCCGATCCCGTTTATACGAACAACGCGGTTCTGCCCTGCCAGAGTGCATTTGACTGGAAGCAGATTTCCCGGCTCAAGGCGCTGGCTGCCTGAGGCGGCGGCGGGCCTTAGCGGGCGCGCGGGACGGGGCCGGCAAACTCCAGGGTGTCGCCCACGGAAACGCCCCGCCGCTGAAAAAAGCCCCGGTTTACTTCCAGGGCGTAGCGGGCTTTTCCCGCGGATCGGATCGGGGTTTCCTCCAGGGGCTTCATCCGCCGGATATCGATGATTTTCATGTCCTTGTTGATAAAGGCGATGGAGAGGGGAATGAAGGTGTTTTTCATGTAAAAGAACCGGTAGTCCTCCTCCGGGTATACAAAGAGCATGCCGGAGTCTTCGGCCAGTTCCTTCCTGTACATCAATCCCTTTTTCCGGGCTTCCGGCGTTGCCGCGAGTTCTACCGCATAGACGCGCTCGCCGATGGCGAGCTTTACGCTGTCCCGCGGCTGCGTGCACCCGGCGGCAGCGAGCAGCAGGAAAAAAAGGCAGCAGACCGCCGGGCACAAGGGCAGGGGGCGGGTTTTGGTTTCCGGACTCTGGTACGAGACTGTCACGGCATATTCCTGCATCGGTTTTCGGGGTTTGTGCTGGTATTGTCTGTTACCGGAGAACAGGGGCGGATTGCAAGGGAATTGTCATGTTGACAAGTTCTGAGATATCACCCATAATAAATCTTTTTCCGGAGTTTTTTGCAGCCATCGCCGGCATTGCTCCCGGCGTGCGCATGGATTTGGGATATCTCTAAGGCTCGCTCCGCAGCGTCCTGGAAACTCGCCTTCGGCTCAAACAGTCCAGGCCGCTTCTGCTTCGTCTCGCCTTGAGATAGGACCCAATCCATGCAATCAGCCTTTCGCAATGACCGGCGATGTCCGGAGGATAATCAAAGATTGGTAACTTCTTCCGGAGTTTTTTGTACCGGCACGGCAGCGGTTTTTGCATTCCCCGCTGCTGCCTGCCTTTTCATTTCCCCGTTGGACTTCCACGGTCAAGGAGGTGAAGGATGCTCCCTGCCGAAGATCCTGAAATCCATGTCGTCAACCCGGAGCCGGTGGTATCGTCCTTGCTGCTGATTGCCCCGCACGGGTATAACCAGTTCGACGGCAAGGAAAAGGATGCGGATTATATCCCCGAAGACTATGATGAGTTTAGCGGGGAGATAACCGAGGAGGTGGCAGGGCGGATTGGTTGTAAAGCCCTTATCAACTGGGCCTGGAAAAAAGAAACATATCCCGCCCGCAACTATAACAGGCGCTCTCAGGCAAAAGCCGATCAGAAATTCATGCGGCATCTGCAGGCGGCGGCCCGGACACCTGCCCCGCTGCTGGTACTCTGGATCCACGGGGCGCGGGACCGCTCAATCGAGACGGAAAAAGAGGCCTATAACGCGGCCAATCCGGGTAAAGAGCGAAGCGAGCTGCATGCCGTTTTGGGCTATGGACAGGGCAAGGATAGCGACCGCCTTTCGGCGGATCCGGCAACTGTATTGCGCTTTCTGGAGATCCTGGATCAAAAGGGCATGACAGCCGTACCTGCCTCTGCCGCCAAAAACCGCAACAAGTTCTGCGCTACTGAAGACAGCAACATGTGCCAGTGGTTCAACTGCCAAAAACCGCCCTGTCCCAATGTTCAGTCCATTCAGATGGAGATCCGGAGGGCCGGGTTCCGGCAAATACAATACGTTGCAAGAACCGCGGACATCCTGACAGCCGCCCTGGCAGAACTTTTGGGTATCGCCCCGGCACCCCGGGCGGCGCCGGCACTGGAGCCTGCAGCCGCGGCACCGGCGGAGAATTTGTCCAAAGCAGTGAAGGATCTGCTCCACGCCTCCAGAATCCGGATCCGGGTGCTGTGGATCGATATGCAGTAAATTCCGGGTCTCTGCTTCCCGGTGCCGGCCGGGGCGGACGGCTCTTTTTTTGACAGCATCCCCCAGCGCTTCTAATTTTATATAAGATCCTCAGTACTTTCCGATGCTTGTTCGCTGTGGCGGGGGCAAACACGGAAAAGCGGCTTTGGTGGCAGAAAAAAAGGAGGGAGAAGCTATGGCGGATGTCCGAAAAATACTGCTTGCGGTGGAACTGTCCGCATTGTCGGCTGAAATCGCCCCCTGGGCCAACCTGATGGGCCGGCAATTCAACGTTGAAACCCATGTGGTGCACGTCGTTCCGGAGCTTGACCAATGGGGCGTGGCCTACGCCGTCCATCCCAGCCATCTGGATGACCGGAACAAAATTATCCAGCAGGCGGAGAACAAGCTGGCGGATTTCTGCCAGCAATGCCTCGATCCGGCCCTCGATTACAGAACCCGGGTGATCATCGGCCATCCGGCGGAAGAGGTCATCAACTACATCAAAACCGAAGGGATTTCCCTGATCATCATCGGCACCCATGGCAAAAGCGGGCTGGACAGGGCCATATTCGGCTCTGTGGCCGATCGTCTCCTGCGCTTTTCGCCGGTGCCCGTGCTAAGCGTCAACCCCTACTCCCAGGATATCGATTGATTTCTCCAGGAGTGCGGTGCCAGGCGTGAAGGCAAAGCTTGCAGAGTGCCACTATGATGCCTAGTTTTGAGAATATGCCTGTTTGGCATTGGATGCCTGCGGCAGTACCGGTTACCCGGGAAGTTGTTGCAGTTTTGCCGGCACTGCCGTGCGAAAATGTGAGAGCAGCCTTTGTGCGCTTGGATCAATGGCAGAGAGGAGGAGGCGATGGCCAGTCAAAAGCAATCCAGGAGCGGGATCGACCATTCATTTGCGGGGCGGGCCGGTGCCGGGCGAACCCGGCGCGACAGCCCGGCCCGGGACAAGGCCCCTCCCCCGGATCTGTTCGTGTCCCTGCTGTCTCCCGCCGATATCCGTATCAACGGGGATCGTCCATGGGATATCCGGGTGCATCACCCGGGGCTGTACAAGCGCGTTCTGCGCGACGGTTCCCTGGGTCTCGGTGAGGGCTACATGGAGGGCTGGTGGGACTGCGACCGGCTGGACGAGATGTTTACCCGCCTGATCGGGGCGCGGATAAACGATCATGTGCCGGGCCTGGCGCGGTTCAAACTGGCGCTCTCTGCTGCGGCCTGCCGGCTGGTCAATTTTCAGGCCATTCGGCGTGCCTTTACTGTCGGGGAGGAGCACTACGATATCGGAAATGCGCTCTACCGGAAAATGCTGGATCCCGGGATGAATTACAGCTGCGGCTACTGGGAAAATGCGGAGACCCTGGCGCAGGCCCAGCAGGACAAACTCGATCTTGTCTGCCGCAAGCTCAAGCTTGAGCCCGGCATGAAGGTGCTGGATATCGGCTGCGGCTGGGGTGGACTGGCTGCCTATGCAGCGGAGCAATACGGCGTGGAAGTCACCGGCATCACCGTATCGCGGGAACAGAAAAAGCTGGCCGACGAGCGGGTTCGGGGCCTTCCGGCAACGATTGAACTGGCCGATTACCGCTGCCTTACGGGTCGCTATGACCGGATTGTCTCGGTTGGCATGTTCGAGCATGTCGGTGCCAAGAACTATCGGCGGTTTTTCCGCAAGGCGGCGGAACTGCTGGGTGATGAAGGGATCTTTCTGCTGCACACGATCGGCAACGAGGAAACCAGCGCCGCACCGGACCCGTTTATCAACCGCTATATTTTCCCCAACGGCAAGATTCCGTCCCGCAAGAAAATCAATGATGCCAGCCTGGACCTGTGGCGGCTGGAGGATTGGCACAATTTCGGGCCTGATTACGACCGGACCCTGATGGCCTGGGATGCCAATGTCCGTCGTGCCTGGCCGGAGCTCGGGGAAGGCTATGACCGGCGGTTCCAGCGCATGTGGCACTATTATTTGAACTGCTGCGCCGGATTCTTTCGTTCCAGGCAGGGCCAGCTTTGGCAGCTGGTGTTTACCAAGCCCTGCTGTCTGCGCAAATATCACAGCGTACGATAATTCGCCGGAGGGAGGCCGGGGCGGCGCCGCAGACCGAAAAGGCGGGCCAAAGGCGGCCCGCCTTTTCGGCGGAGGCAAGACGGAGGGGAAGTCTCAGGCCTTTTGTTTCTGCAGTTCCGCATCCCGCAGTTCCCGGCGCAGGACCTTGCCCACCGATGAAACGGGGATGTCGTCCTTGAATTCGATGTGTTTGGGCCGCTTGTAGCCGGCCATGTTTTCCTTGCAGAACTCCCGGATCTCTTCTTCGGTGGCTTCCTCGCCGGCTTTTAGACTGATGAAGGCTTTTACCGCTTCCCCGCTCTTCTCGTCCGGGACCCCCACCACGGCGGCAAGCTGGACCTTTGGATGCTGAAAAAGGATATCCTCCACGTCCCTGGGGTAGACATTGAAGCCGCCCACCAGAACCATGTCTTTCTTGCGGTCTGTGATGAT
>CAZWNV010000190.1:0-5693 GCA_964635265.1 uncultured Desulfobacteraceae bacterium
GAATAATAAACCTCAATGCCCTGCAGTCCCATCGACATGAGCTCTACCACGAGCTGTTCATAGGCCGCCGCCTCTCCCAGATCCAGCAGGCCCGGATGGGCAAGCACCGCCATTCCGCCGGCAGACCGTATATACTGGATGGCATCAGCCACCGGTACCCGGGGTTTTCGCACATAGGCCGGCTTTCCATGACCCAAATAGGCGTCAAAAGCATCGTCCATGGAGGCTGCATATCCATTCGCGACCATCCAGGCGGCGATATGGGGCCTCTCCACATGACGGCTGCCGGCGCTCTTTTGGATGTCCCCAAAAGATGCCGGAATTCCCAGTTCCTGCAGACGGGAGATGATCTTCGGCGTCCGGGCGGTTCTGGCCTCCTGCTGGCCCTGAAGGCATCTGGCAAGTGCATCATCCTCTGCGTCCATGCCATAGCCCAAAAGATGAAGACTTCCGGAGTAGTTGAGAAACTGCGGCGGGGCGGTGCTGATTTCCACACCACTTAACAATTCAATATCTTCGCAGATTTCGCTGTGCTGGAGCTCTTTCACCCCTTCCATGCTGTCGTGATCCGTAAGGGAGATCGCTTTTATGCCGCCCTCTCGTGCGAGCCGGACAATCTCCTGCGGACTGAAAGAGCCGTCGGATGCAGTGGAATGGATGTGCAGATCAACTCTTGCCTGTTTATAATCCAAGGGCTCTTTCCAAAGCCTCTTCTTTGGTCTTGCATTCAATGCACAGGGTGGTTACCGGCCGGGCTTTCAGGCGCTCGATGGAGATGTCATCCCCGCATTTTTCACAGATCCCGAAAGTTCCGTTCTCGATGCGGTCCAGAGCCTTTTTGACCTTTTTAATAAGTTTATGCTCGCGGTCCCGGATGCGGAGTTCAAAGTTGCGATCCGCTTCATAGGTCGCCCGATCCGTGGGATCCGGGAAATTGCCCTTGGAATCGTTCATATCAGATACCGTGTCGTCGGCCTGGTTAAGGAGTTCATTCAGCCGGTTTGTCAGCAGTTCTTTAAAATAATCAAGGTCTTCTTGTTTCATAACGAGGCATCCCCCTTTTTCGGACTTTTCTATATAGCAACAGGTAGTGATGCGTGCGTTATTTACGCAGTTTCATGGCTCTACCGGAGAAACTCTATTACCATGGGTAAAAATTAAATGTAAAGCATAAAATGGCGGGCGCAAGCGCCGATTCAGGCATTGGCTGCGGACATGAAGGGAGAAACAGCCCGGCACCGGGGGTAGAGAGGTTTTTATGACGAGTCTGTATCGAGGTTAAAAAGGTTGCGCGTCAGATCGATGTAGGCGGATTTGTTGCGGTGATTGCCCGGATTTTTCAGAAACACGGTCGGGTCATGGAGAATTTTGTTGACCATGGCCTCGGTCATTTTCTCCAGCGCCTGCTGCTGTTCTTCGGAAAATTCCGTGGAATGCAGGGTTTTCTGTAATTCCGCCGCAGCAATTGCGTGGAGTTTCTCCCGAAGGGCGACAATGGTGGGGACCACGTCCAGGCTGTCGAACCAGCTGCGGAACCGGAACACGCCTTCGTCGACAATACGCTCGGCAAGGAGGGATTCCTTCTTCCGGGTCTGGACATTGTCGGCGATAACCCCCTGCAGATCGTCTATGTCATAGACGTAAACGTTGGAGAGCCTGTTGATCTGCGGATCAATATCCCGGGGGACCGCGATATCGATGAAGAAGAGGGGGCGGTTTTTGCGCCGGCGCATTACCGGCTTGACATCTTTGCGGGTGATCACGGCGTGCTGGGAACCGGTGGAGCTTATAATGATATCCACCCATTCCAGCGTGTCCGCTATTTCCTCGAAGCGCAGCGCGGTTCCGCCAAAGCGGTTTGCCAGCTCCATGCCCACGGAGAAGGTGCGGTTGGCGACAAAGACCTTGCCCGTCCGCCGGATCCGCATCAGGTGCTCCACCGCCAGCTCCGCCATTTCGCCCGCACCTACCAGCAGGATGGATTTGTCCTCAAGGGTGTCGAATATCTTTTTTGCCAGTTCGATGGCTGCGTAGCTGATGGAGACGGCATGTCCCCCGATACCGGTTTCGCTCCTGACCCGCTTGGCGACGGAAAAGGCTTTATGGAGGAGCCGGTTTACGATTACGCCGGTGGTCTTGGCCTCCACCGCCTGCCTGTAGGCTTGCTTTACCTGCCCCAGTATCTGGGGCTCGCCCAGCATCATGGAATCCAGGCTGGCGGCAACCCGGAAGAGATGGCGTACCGCTGCGTCTCCGGTATAGCTGTAGACAGCCGAAGAAAAGCGCTCGGCGGGCATGGATTTCTGCGCCGCGATGGAGGAGGCCACCGATTCTTCCGCCTCTTTGGGCCGATCGGTTGTGACAAGGACTTCGACCCGGTTGCAGGTGGATATCAGCAGCACTTCCTCGATCGACACCATCTTTCTCAGGCTGATCAGGGCGTTCTCGGTTTCTGTTTCCGTATAACCCAGTTTTTCGCGAAGTTCCACCGGAGCTGTACGATGATTGACACCGATCAGGACTATCTCCAGTGCTTCGGGGCTGATGGTTCGGGGTTTTGTATGCGGGCGGCTACCAGCGGGTAAATTCATCGTGGTGGCCCTCCAGTAGAAAATTTACGCCGAGAAAGGTAAACACCAGCGCAGCAAGCCCGATAATCGCCATGATCGCTGCGCGCCGGCCCCTCCATCCGGCAACAAGGCGTTCATGAAGAAGCGCGGCGTATATCAGCCAGGTGACGACAGACCATATCTCCTTGGGGTCCCAGCTCCAGATGCGGCCCCAGACCTTTTCCGCGTATACAAAGCCCGTGACAAGCCCGACGGTGAGCAGGGTAAATCCGGTGATGATAAAGACGTATCCGGTACTGTCCAAAAACTCCAGATTCGGAAGCCGCTTGAAGAAGAAGCGCGGATTTTTGCTTTTAATGGCATGCTCCTGGATCAGGTACAGCATGCCGGTGCCGCCTGCCAAAACAAGGGCGGCTTCCCCGATGAAGATAACGAGGATATGAATGATGAGCCAGAGACTGCTGAAAAGTGTGGATGGCTCCTGCCCGGTCTGGGGCGTGAAAAACGCCGCGATCAGAATAAGGGTGGCCAGCGGGGCCGTGTAGGCGCCAAGGATCTTGAGATGGAATCGGAATCGGAGCAGCAGAAAGGCGCCGACCAGGGCCCAGGCGGCAAAGGAGAGCGTCTGGTGGAGGTTGTGAACCGGCATCCGGCCGAAATGCAGATACAGATAAATGAAAAGGCCGGTATGCAGGGCAAAACCTGCCAGCAGGATGCCGTAGGAAATGGGGTAGAGAAAACGTTTCTGCCCGAGGAAATAGGCCAGATATCCTGCGGAGCTCAGCATATACAGGAAAATGACAAGCATCAGTGCGGAAGTCATGCACCCGTCTCCCGGTCCTCGTTTTCGGCCATCAGGGTGTCATAGTCGAAGCCTTCCCCCAGGACTCTGCCGAGCAGCCGGTTGATGGCGCAGGTGTCCTTGTTGCGCAGAAGCTGCAGCAGGTCGCTTTCGATCAATCGCTCAAAGAGGGGCTTGTGAGCCTCCGGGGCATGCTGCTGTTCCAGCAGACGTTTTCTGATGCCGCCCATCAGCCGGAGGAGCCGGGCGTATTCAGGGCCGTAGGCGTTCTGGAGGCTTTTGCGCAGATGTTTGGCAAAAGCCGGGCTCTTGCCGGAGGTGGAAATGGCAAGCACCAGGTCCCCCTGTCGGACAACCGAAGGCAGGATGAAGTTGCAGGCATCCGGAACATCGGCAATATTACACAGCATCTCCCGGCCCTCTGCGTCCGCGCTGATTCTGCGGTTTAACTCCATGTCGTTGGTGGCGCCGATCACAAGGAAGTGGCCTTTCAAATCCCCCGATTGATAAGGGCGCTTGTGCAGGGTAACATCGGGACGCTCCGAGAGCGCTTCCAGGTTCCGGTTCAACTCCGGGCTTACCACAGTCACCCGGGCCCCGCAGTCCAGAAGGGAGTATACCTTGCGCGAGGCCACCCCGCCGCCGCCAACGACCAGGCAATTGCGGCCGCTGATATTCAGGTTTACGGGATAGTATTTCATTATAAACCGTCCATGGAGAATCTCATCAGGTCCTGGGTCAGAAAAAGCGGTCCGTTGTATGTTTTGCGGCACTGGCCGGCCATATCCGCCTGATCGCAGGGCGGATAGAAATGGATGAGGGCCAGGTGCCGCGCCCCGGCCCGGCTGGCAATTTCTCCCGCAAGCGAGGGGGTGAGGTGGCCCTCGGCTTTTTGCGTATCGGGCAGGGCCGCTTCGCAAATCAGGAGATCCGCGTTTTCGGCAATCCGGACCAGCTCTTCACAGTAATCCGTATCCCCGGAATAGACCAGCGTTTTCCCGCCAGGGCCGGTTATTCGGAATGCGATGCTTTCCGGGCGATGGAGAACAGGGGCCGTGCACAGGCGAAATCCGCTGAAGGATTTTTCCTTTGTCCCGTGACTGCCCATTTCCAGGAGTTCCAGGCGTCCGGCCAGATCAATCCATTGGCCGTAGATTCCCTGCAGTTGCTGGAAAAACGCTGTAAAGCCGTCTCCGCCGATAAGGGCGAGCGCCTGTGCCCGTCTTGCCGGATCCGGATACTTGTTGGCAAACAAAAAGGAAACCAGTTCGCCGCTGTGATCCGGATGCAAGTGGGAAATACCCAGGTGCGTAATGTCAAAAACCGAAAAACCGGCTTCCAGAAGCCGCCGCATGGTACCCGGCCCGCAGTCGAGAAGAAAAAGCGCATCCTGAATCCGCGCCAATACAGCGCAGGGACTTCGCCTAAGAGAGGGCACGCAGGTGCCGGACCCCAGTATGATTACTTCGAAAGATGCCGGGCCATGCGCCATTTTATCCGATTTCACTGAACCTCTGAATCATCCAGTTCACCTCGGCGGGATCGCTGGCGGTTTCGAACTGCTGTTTCAGGTTCTCAAGGGGGATTTCCGCCCGTGCCATGCTCTTGTGCCCGCCGGCCGGACCGAATTCGCCAAAGAGCTGGCTTGCCACGTTGCCGGCATCCTTTCGCAATCCGTCGTTTCGGATGACAATGATCAGGCGGTTTTCAAAAATCCCTGAGACCAGGCTCCAGGTCACCATGTTGACCCGCATGAAGAAATCCGCAATCAGCACGCAGACGTCCGGATTCTTGATTTCCCCCAGATGGGCAAAAATGCGGTTCTGGTCCAGCACGTAGCTGTTCAAGGCCTTGCTGAAGTACTCCAGAAAATCAATTCGCAGATCGACCTGTTCCATGCGCCGCGCCATATGGATATTGGCATGGGAAAAAAGGTACTGAAAAGCACGTATATCGGCATTGGTGGCGTTGCGTTCAAAGTTGCCGGTATCGGTTTTGATGGCATGAAACAGGCCCGTGGCCAGCGGCTGGGAGAGCTTGACCTTGGCCGCCCGGAGGTATTCCGTCAGAATTGTGGCAGTGGCTCCATATTCCGGCCGGATGTCCTTGTAAGGCACATTCCAGCCCGAGTCTTCGTGATGGTCGATGACCGCGGTAAACGAGATGTCGGAAAAGCTTTCGTTATGCCCCGGCTGCGAATCCACAATGACGAATTTGTTATAATAGTAGAAGTCGATTTTGGACAGGTGGATCAGGGTCACGTCCAGCAGCCGGATCATGGCCATGTTGTCCGGCCGGGTTATGGTGTTGATGTTGGATAT
>CAZWNV010000191.1:0-5669 GCA_964635265.1 uncultured Desulfobacteraceae bacterium
CAGGGCGAGAGACCCCATCCCATTGCCGCCAACCGGCCGGGCACGACTTTTGAGCCTTTTGTCCGGGAGATCAAAAAGGGCTTTGCCCACGGCCTGGGCGTGCCATACCCGGTGCTGTTCAAGGACATGGACAACATATCGCACGCGGGGTTTCGGAGCGCCATGCTGGAGGGCTGGCGGGTGTACAGTTACCGCAGAAAGCATATCGGCAAAGGCCCCTCGCAGAAAGTGCGCACCATGCTGCAGGAGGAGGCTTTTTTAAAAGGCGACCTCACGGTGCCTGGCGGGGCGACGCGGTTTTACAAAGATATTGACGCGCTCCTCGCCTGCGAGTGGTACGGACCGCCCAAGGGCGACATCGAGCCCTACAAGGCGGCCAAGGCCAATTTCCTGGAGTGGGAGTATAACGCCAAGACGATGGAGCGGATTATCCTGGAATCCGGCGGCGAAAATCCGGGCAGTGTGATTCGACAGGCGACGGCTGAGAAAAAGGACATGGCCGCGCGCGGCGTCATGCCGGGCAAAAGTCAGGCGGCCGCGGATGCCGAGCTGTCCGCTGAGGATGTGGCCGAGGAAATTGCCGGGCAATGGGAGGCAAAGCAGTAGATGGGACCAAAAGCAGACAATAGCGGAGCGGGAAATTCCGGCCGCGTGACGGGGGATTGTGGAATGGATTTGCAGGATTTTTGCGACGGAAGCGTCTGGGCGATTGCGCCGGAGGCCATGGACCAGATGCTGACCGCGCTGCCCGGCCTGCTGCGGACGGAGCGCATTGACACGGCCGCGGTGAAGGTCCGGGAGGAGCAGGCTTACGAGCCGGAGCTCACGGTGCGCGACGGGGTGGCCGTGATCCCGGTTACCGGCAGCATCTCCAAGCGCGCCGGCTTTTTGTCTTTTCTGTTCGGCGGGGCGTCCATCGACCGGATCCGGGCGGACCTGGACGCTGCCATGGCCGACCGCCGGGTGCGGGCCGCGGTGCTCTACGTGGATTCCCCGGGCGGCCGCGTGACCGGCGTGTCCGAGCTAGCCGAGCACATTCACGGGATGCGCGGGAAAAAGCCCGTGGTGGCTTTTTCTGACGGGCAGATCACATCGGCCGCCGCCTGGATCGGATCCGCTTCCGAGCGGGTGATGGTCTCGCCGACGGCGCAGGCCGGATCGATCGGCGTGATGACCGTGCACGCGGATCTCTCCAAGATGGACGAGAAGGCGGGGGTCAAGATCACCTATCTTACCGCCGGCAAGTACAAGGCGCTCGGAAACGACGCGGAGCCGCTATCAGACGAGGCCCGCGAGATGATCGAGGCCCGCCTGAACCAGACCTACGAAGTGTTTATCGCCGCGATGGCCAGGTATCGCGGCGTGGAAACCGAGCGGGTCCGCGCGGATATGGCCGAGGGCCGGATTTTTATCGGCAGCCAGGCCGTTGACGCGGGACTGGCCGACGGGCTGGGCAGTCTTGATGAGGCGATCGAGATCGCCGGCGCGTTGGCCGGCGGGAAAACAAAAACATTACAAGGAGTTTCTGCCATGAATTTCGATGACATTCAGACAGCCGAGCAGCTGCAGGAGGCCTTTCCGCAGCTCACCAAGCAAATCGCCGATCAGGCCGAGCAGGCCGGCCGGGCCGCGGCGGATGTTGACACGGCCTGCGCAGAGGCCGTGTCCGCCGAACGCGAGCGCGCCTCTGGCCTGGTTAAGGTGCATTTCGGAGAGCAGGCGGGCGATAAGTTCGCCCCGATTCTGCAGAACGGGTTTTCCGTGGAGCAGTACCAGCAGATGCGGTCCGCCCTGGGCGGCGGCGCGGCCGCCGGCGGGGGCGATCCGGACGGGGATTTTCGTGAGAGTATGCGCGAAGGAATCGCTGGCGCATCCGCTCCCGATCCCGGCGCCTCCGGCGGTGGCGCTTCCGGGCCGCAGAGCTGGAGCGAGGCGGTGTCCGCCATCCAGACGGAAAAGGGATGCACCAAGACGCACGCCATGAAGCAGGCCGTCAAGCAGTACCCGGAACTCTACCAGGCCTACCTGGATTCCTGCAACGGCCGGCAGCGATAACCGACAACACAATCACAAGGAGCAAGAGCCATGGCTGAAAACAAAAGCCCCAAGACTTTCAATGCGGGAGCGGCCGCAGGCAAGTACCGCCTGGTCAAGTTCGACGGCAGCATGGATCTGGTGCACAATACGGCCACTGCCACCGACGATCCGGTGGGCGTCTCCCAAAACGCCGCGGAGGCCGCGGGAGACCGCCTTGTCTGCGCATTTTTGAACGAGCCGGGCACCCTGGAGATCGAGGCCTCGGGGGCCATCAGTGCGGACGCCGATGTATACGCCGCAGCCGACGGCAAGGTCCAGGCCCTTCCGTCCGGCGCTGGCGACTACCGCAAGATCGGCAAGGCCCTGAAAGCCGCCAGCGGCGCCGGCAGCATTATCGAGGTGCTGCCCTACGATTACCATCACGTGGAGACCGTGACCTAAGCCGGTCCGGCAAATCCCGCGTTTGGCCAAATTGAAACCATTTAAAGCATAGGAGACAGACGAGATGGAACCAAAATCCAATAGCGCGAGAATTCGGCCGGAGCTGGGCGCCGCCGTTGACGAGTTCAAGGAATCCATGGCCGCGCGGTTTATCAGCCTGCAGGTCATGCCGCCGTTTCCAGTGGAAAAGGACGCGGCCGGATTTCCCGTGATTCCGAAAGAGGCCCTGCTGCGCCTGGAGGACACCCGCCGCAGCTCCGGCGGGCGGTATAATTACAGCGATTTCGACTGGGAGAACGGCCTCTATATTACCCGCGAAAACGGCTGGATCGAGTTTATTGACGACCGGCTGCTCTCCATTTACGGCAGCATGTTTGACGTGGAGCTGGTCAAGAGCCGGCGGGCAACGCGGATAATCCTTATGAGCCAGGAAAAGCGCATCGCGGACAAGGTGTTCGACAGCTCGCGCTTTGCTGCGCACGCGGTATCCAACAAGTGGTCGGATGCGGCCAACGCCACGCCCGTGGACGACGTGAATGATGCGGCCGCGGCTGTTGAGCTGCAGTGCGGCATGCGCCCCAACACCCTGATCCTGTCCTCGGATTCCTTCCGCAAGGCCATTAACTGCGATCAGATGGTGGATCGGATCAAATACACCTTTCCCGGCATTGATATCAACAACATGAGCACCTCTCAGCTCGCCCAGGCCCTGGGCCTGGAGAAGGTGCTGGTGGGCGGCGGCGTCTATTCTTCGGCGGACAAGGGCCAGGATGCCAGCATCAGCCGTTTCTGGCCGGACGTGGAGGCCATGCTGACCATTACGACCGAAGACCCTGACATCAGCGTGCCCTGCATCGGGCGGACCTTTTTCTTCGCCCCGGAATCCGGTGACGGCGAGGCCAACACGATCGTGGAGACCTACCGGGACGAGGACCGCCGCTCCGACGTGGTGCGGGTGCGCCACGATTCCGATGAGCGGCTGCTGGCCAGCTACAATGATTCCGGATCCATCGTGTCCGATATCGCCGACGCGGTGAGCTACCGGATGACCAACATCCAGTAATCAACGCAAAGGAGTGTTGCCGTGGAAAATCTGGATAAAAAAAAAGCGGACGAGCTCCGGGCCCTGGCCAGGGACCGGGGCGTGCCCGGGGCGGATGGCATGCGAAAGGCCGATTTGATCGCTGCGCTAAAGGAGCCGGCGGACCGGCGCGAGGTGCTGTTCCGGCGTTTTGCGCCGGGCTCCGTACCGGTCTCTGACGGTCGCCCCGCCGGGTACGCGCCGGAGCCGGATCCCCAGGAGGGGGAGCCGGAGCCCCGGCCGGCCGGCAAGGTGGGCGAGCCCATCGGAAAACACCGCGGGCCCCGGGAGAAGTTTTCGCGGCTTGTGGCCGCCATTGACGGCGAGCTGTCCGGAAGCGAACGATCCGCCCTGGAGGCGTTGCGCGAGGCCGGATGGCTGGTGCTGGTGCACGGCCAGGTGGAGGACGGGTACGTAAACACGGCGCGCCGGTCCTTCCGGGTGCGCGGCCGCTATGACCTGTGTTTGGCCAGGCGAAAGCTGCGGAGGTAGTTTATGGCCGTGCCGAGCTTAAAGGAGCAGCAGCAGGCGGACCTCGCCCTGCTCTATGATTTCGCCATGCCCTGGGTGGAGGAGGCGCAGGCCGAGCCCGCGGAAGGCAGTTTTCCCGTTCGGATGGATTACGACCCGCAGGAGACGGGCGAGGACATGTCTTATCAGCGGCACCATGCCACGCTTTGCGCGCGTGGCCGGGACCTGCCGGATGCGGGCTATCAGATGACGATCACTGTGTCCGGCACGGTATGGACCGTAAGCCGGGCGCGCTACGACGGCGCGCGCGGGGAGTGGACTCTCTCCGTTTACCGGGACAAGCGGCCTGCCTTATGAATGGAGACGCCATGGAGCCCATACTGGAGCTGATCCGCCTGGAGGAGTCCGGCGCCGGCACCTTCGGGGTTTTGAAAATAAACAAGCAGGTTTTCTGCGTGACCCTGGAGCCGCGGGACGCGGAGAACGCGACGGGAAAGTCCTGCATACCGGCCCAGCAGTACGCCTGCCGGCGGGTGAACTCGCCGTCTTTCGGCCGGACCTACCAGGTGCTCGGCGTGCCCGGCCGTTCGGATATTCTGCTGCACCCGGGAAACACTGCGGGCGACACCGCGGGCTGTATTCTTTTGGCCGAGCATTTCGGCAAGCTCGGGAGCAGCCGGGCCGTTTTGAACTCCGGGGCCACGTTCCGGGAGTTTGTCGGTCTGGTGGGGGATTTTTCGTATTTGCATTTAACGATTCGCGAGGTTTATTAATGCCGCCCTATTCGGGTTTGGAGACGACGCTGATTGCGCTGATGACGGCTATTGTATCCTGCATCGGGCTGTTTATCGCCATGGGCAAGGTGTTCATGACGCGGCGGGAATGCAGCCTGCAACATCAGACGATTAAATCCAACGACGGCGATACCGCCAAGAAGATCCAGGAGCTGATCGATATTCAGCAGATCCAGTTCCAGATGTTGCGGTCCATTGTGCTCTACATGGATATTCCGCGGGCGGAGAAGCAGGAGATTTTAAACAAGGCCGGGGGCAGAAATGGCGGATGAGAAGCCGGAGGTCTTTGTCGGCACAAGCGGCGAGGCCGGGATTGAAAATTTTGAGGAGCTGGCCCGGCATTTTCCCAGGTGGGCGGACCAGGCGATCAATTCGGCGCTCTCTTCCGAGGGCTACCGGCTGCTGAACATTTTGAAGCTCTCTTTCGACCGGGGCGGGCCGCCGGGCCGTTCCTGGGAGAAGCTGCATCCCTACACCATGCGGCTGCGAAAAGGGTATCGGAACCGGCCGCGCAAGCGCCGGCCGAAAATGATTACGGGCGCGCCGCCGAAAACCGTCAATCCGCTGTTAAAGTTCAAGGGCGGGCTCCGCTACCGGGTGGATAAAAAAGAGACCGCGGTGTCCGTGGGGTTTGTGAACCCGGGCGCGCCGCTTAGGCGGATGCTTGCCAAGCAGGCCGGGGGATATTCGGTGCCGGTCACGCGCAAGATGCAAAAACTTTTTTTCGCACTGGGGATGCCGCTGGATGCGGATACCCGGCGGCTGGAAGTCGAGGGCCGGCCGCTGATCGGGCCGGTGTTTGAGTCCGAGCGCGAGCGGATCGCGGATAACCTGGAGCGCAAGTT
>CAZWNV010000192.1:0-5637 GCA_964635265.1 uncultured Desulfobacteraceae bacterium
TTTGGTGGAAACCCCCTGCGGGATATTGCTCAAAAGCAGACCCTGCGCAGAAGACTTGATCCGGGCTGTTCAACGGATGGGCCCGCAAAAAGCCCGGACCATGCGACAAGCCTGTGAGAGACGGGCCGGGCAGTTCGATACCCGGGTATTTCTGCGGAAAATGGAGCGTATCGCAGGCTCGGGAGTTACTGCTCCTGAATCTGCTGATTGTATTTCTTGATTTCTGCCTTCAGCTTTTTTTCTTTTTTCTTATACATCTTGATTTTTTGGTTCAGTTTTTTCACTTCCTTGTTGTACCGCTCAATCGCCTGCTCGCCCGAGAGTTTTTCCCGCTTTGCATCCAGCTTTTGTTTTTCCTCGGCCAGCTTTTTGTAAGCGGCGTTTAATTCCTTTTTTTTCTGGATCAGGGCGTCGCATTGTTTTTGGAGGGCCTCGTCCTGCTGCAGCGCTGCGTCCTCTGACAGCGCGGCTTCGCCCTGTGATGCCCCGCCCTGCACGCTCGTCTTCTGCCGGCCGGTGCTGGCGTCCTGCCTGCCGGCCGGGCTGTTTTGTTCAGCCGGAGCGGCCTCTTTGTATGTGGTTGCACCGGAGCGGTATTTTTCAGGGATTTTGCTGTAGTCATCGGTTACGTGGGATACGCCGTTTTTGTCCTTGTAATGGTAGAGTTCCGCCTGGCCTGCCAGCGGCAGGGCAAAGAGAAACACTGCAGCGGCGGCTGCCGCCAGTAAGCTTCGCCGGTTCATGGACTCCTCCTTCTGTCGGGATGGCACGGGCTGGCGCAAATTGCGTGGATTTCTGTCATGGTTATGGTATACCGGTTCCGGGCACCTGCGTCAAGATGAAGCACGGGTTTTGGCACGTCTTTATCCAGGTGCCAAAAGATGATAGAAAACAGGTACGATTTGTTGCTTTTCACCCCAATCCAGGAATGTGAGTATCTGCCGATGAAGCGAAGCATTCTGCTCTGTGCGTTTGTCTGCCTGCTGGTGTGCGCGGCGTGTGCGCCGAAAGGCCCGGAGATTACCCCCGGGGAGAAGCCGGGTGCGGACCTCATGGAGTCCGCCCGCTCCGAATTCGATGCGGGACGCTACAGCCGGGCTTTCTCGCTGTACCAGGACTACGTCCAAAAGTGGCCGGATGGCGCCATGCTGCCGGAGGCGCTTTTGCAGATGGGGGTGATAAGCGGCCGGCAGGGAAACCATGCCCAGGCCCTTGCCTACTTCAAGCAGGTCAGGGACGCGCACCCGGCCTCCGGGTTCGCAGCCCAGGCGGCGGTGGAGAAGCTCGCGGTTTTACTGGATGCAGGTGATTACAAACGCGCGGTGCTGTTTGCCGAAGAGGCGTTTGCATATGATCTGGATGCGGCCCGGTTCGTGCGCGCGGCCAGGATTGCCGGCGAGGCCTGGCTTGCGCTCAACCTCCCGGAGCCGGCCTACCTGGCCTTTTTAAAGGCGCATCAGCGGGCCGGGACGAATAAGCAGAAAGAGGCCGTTCTCCCGCAGCTCAAGGCCGCCATCAGCATGCTTCCCGCCGACGTGATCCGGCGGGAGCTGGACCGCCTGGACGGGCGGTTTCCCAGCAGCTATTGCCTGTATTTTCTGGGCGCCGATCTCGAGGCCGCAGGCAGTTTTGGCGATGCCATCGCCGTGTTCTCCGATTTCCGGGACCGGTATCCGGGGCATGAATTGGCTGCCAAGGCCCGGGGGCGCATCGAAGAATTGAAAAGCGCGGGCTACGGGCAAAAGATCCGGATCGGATGCCTCCTTCCCCTCAGCGGGCGCTACGAGTCCTTTGGCAATCGGGCGCTGCACGGGATCGAGCTGGCCGTATCTCTTGCACAAGAAGGCGGGCAGAGCGATGCTGGTCCGCCCATTGAGCTGATCGTGGCAGACACGGCCTCGGATCCCCAAAAGGCGGTGCAGCAGGTGCAGCGGCTCGACGAGGAGCGGGTGAAGGCCATTATCGGGCCCATAGCCACCGCCCGGCCCGCGGCAAAAGAGGCCCAGGCCCGCGGCATCCCGATTGCCGTTTTCAGCCAGGCATCGGAAATCGGGCAGACCGGCGGCTACGTGTTCCGCAACTTTATCACCCCAAAGATGCAGGCCGAGGCATTGGCCGCTTATGCTTCCGAAGCGCTCGGGGTGGAGCGCTTCGCCATTTTGTACCCGGACGAGTCCTACGGCCGGGCGTTCATGAATCTCTTCTGGGATGCGCTGCTGGCCAGGGAGGCCGCGTTAACAGGGTTGGAAAAGTATAACCCGGCGCACACGGATTTTTCCGATCCCATCAAAAAACTGGTCGGCCTCTATTACGAGGTGCCGGAAGATATTGCCGAAGAGCGCCAGCAGGGGCCTGTTGCGGAAGAGAAGTCTCCGCCGGGGGATTTCCCCTCCGCTGTGGAGGGGGGCGGCAGTTTTGGCGAAAACCCCCTGCTAAACGAGGCCATTGCCCGGGCCGCGGATCCGGAAGACGAAGATGCGGAGCCGGAGCCTGTTGTGGATTTCGAGGCGGTGTTTATTCCCGATTCCCCGGACAAGGCCGGGCTCATCATCCCGCAGCTTGCCTATTATGACGTGGACGACGTGGTTTGCCTGGGCACCAACCTCTGGCATTCCCGGCGCCTGATTGCCATGGCCCGCCGGCACGCCCAGGGGGCGGTGTTTTCGGCCGGGTTCTTTGCAGACAGCAGCAGCAGGCCGGTCAGGCGTTTTGTTACCGCTTTTGCCGACATCTACGGAAAAGAGCCGGAGTTTATAGAAGCCATCGGATTTGACACGGCAGAATTGCTGATACGCCTGATGCGCCGCTCCGAGTACCTCGGCCGCCGCTATATTCGCGAGCGGCTAAAGCGGATGCCCCCGTTTTCCGGGGTTACCGGCAGAACCTGGTTTGACGCAAACGGCGAGGCGGTAAAGGAGCTGTATTTGCTGCAGCTCTCCGGCAGCCGTTTCGTGGAGGCCGGCAGCAGGCAGGGGGCTAGTCGTTGACCAGCGCCCCCTGGCCCGTGGACTCCAGAACCGTCTGCCAGATCTTTCCGTCCACATCCACCTGCTTGCGCCTGCCCGCGGTGAGCGGCATGGGGACATTGACAAAGAAGTTGTTCCAGAAGCCGATGATCATGTTGGTTTTGCCGGCCATGCCCGCATGCACCGCATCGCGGCCCAGAAAGCTGCAGTAGACGTGGTCGTTGGCATTTGCCGGCAGGCTGCGGATCATGTAGCTGGGATCAATGTACTTGAGCGATATCTCCATGGTGCGCTGTTTAAAGTGGTCCTCGATCTGCTCCTTTAAATAGCGGCCCACGTCATGGAGCTTGAGGTTGCCGGAAGCATCGTACATCTGCTGCTCGGCCTCGAAAAAGTTCTGCCCCGCCCCTTCAGCCACAAGGATGACCGCGTGCTTGCGGCTTTGCAAACGCTGCTCCAGCTTGGTGAGCAGCCCGTTTTGCCCTTCCAGGTCAAAACGGATCTCGGGGATCAGCACAAAGTTGACGTCCTGCTGGGCAAGTGCGGCGTTGGCTGCAATAAAGCCCGAGTGCCGGCCCATCAGCTTGATCAGGCCGATGCCGTTGGGGTATCCTTCCGCCTCCTTGTGCGCGCCCTTGATGGCTTCCGTCGCGATATCCACGGCCGTGTCAAAGCCGAAGGACTTGGAGACCATGTGAATGTCGTTGTCAATGGTTTTGGGGATGCCGATCACGCTGATCTTGAGGCCGCGCTGCTCGATCTCCTCGACAATGCGGCTTGCCGCCATCAGGGTGCCGTCGCCGCCGATCATGAACAGGATGCCGATATTCAAGCGCTCCAGGCAGTCCACCACGGCCTCGATATCCTGGGGCCCCCGGGAGGAACCCAGCATGGAGCCGCCCATCTCGTGGATGTTGACAACCTCCGCCGGGGTGAGCTCAACGATTTCATGGGCGTATTCCGGAATAAAGCCCTGCAGCCCGTAGCGGATGCCGTAGATGTGGCGCACCTGGTAGCGGTAGTGAAGCTCCAGGACCACCGCCCGGATCACGTTGTTCAGGCCCGGGCAAAGTCCCCCGCATGTCACCAGGGCGCATTTGAGTTTGCTGGGGTCGAAATAGATCTTTTCCCTGGGTCCTGCCAGTTCGAAGGACGGCGGCACCTGGCCCGCCTGGATCATGTTGTTGATGTCCACGGGGTTTACGTCGAGCACGATCCGGTCATCGTGCGTGCGGAAAATCCGCTTGCTGGTGCCGTTTGTTTCGCTGCAGATCGGTGAGGTGACCTTGGCTTCGCCGAGGGTCTCAATTTCGGTGTTTAGGTCGCTGAATTTTGACATACGAACTTTTCCTTTAAAAGTTTTTCCCTACCATGAGGGCCTGGCAGCCTTCTGTCAATGCCGCGGTGCGGGGGGCGGAAAATCCCGGTTTGTCAGGCGCCGTTGAACTTGACGGCGCCTTTGCCGAGAATGTCATGCAGGTGCAGAATCCCGGCCACCCGGCCGTCCTTGTGCAGCACCGGCAGTACAGTGATCTGGTTGACCTCCATTACGTTCAAGGCGTCATAGAGCTGGGTGCTCTCTGCTGCGGCCTTGGGCTCGCGCACCATCAGATCCTCCACGTTGTGATCGGCAATGGCCGCCCGCCGGACCACCATCCGCCGCACGTCGCCGTCTGTTATAATGCCGGTGAGACGGCCGGATGTGTCCGTAATCAGAACAACGCCCAAATGTTTCCGGTCCAGCACGGAAAGGGCGGTCTGGATATCGGTGCCTTCGGTTACCAGGGGAATCGCATCTTCTGTTAGCATAATATCCGAGGCACTCAGGGTGAGTCGTTTGCCAAGTGTGCCGCCGGGATGGAATTTCTGAAAATCGCTGGCCGTGAACTTGCGCTTGTTGATCAGCACCACGGCCAGGGCGTCTCCCATGGCGAGCTGCGCCGTTGTACTGGCGGTCGGCGCCATGTTGAGCGGGCAGGCTTCGGCCTCGACGCCCACGTCGATCACCAGGTCGCTCTGCCGGGCCAGCGTGGAATGCAGATGCCCGGTCATCGCAACCACCGGGCACCCCGCACTGCGGATGCTTGGCAGCAGGACGTTTAATTCATCGGTCTCCCCGCTGTTGGAGAGGGCAACAAAGATGTCTCCGCCGGAGACCATGCCGAGATCGCCGTGCATGGCCTCCACCGGGTGGAGAAAAATGGCGCGGGTGCCCGTGCTGTTTAGTGTGGCCGCGATTTTTCTGGCGATGATGCCGGATTTGCCGATGCCCGCAATCAGGACCCGGCCCCGGCAGTGGTAGATCATGTCCACCAGCCGCGTGAAGTTGTCATCGATCCGGCCGGCAAGGCTTAAGATGCCCTCCGCCTCGATTTTCAGGACCTGTCTGGCCTGCTCAAGTGTCATGGCTGTTTTCCCGAAATGGTAAAAATCTGTAGCGTATCTTTTTTACACGCCTTTGGCTTGTGTTACAAGTCCTGATTTATTCTTGGAACGCAGTGTTGCCGGCAAGAAAAATTGATGGCTTCGTAAAGAGCGGTTTATTCCGCTGGCACGGAACTTTTGCAGAAAGTAACGGAAAGTTATGGTCTAAAGCTATGGTCTGTTTTATAAGGTCATACCCGGTATTTACCCCGAGGCCTGTCGCACCTTGTGCTATCTCTAAGGCTTG
>CAZWNV010000193.1:0-5591 GCA_964635265.1 uncultured Desulfobacteraceae bacterium
TCCTCGGTGTTCACATCGTAGCTTACAAGCACCAGCATTAAGACCTCCATAGATAAGGAGGATATTCCTCCAGGTCGCCCCTGATGTGCCTGGCAAGCAAAAGCGCCTGTGCATAAGGAAACAGGCCCAGAAACATTTTTTCCCTGAGAAAGGGATGCTCCACCTCCTGCTGTTTGCGCTTCTGATAAGACACCAGGACTTCCCTGCGGGTATCCTCGTCCATGGTGACAGCCCCTGATCCGGAAGTCTTAAAACCCTTAGCCTTCACCTGCCCCCGATTAATCAGAGTCAGCACAAGCCTGTCGCAAACAGCAGCCCGGAATTCCTCCAGCAGGTCAAGGGCCAGCCCGGGTCTGCCGGGGCGGTCACGATGAAGAAACCCCACCTCAGGATCAAGTCCCACGCTTTCAAGCGCAGAGCGGATGTCGTGAAGAAATATGGTATATACAAATGAAAGCAGGCAGTTCACCGGATCAAGCGGAGGACGCCTGTTTCTTCCGGAAAAAACGAACGCGTACTCGTCTGAAGCAATTAGGTTATCAAATACCCCGAAATATGTCCGGGCAGCCTCACCTTCTATGCCCCTTATGTCCTCCAGGCTGCCAGATGATGTCAGACGCCTTATGGCAGAGCCGAGGGAATCCGCGGCCCACTCAACCCCGTCTGCGCCTTTTGCCGGCCTGTCCCGGGCTATCCGGCGAAGCAAAGTGCGGGAATTTACCAGTTTGCCCGTAAGAATGTTTTTGGCCACAGACAGGCTTCTTTCCGGGTCATCCGCTATTCGGAACTGGTTTCTGCGCAGCATCACGTTGCCTGAAACAGGCCCGGTTGCCTTGGCGAGAAAACGCCCGTTTTCGGTAAGAAAACTTACGCTGACGTCATATTCGCCACACATGCCCAACAAAAACGGGCTTGCGGAAACCTGGCCGAAACAGACCACTCCGTCCAGATTCCGTATAGGAATCTGAAACTTTTTCTCCTTTTCAGCCCGCACCACAAGGGATTCACCCTCCTTGGCCAGATACGCCCCCTGGGTTGTCACAAAGAGTGTATTTTGAAGCTGTCTCACTGTTCCTGTCCTATGTCTGACATATAACTTTTTATGGATCGCTTCTGCGCCCGGGGCAAACAGATCTCTGCCAGGGAACATCTCCGGCATCTTGCCCCTTGCTTGGCCACAGGCAGAACTCCTGAAAAAATAATCTCCGCGGCGCGGAAAGCGGCCTTTTCGGTCTTTTCGCGAAGCTCCCGGTCAAACTCAACACGCTCCCGTCGCCTGTGCTGGTCATAATATATCGCTCCGGATGGCACTTCCAGACATAGCATCTCTTCAAGGCACAAAGCCTGGGCGCAAAGCTGCACGCGGTCCCAGTCCTGCGGCTTTGTTTTTCCCCGCTTATACTCAACCGGATAAGGCCGCCAGATCCCGTCTTTTTCATGATGAAATTCGACCACGTCAGCCTGTCCGATCAATCCCAGGCGGGAGGAACGGATATACACGCCGGTCTCTGTTCTCATATCCCTCCTGGACTGCCTTCCTGACTGATGGGCGCGCTCGTGCACTACCCGGCCTTCTGCGGTGTATCTATTCTCTGTCCACACACCGTCCGCGTATATCAGGCCGCACTGGCGCTCGCAGTACAGCAGGTGCTGGAGCGCAGAAAGGGGCACAAGATCTTCTTCCATTTCAAACCAGTTCCTCCACCGTGACGCCCGAGGGCACACTTTGGCTGTCCACCCGTATTTTGTAATCTTCGATGGAGCGAGGCGGAGTGTCCGGGCTGGCTGCCCGCTCCACGCTTACAAGATCAAAAAGCTTGTGCGAAGGGGCGTTTCCCAATTTGGAATCGTGTTTAAAGGCGATAAGCCTTCTGGTCGCCATTTCTCCCCTGGCAGCGGAATGATCATGATCAAACATTTGGGAAAAGGCCTGCCATAGCAGATCAAGATCCTCCTGGCCAAATCCCGTCTGCTGCGCAAGAGGTGCGGAGATAAAGCCGTGGCAGCGATATAGCCCGTAGGGAACTATTGACTTGCGCCCCATGGTCCGGTTGTCTCCTTCCTGGGCCTTTGCCTCCCTTTCGGTGGCAACTGCCATACGTGTTATGGAAAGATCAAGCGGCACAATGGGATCTATGCTGCGGGCAAATGAAAGCTGAACCGGGCCGCGGACCTGGCCGCAGTTGTATCCCCCCTCTTCCAGGGACATAACCGCGCCGAAGGTGCGCACGTCAAAAAAATTCTTGCACATCCAGCTCCTGGCTTGGGCTATCCGGTCCTCCTTTTTTTCGACATCTCCAAGGGATTCATGAGCTCTTTGGTTTTGCCGGACCAGCACCCCTTTTTCCCTGACGTAAAGTTCGTAGGGTGCCTGATTTTCTTTGGCCAACTCCACGAAGTTGCGCACTTTTCTTTTAAGGCAGACATCTGTGACTAGTCCCCTGCTGGTTTCAGGATCCAGGCGCGGAAGGTTGCCTGCATCGGGATCCCCGTTTGGGTTACCGTTGGTTACATCAAAAAGCAAAACAAAATCGTATCTGTTTTCAACCGGCTGCATATCAAATCTCCTTTAGGCTTGCTCCTTTTTTCCAGGCTTTTAGTCCTCTTTTTTCCTGTATAAGGCATTTCGCTGATGGTAATAACCCAGGGCGAAACGCGCCTGCTCTTCCATGTTCAAGTGGGTCGGGATCTCTGCAAGGCCGTCTAATACCTCCTGGAGCCTTTTGTCTGCTGCTATAGCGTATCCCTCGTTTTCCCTGCGCAGCTTTGTCAGGTGATGCTGGGTCAAAGAGAGCAGTCTTGGAAAGACGCTTCCCGGGGTTGCTGAAGCAGCACCGTAAAAACGGTCCCTGATGGTGGCGTTCAAATTGCTGCCGTGGGCGTCCTGCTGGGCCTTTTCAAGTACGGCAAAGAGTCTCCCCAGCCTGTAGCCCCTGTCTGTTGACTTTGTGTCGAGGCTCATGGTCACCTCCGTTGAAGTGTTATGGTTGCGCGCTTTTCGAACCAGTATTGCCTTTAAAAGCGCTGCCTTAAGCGTATTTACCTCCTTTTCCGAGCGTATCCTTGCCAGAACCTGGGCCGTAAGGCTCACCGGGTAATCGTTCCCGGTTATTACTGCACGCATAAACTCTCCTGCCAGAGCCGGCGAAATATTGTCTGACTTGCGTAGGGCGGCGGTTTCCAGCAGCAGCCGCCAAATGCCGGGGTATTGCGGATCGTTTGAATAACGGCGCTCAATTGCCAGGTCACTGAAATGAAGGGCCAGGCATTCCGCCATTCGGCCGACGTTGGAAACATGCCAGAATCTGACTGCCAGGCGCGAGGAATTTCCGGAAAGTCCAAGGATATAGAAAGGCACGTCAGGATTATCCCATCGCGGCGGCTCCAGCCCCTTGTTAACCGCGGTTAGCAAGTCCCTTATGTCCTTTACAACCGAGGCGTCATGAGGCTCCTGCTTGGCCTGTCCTGCCTGCCCTCCCATGACAGCGGCGAAAAAGCCCTCCATTTTTGTGGGTCTCTCTGACCAGAACACCGTGGTGGCATCCCCAACCTGGACTTTCTGAGGGCTATCCTGCCTTAGCAGGTGGTTAAGCGCAGCTGTATAGGCAAATGCCGCCTCTCTTGAAACAGGGGCGTTATTCCCCTGCCTTTTGCCATAGGATAAAAATGCATCCATATTAAAGGAGATCAGGTAGGCGCCGGACGTCTTTGCACCCCTCACTCCTTTGATTGAAGGGTGCAGCTTGGCAATTGGCCCGTACTGCCCGGTTGCAAGACATAACCCGCTTTCCCCTGAATCAGAATTGAAATAATTTAGATATGCGCGCCTGGCCTCCGACCGCTCATGCACGTAACAGGTTTCGCCATCCAGGCGGAACACCACGTTTTGCCCTGAAAGCTCCTGCCATTGAGGAAGCTCTTCCGCTCTGTCCGGATCCCAGCGGTCCAGAAATGAAAGAACCGCCCGGATGCCCTCGTCTTGTGCGCCTCCTGCCACTTCGTGCTGGCGCCCCCGGAAAGCCTCAAAATGCTTTTTGTATTTTCTCGCTTCAGGAACTCCTTCCGCGCCGAGCGCATACTTGGTCTTGTCCCACAGAAAATACGCATGAATCGCAGAAGTTCTCCCCTTATCCCTGGGAACCGACATTTTCCTGGCAACCGGATTCCTTCCGCTTTCGGGGAGCATGCGTATATCGTTTACCTGGATGAGTTCGCCGGAAGTAGAGAGTACTATTTCAAAGTGAATATTCTCCCTGCTGAAACCCGGTTCAGGAACATCCGAGTCCGAATCCTCCGCCAATCTTTGATAATAGGATACAAGCGCCTGCAGCATCATGACAGCGTCTCCTCGAAGGCTGGGACGTCTATGATACCGTCCCGCATTACGGGGCGGAAGAAATGCGGCCTCATTGAGTTGTCAAAATCAATGTCGTGCAGCATCCACCCCAAATCTCGCTCTCCTGAAAGCTCCCGGGGAGGGCGTTCCCCGTCATCGGCCCCGAAGTCCGCCGGGAACTCCCGGCAGCCCAGATAGGGCCGGTGAAAACATTGCCCCCTGGCAACCCGCCTGTTAAAAATATCCAGGTGTTTGCCTTCGTTGTTATCCGCTGCGCCCGCAAACTCGAAATGCGCCTCGATCAAATAGGCGGTGTTGCGAAGCACCAGCGCCGCCCGCTGCTGCCTTCTGTCCTCTATAAGGGTTTCCACTGGGCTCTGGCCGTCGTTCATGGCTTTCGTAATGTTTGTCACCGGGATTTTCACCCCTGAAGTTCCTTGGGCGGCAAGCTCATTTCTGCGAATATTTTCGAACCGGATGGGGCGGAGGACAGTAATACGGTCTATCACCCATCTTATGGCCGGCTTCCAGTATATGGCGGTCAGGATTCCCCTGGCGGCAGAGGGAGTCATGACGTCATAGGTTACCCTTTCGGCCTTCATCTCCGGCCTTGTAAAACAGGCATAATCCCCCCATACCTTACACAATACTCCGTAGGCCATTGCATCTCCTATATAATGAGGTTTTCAGCATTTCGGAACCCAGGATCCTCGGGGCACAGCCCCAGATCCGGGCTATATATGTCCATGTTGCGCAGCACCGGCACAACTCCTGCAACGGTTTCAACAGCCCCGTGATCAATAAGATTGTCAAGCCACCGGCTATGGACCTTGACCGTATAGGGCTGCAGCCTGCGCATGATCCTGCCTGTACCCGCAGCGTATGCCATCGAACGCACCATTTCTTCTGCCTGCTTGTCCAGCGGGACAACTATGGATTCCTTTTCCTCCTCTATCATCCTGAAAAGGGATGAAACCTCCCTGAACGGGATATTGCCCCGGCGGGCATCCTCTTCGAGCTTATCCAGGATGTTATTTTTATCCAGTTCACTTCCCGCCTTCCAGAAAAGGTGGCGAAAGTACATCTCAACTGCTTCCGGGGCAAGAGGGTCATGGTGGTGCCTCATCACTTCCTTTGCAGTATCGGCGGTTATCGTGAAATGCCCGGGTGGCAGGCCATTTTCCGGGTAAAACACATAAACCTCTCCCGCAGCAGTCCCGTATTCTTCCGTGAGCAGCCCCTCCCTGTCGCACCT
>CAZWNV010000194.1:0-5590 GCA_964635265.1 uncultured Desulfobacteraceae bacterium
GGCCGGCATGTCTGCTCCCGTTTCCACCGAGCATTTACGGGGGGCAGCTTCGAACAGCTTGCCCGACCGGCCGGTTACCCTGGAGCAGGCCATCAAGATCGGGCTTGTCAACAATCCGGGGGTTGCAGCTCGGGGGTTTGAGGCAGATGCCGCAGCAGCGCGGCAAGACCAGGCATTGAGCGAACGAATGCCGGAAATGCGCGTAGCTGGAGGTTATAATCATTATATAAATGAACGAAGAGTTCTTCCGGTGGGCCAGCCGGGTGAGCCTGCGGTATTGAGCCGGGATATCGTGTCCAGCGATCTCGTTCTTTCCATGCCGCTTTTCACCGGGGGACGGCTTGTCAACCAGGTAAAGGCGGCCGACCTGCTGTACCAGTCGGAGAAGCAGCGACTGGCGAGGAGCCGCAAGGAGCTGGTTTTTAATGTTTCCAGCCTGTTTTTCAATATTCTCGCCCAGCGCCATGTAATCGAAGCCCTCGAGTTTTCGCGGCAAACACTGACAGAGCACCTGAGGCGCGTGGACGCACTGGTGGAGGGGAAAAAGGCCGCCCACGTGGACCGGATGCGCACTGAAGTCCGACTGGCTGATGTCCGGCAGGAATTGGTGAAGGAAAAGAATGTTATAGATATCCAGCGCCGCACCTTTGCAAATCTTCTCGGATTGTCAGGAGGGGTGGACGAGGTCTCTTTGCAGGACGAACTGGCACGGTCGACAGAAGCTGTGGCTCAGGACCCGGGCACCGCCCTGGAAAAGGCATGGGAATCGCGTGACGACTACCTGGCGGAAAAATCTGCCCTGGAAGCGCAGGCCAGATACGTGGATGCGGCCAGAGCCGGGCGCTGGCCGGTGATTTCCCTTCAAGGCGCTTATGGCTGGAGCGGGGCAGCCGGGCAGACGAGCGGAAAAGGTGACGAATTCGGTGATGAGGGCAGCATTGGTTTGGGGGTGGAAATACCTCTCTTTGAAGGTGGAAGGGTCAAGGCCGAAATTCGGGAGCAGCGTGCCGAACTTGCGGCTGCCCAAAAGCGGCTTCGCGAGCTCGAACTTCAAATCCGGCTGGAGATTGAAACCGCCCTGGCTGATATCGAATCCTCTGAAAAACGGGCGGCAGCCCTTGAAAAAACCATTGCCCAGGCACGGGAAAGTCTGCGCATCGAACAACAAAGATATGACCTTGGCAAAGGGACGATTGTAGATGTGCTCGATGCCCAGGATGCGCTTTTGGGGGCGGAAACCACCTACTACGAAGTGTTGGCCGAGCTGCGGACTGCGATGGCCCGGCTCAAGCTTGCCACAGGAGAAATATGAAAAAACGGATTATTCTTATGACCTTGATTCCGGCAATGTTTGCAGCAGCCGGTATTCTAATTCTCCAAGCAATGCCGGCCAAAGACAAAGAAAGCAGCCGGGAGATAAAGCCCCAAAAAGCCCGGGTCGTCGAAGTGGCCGCAGCAGAGCAATCTACTGTCTCCCGCAGGTTGGAATTGTCCGGTACGGTGGAAGCATATCGTGTGGCACGCCTGGCTTCACCCGCAGAGGGGCCGGTTGAAAATATAAGTGTGCGTGAAGGCGACCGGGTAAAAGCAGGTGAAAAGCTTGTTCTGATAGGACGCAAACAGGGCGCAAAAGCCCTGATTGCCTCTTTGCGGGAAGAACTCAAGAAAGAAAAAAACGAGCTGCGCAGAATCCGTGAACTCGTGGCAAGCCAGGCCCTTGCCGAAGAAGAGCTTGATCACGCCAAAGCAACATATGAAAACATCAAGGCCCAATTGATTCAGGCCCGGGAGTCGGCCGGAGATTACACAATTACCGCTCCCTGGCATGGAGTGGTTTCTCGATTGGAGGTCAAAGAGGGCGAGTTTGTCGCCCCGCGAGCGGTGCTCATGGAAATGTACGACCCGGACAGCCTGGTGATCCGTGCAGCAGTGCCGGAAAGGTACGCAGTGGCAATAAGCCCTGATATGAGGGTGGATATCCGCCTCGACGCCTACCCCCAAAAATCCGTGCATGGCCGCATTACACGAATATATCCCTACCTGGATGACCGCATGCGCACCCGAACTATGGAAATTGTCCCGGATAAGCCGCTTGATCTGCTGCCCGGCATGTTCGCCCGGCTACAGATGGTTTTGGAAGAACACGATGATGCCATTATGGTGCCCAGGGAAGCTATTGTCTCCACACCACAAGGCGAGTCGGTTTTTGTGGTCCGGGAGGGCAAGGCCGAACAACGCGGGGTAGAAACCGGCATCGAGGAAGAAAAGCAAATCCAGATCCTGTCCGGCGTAGGTGCCGGAGACAAGGTTGTAGTGGCTGGCAATCAGAAACTCAAACCCGGTACTGTTGTTCGCCTTGCCAAAGGCGAACAACCGGAAAAAGGGAACTCCCGGAATACAACGGAACCGACTGCCAAGCAGAAAGGCAATGCCGAAGGCGGGCAGCAATGAAGATCACGGATTATGCCATCCATCGCAGGCTTGCCGCAAGCGCCATTGTTGTCGCCCTGGTGGTGCTTGGCCTGTATGGGCTCTGGCGCCTTCCGGTGGACTACCTACCGGATATCACCTACCCCCTTGTCAAAATACAGATCCAATGGCCGGCGGCCACGCCCGAGGAAATCGACACAGAGATCGCCGATCCCGTGGAGCGCCTCATGGCCACGGTGGACCGGCTGGATTATCTGGAATCTTCTTCAATGGAGGGAGTTTATTCCCTGGATGTGCATTTTGAGTATGGCGCGGACATTGATGTGGCCTTCCAGGACGTACTGGCCGCCTTAACCCGGGCAGAACAGGATTTGCCCGAGGATATTGAAGCCCCTTATGTATTCAAATCGGATCCCTCCCAGCTTCCTGTGATGCAGCTTACAGTCAGTTCGGAACTGTGGGACCCGGTCAAACTAAGGGACTGGGCGGACAACTGGCTCCAGGACCGTATTCTTGCGGTGAGGGGTGTGGCAGGAACGGAAATCATCGGCGGGCTCGAGCGCGAAATCCGCATTGAACTCGATCCGTCAGCCATGGAAAAACACAGCCTTTCCTTAAATGAAATCATCGACCGGGTTGATGCAGAGAACGTGGAACTCACCGGCGGTAGGATCACGGAAGGCCCCAGGGAGATTATCGCCCGGACAATGGGCGAATATGAAACACTCGATGACATCGGGGAAGTGTCGGTGGCCGGGGAAGGACACCGCAAGGTCTACCTGCGGGACATCGCCGAAGTGGCAGACAGCCACGAGGATCAGCGGATCATCACCCGGTTTAACGGCGAGCAATGCGTCAAGGTTTCCGTGCTCCAGGAAGCAGAGGCCAACACCGTGCAGACCGCTGAAAATGTGGGCCGGCTCATGGAAAACCTTCAGCCGGAGCTTCCGGAAGGGCTCAGGCTCGGCTATGTGGAAGACCAGGCGGAGTACGTTAAGCAGGCCCTCACCGGGGTACGCAATGCCGCCATTACCGCGGCAGTTCTGCTGATCATCGTGGTCTATCTGTTTCTGGGCAGTGCCAGGCAGGTGGCAATCATGGCCACCTGCCTGCCGATTACCCTGGTAATCAATTTCGGGCTTATGAAGCTGGCGGGATTTTCCCTGAATATTTTTTCCCTGGGCGGACTGATCGTGGCCATAGGCGTGGTGCTGGATAATTCCATCGTGGTGGTGGAGAACATTTCCCGGCTGCGTCGTGAACACCCCGGAAAAGATACCGCCGGCAATGCGGTGGCCGCAACCGACGAGGTGGGCCAGGCCCTGGTGGCGGCAACGCTTTCTTTTCTGGCCCTGTTTGTGCCTTTTCTCATTGTTCCGGGCTTGGTCAGCCTGCTGTTCCGGGAACTGATCCTGGTGATTTCCGGCATAGTCGTCATCAGCCTTGCCGTGGCCGTAACCGTGACCCCGATGATAACCTTTATGCTGCTTGGCAAAACCCGGCCAAAAGACAAATCCGGCCGGTTTGAACGCCTTTTTGCCCGTTTCACCGATTTCTATGGCCGAGTGCTGGCAGGTGCCCTCAGGGTGCGATGGGCGGTAATGGCGGTTTTTCTTCTGGCCCTGGTCGCGGCCTTTGTCCTGCTCGGACGGCTGGGCGGGGAATTTCTGCCCCTGATTGACGACGGCCGGATCATGATCAAGGTGAAAATGCCCACAGGCGCGTCCGTGCACGAAACCAACCATGTGCTGGAAAAAATCGAAAGACAGGTGGCCGATGATCCCCGGATTGAAAGCACATTTGCCCTGGCGGGCGGACAGGTGAAGGGCTTGACCACTTATGAAGTCGCCAACGAAGGCGAGGTGGACATCCAACTTGTCCCCCGGGCCGAACGGGATATCAGCACAGTGGACTATGTCGGGTTTTTACGCAAAAAGCTCGGCCCTCTCCAGCCGCCGGGAGGCAAAATAATGGCCAGACAGATGCCCATCAAGGGCATCAAGGGCCTGCGCGCCGCAGATATCATCGTCCAGGTCCAGGGCCGGGATATGGAGATCCTCGGGGACCTGGCCGAACGAACCATGCAAGCCATCAGGGGCCTGAATTCATTCGAGAACGTATCTTTGTCCATGGACCAGAGCAAACCAGAGTATCAAATCACAGTCGACCGCACTAAAGCAGCCGAATTGGGGGTTTCGGTTGCAGACGCAGCCGAATCTCTGCGGTCACTGATCACCGGAGCCGTACCCACACGTTTTCGCTATGGTACTGAGTACTACGATATTCGCGTGCTGGTCCCGGAAAAACACCTGAACAGCCGCTTGGACGTAGAAAACCTGATTATCAAGAGCAGCCAGGACGATCCCATCCGGCTGAGAGACATCGCCGATGTAGCTGCCGCCTCGGGCCCGGTGGAAATCATCCGGGAAAATCAGATTAAACAGATCACCGTTGAAGCAGATATGGCCGGCGGCGACCTGGCAGGCGGGGTCAATGAGCTGCGGGGCGCCCTGGCGCAAATCGACCGGCAGGCAGGCTATGGATTTTCATTTGGCGGAAACGCGGAAATGATGGATGACATGAAGGATACAGTGCTTGCAGTACTCGCCTTTGCCCTGTTTTTTTCCTTTATCGTGCTGACCGTGCAGTTTAACAGCGTAAAGCTGCCTGCCCTGATCCTTTCCTGCGTTCCGGTCTGCCTGGCAGGGTCGGTGTTTGTAATGCATGCATCGGGCCTGCCCCTTGGGGCAACAGTGATCATAGGGGTGATGGTGGTTGTGGCGGCAACCGTAAACGACGGGGTGCTGCTTTTGACCTATGCCGGCGATCTTGAATTTCAAAAGGGATTGACCTCGCGGCAGGCGGTTATACAGGCCGCCCAAATCCGCCTGCGTCCCAGGCTCATGACATCGGTGACCACCATGATGGGTTTTCTGCCGCTGGCGCTGAACCTGGGCGAAGGCGGCGACATGCTGCAGCCCATGGCCGTGGCCGCCATCGGGGGGCTGGGCATGGAAGTGCTGGTAGCCCTTTTTCTGATGCCGTGCTTGTACGTGATGGCGTCAAGATAACAGCCGGGGAAAAAACCGCGGACAGAAATTTCACCTTAAGTTTCATTCCATGGATGCACCAGGAAGCGCACTATGCCTATGAGACTTAG
>CAZWNV010000195.1:0-5575 GCA_964635265.1 uncultured Desulfobacteraceae bacterium
TGCCTTTCGAGGATGAGTATCGCTCAGTGGATCAGGTGCCCGAGGGAACGGAGACGATTTCGCTCTCCGGCAGCGATATCCGCAAAAGAATCCGGGAGGGGCGGCGGATTCCGGACTGGGCGACCTTTCCCGAGGTGGTGGAGGAGCTGCAGAAAGCCTATCCCCCGCCGCGGCGCCAGGGGTTCACGGTTTTCCTGACCGGGCTCTCCGGGGCCGGCAAATCCACCATTGCCAAGGTGATCTATTCCCGGTTCCTGGAGATCGGCGACCGGCCGGTGACCCTGCTTGACGGTGATATCGTCCGGCGCAACCTCTCCAGTGAACTCTCCTTCAGCAGGGAACACCGCGATATCAACGTGCGGCGCATCGGGTTCGTGGCCAGCGAGATTACAAAAAACCGGGGCATCGCCATCTGCGCCCCCATTGCGCCCTATCATTACACGCGGCGGGAAATTCGAGAGGTGATAGAGGAATACGGCGGCTTTATCGAGGTGCATGTGTCCACCCCCATTGAAGAATGCGAAAAGCGGGACCGCAAGGGCATGTATGCCAAGGCGCGGGCCGGGCTTATCAAAGGCTTTACCGGAGTGGATGACCCCTATGAAGAGCCGCAGAACCCGGAAATCCGCCTGGATACAACGGATATGACCCCTGTTGAGGCGGCACAGGAGATCCTGCTGTTTCTGGGCAAGAAAGGCTATATTTGATCATGGCGGAAACAGAGAAAACCCTTGCGGTAATCGGGCTGGGCTATGTGGGCCTGCCCGTTGCGGTCACTTTCGCGCGGCAATACCCCACCATCGGCTATGATATCCGGGAGTCCCTGGTGGCTTCGCTGCAGCAGGGCGTGGATCCCACAGGCGAGGTCTCGCGGGAGGAGATGCAGGCCGCCGCCCGCCTGGAGTTCAGCGCAAGCCCGGAGAGCCTGGCCCGGGCGGACGTGATCATCGTCGCCGTGCCCACCCCCATTGACAAGGCCCGGCAGCCGGATCTGGGCCCGCTCATGGGCGCTGCGGAAACCGCGGGCAGGCACATGAAGCCCGGGGCGGTCGTGGTGTTTGAATCCACCGTGTATCCCGGCGCCACAGAAGAGGTCTGCGTGCCCATACTGGAGGCGGGGTCCGGGCTTGCATGGCGGCGCGACTTTCACGTGGGCTACTCCCCGGAGCGGATCAACCCCGGGGACAAAGAGCACAGGCTTGAAGACATCGTCAAAGTGGTCTCCGGCGATGACAGCCAGACCCTGGAGCTGCTGGCCGATCTGTACGGCTCCATTATCAGCGCGGGCATCTTTCGCGCAGGCTCCATCAAGGAGGCGGAGGCGGCCAAGGTGATCGAGAACACGCAGCGGGACCTGAATATCGCGCTGATGAACGAGCTCTCCCTGATCTTTGACAAGCTGGGAATCGATACCACGAACGTGCTCAAGGCCGCCCGGAGCAAATGGAACTTCCTGCCGTTTCGGCCCGGGCTGGTGGGCGGCCACTGCATCGGGGTGGATCCCTACTACCTGACATACAAGGCGGAAACCTCGGGCTATCATCCCCAGGTCATCCTTGCCGGCCGCCGCATCAATGACAATATGGGCAGGTTTATTGCCGAAAAGGCGGTCAAGCTCATGATCCAGGTCTGCGGCAATATCAAAAAAGCCCGGGTGGGGATTCTGGGGCTGACCTTCAAGGAGGACTGTGCGGACCTGCGCAACTCCGGTGTACGGGTGATTCTTGAAGAGCTGGCCGATTACGGGGTGGCCACCCTCGTCCACGATCCCCTGGCGGATCCGCAGGAGGCACGCGCCCTCTACGGCGTCGAGCTTGTGCCGTGGCAGTCCCTGGCGGAACTTGATGCCGTGATTTTAGCGGTCGGCCACAGGGCCTACCAAAGCGTCACGGCCGGGCAGTTCAAGGCCATGCTGGCCCCGGAGGGCTGCCTGATTGATGTGAAATCCATCCTGGATCCCGCTGAAATGACGGGAAACGGGATTCGTTTCTGGCGCCTGTAGGCTGCTACTCCTGCTCGATTCTGCCGCGAAGATCCTCGCGCAGGTCTTTTTTCAACAGTTTGCCCACCGGGTTGCGCGGCAGGCTCTCCACGACTTCCAGTCGTTCCGGGAACTTGTAAACGGCCACGCCCTGCTCGCGCATGTACTCGGTCAGATCGGACAGGGCAAGCTCCTGTCCCGGGGCAGGCACCGCGTATACGCAGACGCGCTCGCCGAGGCTGTCGTCGGGCATGCCCACCGCAGCGATATCCTGGACTTTGGGGTGTGCAAGCAGGGTGTTTTCCACTTCCTGGGCGCTGATGTTGTAGCCGCCCCGGATGATAATGTCCTTGGCCCGGTCGAAAAACTGCAGATACCGGTCGCCCGCAAGCCGGAAGAGATCCCCGGTATGGATGTAGCCCTCCTTGTCAAAGGCCTTTTCGTTGAGATCCGGCCGGTTGAAATAGCCCGGGATCACGTTGGGGCCGCGGTAGAGGAGCTCGCCCACAGCGCCTTCTTCGGTGAGTTCCCTGCCTTCTGCATCCACCAGCTTGGTCTGGATGCGGGAAGCCATGTCGATGGACCAGGTAATGCCCGGGGCGCCGTAGCGGGGCAGGCAGTTGACCCGGGTCTGCATGTCCGGCACGTCTTCCACGCCGGAGATGATAGCGGTTCCTTCATTCTGGCCCCAGATGTTTCCGATGTCGATGTCCCAGCGTTTTTTGAACTCCTCCATGGCCCAGAGGGAGGGCGGGGCGGAGCCCACCGTGATGGAGCGGATGGAGGAGAGGTCGATGCCTTCGGCCATGGGGTGTTTCAGGATCAGGTTGACCACCGCGGGCACCAGCAGGGTGTAGTTGATTTGTTCCTCCACCATCTGTTTCAGCAGCAGGGCCGGATCAAAGGGGTGATGCAGCACCATGGTGCCGCCGTAGAGGATCCAGGGGATAAATACGGTGCCCACCGAGGCCATGTTGACCAGAGGTCCCGCGGTGAGCATGACATCACCCGGCTCGGCTCCGCCGGCAAGGGCCAGCGAGGACTGGCAGCGCCAGTTGTTGTGGCTCAGCGGGCAGCCCTTGGGCCGGGCCTCGGTGCCGGAGGTCCAGCAGATGGTGAAGATGTCGTTGCCTCCGACGGGCATGTCCCCGGGATCCAGGGCGCCGCCGCTTTGGGCCATGGCCCGCAGGTCCGCGAAGGAGAACACCTTTTCCAGGCATTCGGTCTTTTCCGCAAGCTCCCGGCCCATCTGCCCGTGGGCAAAGCCGTGGAACTCCTCCACCGTGAAGAAAGCCCGTGCCCGGGCCAGATCACAGACGTAGCCGATTTCCTTTTTCCGCCACTGCATGGGCACCGGTGAGATCGTTCCCCCTGCCCGGGCCACGGCCAGGTAGAGCATGGCCAGCTCCCAGCAGTTGGGTAGTTGGACGAGGACCACATCGTCTTTTCCGATGCCGGCCTCGCGCAGGGCGGCGGCGGTGGATTCCACGGCCTTGTCAAGCTCGGCGTAGGTGATGCGCTCCGGTGCCGTACCGGTATGCCCCTCCTTGTTGGGGGGATCAACGATGGCGGTTCGTGTTGGCATGGTCCGGGCGTGGCCCCGGAAGTCCTCGATGAGGGTCTTCTCTCCCCAGACCCCCTGCTGCGTGTACTGCTCGATTTGCTGCCGGGATGCAAGAATCATTGGCAACCTCCCGTTCCAGGGTTATTGAATGGCAGCGCATGTTCGCGCTGGACCCGTACAAGGCAGGACGAGCGAGACCACAAGCGGATGGGAAATCATGCGGTTGCTGCAGCAGCGGCCTCAACGAACACTATAGTAGTTCGTCTCGCCGCATGCGTCAAGCCTTGTTTCCACCCCCGGATTCCGGGGGACCGGCTTTTCCTGGATGCCCTTGAGCCGAACGAGCCGCCGGGCCGAGCCTGTGTCTACAGGGGCCGGTCCTGCCAAACCCGGTTCTACGGGATCGGGATCAGTTCTGCCGGTCTCTTGCAGCCGCCTTGAATGCAGCGGTCTGGGCTGCAATCATATTCGGCAGGTCCGGGGCGTGCAGGTTTTCTTCGATAATGCGTTCAAACGCACTGCCGATGACCACGCCTTCGGCAAAACCGGAAATCGCGGCAACATGCTCCGGGGTGGAGATGCCGAAGCCCACGCAGATGGGCAGTCGGGCAACGGCACGCAGCATTGCGGTCTGCCGCTCCACCTCTGTTGTGTCAATGCCTCCGCTGCCCGTGACGCCGGTTGTCGAGACCAGGTAGAGGAAACCCGACGCAGCGGCGCTGATCCTCTCCATTCGTTTGGGCGGTGTTGTCGGCGCGATCAGCCGGATCAGGGAGAAGGCGGCGGGATCCCACTCCCCGATCAGTTCTTCTGCTTCCTCGGGCGGCAGATCCACTACCAGAAGCCCGTCTGCGCCTGCGTCCATGGCGTCTTTGTAGAAGGCGTCCGCGCCGTAGGCCATGATGGGGTTGTAGTAGCTGAACAAAATGACCGGCACGCTGCTTGTGCGGCGGAGTCGGGCGGTCATTTCCAGGACCTTTTGCAGGTTCACGCCCTGCTGCAGCGCCCGGGTGGAGGCCCGCTGGATAACCGGGCCGTCCGCCGTGGGATCGGAGAAGGCGACCCCCAGCTCCAGGATGTCCACGCCGTTTTCGCACATGGTGGTGATGATGCGCTGCGAGGTTTCAATATCCGGATCTCCGGCTGTAACAAAGCCGACCAGTGCGGTTTCCTGTTTGGCGGCCAGTTCTTGGAATGTATGATCAATCCGGTTCATGGAAAATACGCTCCTTGGCTGAAATTGGCTTTTTCGGGGTTATCCCCGGGATTCCTGCACAGATGCGACAATGCCGAGGTCCTTGTCGCCCCGGCCGGAGAGATTGGCCACGATGACCTCCTCGGGCGGGCGTTTTTTCGCCTCCTCCATGGCTGCGGCCACCGCGTGCGCGCTCTCCAGTGCGGGGATAATGCCTTCCTTGCGGCAGAGCAGGTGAAATGCCTCCAGGGCCTGGCCGTCCTCGACCGCCACGTAGCGGGCGCGCTCAAAATCCTTGAGCAGGGCGTGCTCCGGGCCCACGCCCGGGTAGTCCAGGCCGGCGGAGACGGAGTGGGCTTCCTGGATCTGGCCGAAGCGGTCCTGCAGCAGGTAGGATTTGGAACCGTGCAAAACGCCCAGCGTGCCCGCGCACAGGGTGGCTGCATGTTTGCCGGAGGCAATGCCCGTTCCCGCGGCTTCTGCGCCCAGCAGGGCCACCGGGTCGTTCATGAACGGATGAAAAAGGCCCATGGCATTGCTGCCCCCGCCCACGCAGGCCACCAGCAGGTCGGGAAGACGGCCTTCGGCCTCCAGGATCTGCCGCCGGCTCTCCTCGCCGATAATTTTCTGGAATTCGCGCACCATGTGGGGATACGGGTGGGGGCCGGCCACCGAGCCGATCACGTAGTAGGTGTCCCGGACCTTGGCCACCCAGTAGCGGATGGCCTCGTTCATGGCGTCCTTGAGGGTACCGGTGCCCGAATCCACGGGGATAACCTCCGCGCCGAGCAGTTCCATGCGGTTGACATTGGGGGCCTGGCGCTCGATATCGGCG
>CAZWNV010000196.1:0-5495 GCA_964635265.1 uncultured Desulfobacteraceae bacterium
TTTCTGCAAAAGTTCCGTGCCAGCGGAATAAACCGCTTTTTACGAAGCCATCAGGTATTTTAAAGTGGAGACACGCTATGATTGACGAGGTGAAGCAGGAAGCCAAAGAGAAGATGGATAAGTCCGTCAATGCCCTCAAGGCGGAGCTGAAAAAGATTCGTACGGGCAGAGCCTCGCTCAGTCTGCTCGATGATATCCGGGTGGAGTACTACGGTACCATGACCCCCCTCAATCAACTGGCCACCCTTTCTGTTCCGGAAAGCCGGTTGATTACCATTCAGCCCTGGGACGTCTCTTCGGTAAACAGCATTGAAAAGGCGATTTTGAAGTCCAATTTAGGCTTGACGCCTTCCAGCGACGGGAAGATCATCCGGATTACCATCCCGCCGCTTACCGAGGACCGGCGGAAAGACATCGTCAAGCAGGTGAACAAAATGTGCGAGGATTACCGGGTTGCTGTTCGCAACGTCCGGCGCGAGGCCAACGACACCCTCAAGCAGCTCAAAAAGGACGGGGACGCCTCGGAGGACGATGTCTTCAAGGCGCAGGAGGACATCCAGAAATTGACCGATGAGCACATAAAAGAGATCGATTCGATCTACAAGGATAAAGAGAAGGAAGTTCTTGAGCTCTAATCTGGCCAATACCGGTCTGGATCCCGGGAAGCTGCCATCCCATATTGCCGTCATCATGGACGGCAATGGAAGATGGGCCCAGAAGCGGCTGTTAAACCGCATCAAGGGCCATGAAAAGGGTGCGGAAACCGTGCGCATGGTGGTTAGGACCTGCCGGGAGATCGGGATTTCCTACCTGACCCTCTATGCCTTTTCCACGGAGAACTGGGAACGGCCGGAAAAAGAGGTGAGCGCCCTTATGGGGCTGCTCAAAAAATTTCTGGCCGATGAGAAGCAGGAGATGATGGAAAACGGCATCCGCCTCAACGCCATCGGTCAGATTGAGCGGCTCCCGGAAGATGTGCGGGCTGCGCTGGACTCCGTTTTGAGCGCCACCGCAGGCAATACCGGCATGTGCCTGAACCTGGGGCTTAGCTACGGCGGGCGCACGGAAATTGTCGAAGCGGTGCGAAAGCTCATCTTCCAGGCCCGGGAACAGCATCTGGAGCCATCGGCCATTACTCCGGAGTTCTTCGCCCGGTTCCTGTATACAGCGGACATACCGGATCCCGAACTTTTGATCCGTACCAGCGGGGAAATGCGGGTCAGCAATTTTCTTCTCTGGCAGATCGCCTACTCCGAAATCCATGTTACCCAAACCCTCTGGCCGGATTTGACCCGGGAGGAACTCGTCGGCATTCTCAGGGACTATCAGAAGCGCGAACGCCGGTTCGGGCGGGTGTGAGATCATGCACGGGAAGCGCTGGCTCACCAGCATCGCGGCCATCCCGGTTCTTGCCGCCCTTCTGATAAAGGCGCCTCCCGGCCCCTTTGCCCTGTTTATCGCCCTGCTTGCCCTGATATGTTTGTGGGAATACTACCGCATTGTCCTGTCCGGCCTGAAAGATGCAGCCGGCATGATGATTCCCCTTCTGGGATTCGCTGCCGGTTTCGCCCTGCTGTATGCGGTATATGCTTCGGGCTGGCGCTATGTTCCGGATATCATCCTTGCCAACGGCCTTGCCGCGGCGATTTTGTCCCTCCGGCGCTTTAAAATCAGCAGCAGCGTGGTTGAGGTGGTGTCCAGGCAGATGCAGGGCCTGATCTATATCCCGCTTGCCCTTTCCACACTGATTCTGTTACGGATGGATCCCAACGGGCTGCGCTGGATTTTTTTCCTTCTGTTTATTATTTTTGCAGGAGATGCAGGGGCTTTTTATGCAGGCCGGTTTTTCGGCCGGCATAAGTTATCCCCCGCCATAAGCCCGGGCAAAACCGTGGAAGGCGCGATTGGCGGGCTTTTGGTCAATATCGGGGTGGGCTTTGGTTTTATGCTGCTGTTCTTGCCCGCTCTTCCGCCGGCGGGATGCCTTGTTTTCTGTGTCGCTGTCGGTGCTGCGGGCCAGGCGGGCGATCTTTTTGAATCCGAGTTCAAGCGGGTAAAGCAGATCAAGGACTCAGGCAGCCTGCTTCCCGGCCACGGCGGGCTTCTGGACCGGCTGGACGCGCTTTTGTTTGCTGCGCCGACCGCCTATCTGGTAAAAAAATACATTCTGGTTCTGTTTGTATGAAGAATCTTGCCATTCTCGGCGCCACCGGTTCCATCGGCCGCAACGTGCTGGCGGTCGCGGAGATGTTTCCGCAGCGGTTTGCCGTGCGGGCGCTTACTGCAAAAAACAACATTGAGCTGCTGGCGGCTCAGGTTGAGCAGTTCCGCCCGGATCTGGCTGCCGTCTATGAGGAGGACGGGGCCCGGAAGCTGAAAAGCATGCTTGCCGCTGATACGCCCACGGAGATTATGGCCGGCGAAGCCGGCTACCGGGCGGCTGCAACAATGGAAGGCGTGGATACGGTGGTGTCCGCAATGGTTGGCAGCGCGGGGCTTTTGCCCACGCTGGCTGCAGTCCGTGCGGGAAAAGAGCTGGCGCTTGCCAACAAGGAAACGCTTGTGATGGCCGGCGAGCTGGTGATGAGCGAGGCGGCCCGCTGCAGCACTGCGATCCGGCCGATCGACAGTGAGCACAGCGCCATCTTCCAATGCATCTGCGGCAACCGGCGCCAGGATGTCAGCAGAATTCTTTTGACCGCATCCGGCGGTCCTTTCCGCAACCTTTCCCGGCAGCGGTTTCCGCTGATCGGGCCGCAGGATGCCCTGGCCCACCCCACCTGGCGGATGGGAGCCAAAATCAGTATCGACTCGGCAACGCTGATGAACAAAGGTCTGGAAGTGATCGAGGCATCGCATCTTTTTGCAATGCCGGAGAGCGGCATCCAGGTGGTGATTCATCCGCAGAGCATCGTGCACTCCATGGTATGCTTCCAGGACGGGGCGGTGATGGCCCAGATGGGCCTGCCGGACATGAAGGGGGCGATCGCCTACGCCCTTTCCGGCCCGGAGCGGCTGCCGACGCAAATAGCAGCACCGGATTTCGCCGATATCCATACCCTGAGCTTCGAGCCTCCGGATACAGAGAAGTTCCCCTGCCTGGCGCTTGCCTGCCGGGCTTGCGAGAGCGGGGGCACCATGCCCGCGGTGTTGAATGCAGCCAATGAGGTGGCGGTGGATGCCTTTTTAAACGAAAGGATCGCTTTTCTCCAGATTCCGCAGTTGATCGAGGCCGCCCTGGCCGCTCATGAGCGCATTGGCGCCCCCGGAGTGGAAACGATCCTGGAGGCGGACCGGGAGGCGCGGCAGACTGCTTCTCAATGGGTGGCGCGAAACGGCGGGGGGATTTTTTCATGAGCATGGTCATCGGCATTGTGGTTGTTTTAGGGGTCCTGATTTTTTTTCATGAACTGGGGCATTTTCTCTGTGCCAAGGCCTTTGGGGTGGGGGTGCAGAAGTTCTCCCTGGGATTCGGGCCCAAAATCCTGAGCAAAACCGTCGGCAGCACCGAGTACTGCCTCTCCGCCGTGCCCCTGGGCGGGTTCGTCAAGATGGTTGGCGAGCAGCCGGATGAAGAGATCTCCGGGGAGGATCTGGCCCGCTCCTTTACCCACAAGCCGGTGGCGCAGCGCATGCTGATCGTTGCGGCAGGGCCGCTTTTCAATTTTTTTCTGGCTGTACTGATATTTTTTATGGTCTTCTCCATTTCCGGCATCCGGGTGTTAGAGCCGGTTGTGGGAAAAGTCAGCCAGGAATCGCCTGCTGCGGCGGCAGGTATTGCGGAAGGCGACCGGATTGTTGCTATAAACGGCCACGAGGTGGAGCACTGGTCGGAGATGGCCGATTATATAAGCGGCAGCCGGGGAAGGGCCCTGGAACTACGGGTCAAGCGGGGGACGGAAACCGTGGAGATCCGGGTATCCCCGGAGAAACAGAGCACGGAGAATATTTTCGGCGAGAAAACCTCGCGCTACGTGATCGGCATCACCGCCTCGGGCGATACCCTGAGCAAGGAGCTCGGTCTGCTGGAAGCAGGCGGGGAGAGCCTCTACCGGACGTATCTGATTACCAAGCTCACCATTGTCAGTGTGGTCAAGCTCATTGAGGGGGCTGTTTCCGTAAAAACCCTGGGCGGCCCCATCATGATCGCCCAGATGGCCGGTGAGCAGGCGGAGGAGGGGGCGGTCAATCTCATGTTCTTCATCGCACTGGTGAGCATTAACCTGGGGATATTGAATCTGCTGCCCATACCGGTTCTGGACGGCGGCCACCTCCTGTTTTTTTCCATTGAGGCCGCAACAGGCCGGCCGGTGAGTTTAAAAACCCGCGAGATTGCCCAGCAGGTTGGCATTCTGCTGCTGATGATGCTCATGGTGTTTGTATTTTACAACGATATCATGCGGATCGTCTCCGGCTGAGAAAAGGCGGCGGGGGCGGAATAAAGGGTAACGGGCGCAGGTGCCCGGAGGCCTGTGCCGCATGGGGTTTTCGCGTTATGCAGGGGAATTTGGCTATATGGCCCATCGGCTGGAAATTACGCTGAAACCGGAACTGTTTGATGCCGAAGGCGAAGGCGTGCGCAAAAAGGCTGCCGCCTGGTTTGATCTGCCTGTCCAGGCGGTGCGCACCGTGCACGTGCTGACCATCGATGCCGAGCTTTCCGGGCAGCAGCTGGAGCGGATCCGGCAGGAGATCTTTACCAATCCGGTAACCCAGATCTCATCCTATGCCCCGCTTTCCGTGGATTTTGACTGGTGCGTCTGGGTGGGCTACCGTCCCGGGGTGCGGGATAATCCCGGCAGCACCGCGGTCGAGGCCATAGAGGATGTGCTGGAGATCCATTTCCCCGAAGGCGCCTATGTGTATACCTCTCGGCGCTACTGCATCTGCGGCCCGCAGCTGGAACGCGCGGATGCCGAGCTCATTGCAAAAGAGCTGCTCTCCAATGAGATCATTCAGCAGGTGCGTCTCTATTCTGCAGGCGAGTGGGATCCGGAAGAGGGCATAGGCCTTGTTATCCCCAAGGTGTATCTCGACCACCGGCCCACGGTAGCCGCCATCGGTATCGACTCGGATGCCGCCCTGCAGCGGATCAGTGATGAGCGCAATCTTGCCTTAAATCCGGCCGACATTCCCGTGATCCGCCAATATTTTCTGGATTCCCGGGTAAAGGCGGACCGGGAGCCGGTGGGGCTCTCCGATCCCACGGACGTCGAACTCGAATACATCTCCCAGGCACGAAGCGACCACTGCAACCACAATACTTTCCAGGGCCTTTTCCGGTACCGGGACGCCGATACCGGGAAAAGCGAGGTGATCGACAACCTCTTTCAGACCTTTATCCAGAAACCCACCCTGGCGCTTGCGGAAAAAAAGGACTGGGTGGTCTCGGTGCTATGGGACAACGCCGGAGTGGGGCGCTTTGACAAGGACCATTATTACGTGATCACGGGGGAAACCCACAATTCCCCCTCCAACATGGAGGCCTATGGCGG
>CAZWNV010000197.1:0-5481 GCA_964635265.1 uncultured Desulfobacteraceae bacterium
ATCCGGCTGTTGTCCACGCAGGAGCCCATCCCAAGCACCGGCGGCATGCCGACGGCCTCGCACACCTCACGAAGCCCGGGGCCTGCCAGGCAGGCGGCTTCGGGGGTCAAGAGCCCGGCCTTTGCCAGCGATATCTGCGAGCAGCCTGTCTGGAGCACCAGGACGTCGTTTTTAATCAACTCCTTTACCAGTTCCACATGCACGTGGTCGTGCTTGACCCGGGGGTTGGTGCAGCCGACAACTCCTGCAACCCCGCGGATGCGGCCGTTGATGATGTTGTCGTTAAGGGGCGTGTAACTGCCACGGAAGGAGCCCCCGAGCATGTAGTTGATGTATTCATGGGAAAATCCGTGGATTCCCGTGTTGGTGATCTGGGGGATCTGCACCGGCATTTTCCGGTTCTTGAACCGCGAGATCGCCTTGATCACGATTTCATCGGTGGTTTCCTTGGGCGTATGCTCGTGGAACTCAATGTGCTGGGCCCCCTCGATATGGCAGCGCGGGTTGGTGGTAAACAGGTATGTCCCGTAGCAGTCGGCCACTTTGGAAAGCCCCTGTTTGATGCACTGCACATCCACGGCCATGGCATCCACCGCGCCGGTTACCAGGATGGCCTCTGTGGACATGAAATTGCCGGCATGGGGCACACCGTGCCGGGACAGCATTTCCGCACCCGAGCAGCACATGCCCACCAGGTTGATGCCTTCGGCACCGGCCTCTTTGGCCGCCTCGATAAGGCTCGGCTCGTTGACCGATTCCATCATGGATTCGAACAGATTGGGCTCATGGCCGTGAATGATCACGTTGACCGTGTTTTCCTTGAGCACCCCCATGTTCACGTCAGCCGCCACCGGTACCGGGGTGCCGTAGAGGATATCAGAGATCTCCGTTGCAACCATGGAGCCCCCCCAGCCGTCGGATAGCGCCGTTCGGCTGCACTGGCGGGTAATGTTTTCATAATGCTGATCCACCCCCATATGGGTGCGGTGCATGAGCTCCATGATCTCGCGCATGGAGCCGCGGGGCACGATCCCCAGTTTGCGCCAGTTCTCCAGGGTTTTCTCCGGCACCCGTTTCATAAAGGGGATCTCGCCGTCCACCTGGGTATAGGTACGCTCCAGTTCTTCATAGAGTTCCCTGGCGATATCCTCGGGCTCCCTGCCTTCCACCTCGATGCCCACGGAGCGTGCAACGGATTCCAGCTTGAGGTGGTCTTTGACCTTGTAGTCCGGAATGTTGCCGTTTACCACTTCCCGGAAAACATCGAGCATGGACATGCCGTGGTCGGTATGGGCGGAAGCCCCGGAAGCCACCATCCGGGCAAAATTTCTTGCCATAATGGTGTCAATCGTGGCCCCGCAGACCCCCACCTTGGCATAGGGGTCCTTGGCGTTCAATCGGCACGGTCCCATGGAGCAGTGCTTGCAGCAGGCAGAATCCGCCCCTATGGGGCATGCCTTCATGCTGGCCGCCCGGTCGAAAGCGGTGTCCACCCCGTCCTTCTGTGCTTTGCCGATCATCTGGGCAGTTGCATCACAGATCGTGAAGTCCTTGGGATCTACAGCCTTTTTTTCCTTGCCGGTATTTTTGCTTTTCTCTGGCATATGCCCTCCTGTTGCTTTGCATGTTGGCTGCTGCATTGCAGGCAATGCGTGCAGTCGAATGAATGTATGGACAGTTCCTTCAAATCCTGTGCCACAATGTAATATAAGCGCCGGCGAAACAGGGTCAATGATCTGCATAACAATATACTGATTTTACAGATTAAAATTTTTAATTCCAAGGATTTTGAAATAGCCCAACCCAGCAGGAGTCCTGTTATTGAATCATTTTCTTGATACACTGTTGTTTCATTGCCGGCCGGTGTGTTTCACTGGTGCGGCATCGATACACCCCCGGTTTCGGCTGCGGTCCTTCGGCAAAGCCCCATGGCCGGGGGTTGTAGAGGCTCGGGGGAACATAGGTCCGGATTGGCACGCAAAGTGCAAAGTTGTGTGGGCAAGACAGGAACAAACAAACGGCTGGCAGGCAGTGCTGATGCTCTGCCGGGAAGGAGGGGCAAAATGATGCAGCAAATCGCGGAACTCAAGCAGGATAAAGATCTGATTCATTCCATTGACTGGAGCATGACCCCGGAAGAGGCGGTTACCCTGTACCTGGAATGGGGAAACAACTGGGCTCATGGACGGGTGGTCCGCTCCAAAGAGGATGTATCCAACTACTTCGTGGTCTATGCCTGGGATGAGCGGCCGGTCATTTACCTGATCCGGCGAAATTCCGAGGGATCGGAGGAACTGGCGCGAATCGAGATGCCCCCCGATCTGGAAGCCTGGTTTATGGCCTCAACGGGGCGCAACAAGGGGGTTTATGCGGTGGACGGGAAAGTGCGGGAATGGCTGGAGAGCGAACTCTACAGCCAATAAAACCGGAAAGCTCGCAGGCTCCGCCGCTCCCTGTATAAAGAAGGATGCAAATGATATGACGCAACATGAGACACATAACGAGACAGTCCGCTACAATCACTTGAAAGATGAGAAAAGCCCTTATCTCATCCAGCATGCAGCCCAGCCCGTGGACTGGTATGCGTGGGGAGAGGAGGCGTTTGAGCGGGCCCGCGCGGAGAATAAGCCGCTTCTGGTATCTGTAGGCTATTCCACCTGCCACTGGTGCCACGTCATGGCCCGGGAATCCTTTGAAGATCCGCAGATCGCGGAGCAGATGAACCGTTCTTTTGTATGCATCAAGGTCGACCGGGAGGAGCGGCCGGACATCGATAATTTTCTGATTTCCGCGGTCTCCGCGCTTACCGGCTCTGCCGGGTGGCCTCTGAACGTATTTCTGACGCCCCAAGGGCAGCCCTTTTTCGGCGGAACGTATTTTCCGCCGCGTGCGCGGCATCAGATGCCCGGATGGCCGGACGTTCTGGCCCGGATTGCAGAACTTTGGGAGGATCCCGGGCAGCGGGAGAAAATCGAGGCCTCCGCCTCCGCCATTGTGGATCACCTGCGAAAGCACCTCTCCCGTGCAGCGGCGCCCGAAGAGGATGCCGAAGTGGGTCTGGAGGTTGTCAGCCAGGCACTGGAGACTTTTACCGCGGATTTTGACGCCCGAAACGGAGGCTTCGGCCAGGCTCCCAAGTTTCCCATGCCGCCGGTGCTGGACTTTCTGCTCACCTGCCGGCAGTTTGCAACGGAAAACCGGGAGGCGCAGCTGCATGGACAGGATGCGCTCCGCATGCTCACCCGGACCCTGGATGCCATGGCTGCCGGAGGGATTTATGACCACATCGGCGGGGGCTTTCACCGCTATGCCACGGATTCGGCATGGCACGTGCCCCATTTCGAGAAAATGCTCTATGACAATGCCCAGTTGATTCCGGTCTATGCCGAAGCCTGGGAGATGACAGGCCAGAGCACCTACGCGGAAGTGGCAAAAGAAACCATTGCCTACGTTTTGCGGGATATGACCCATCCGGAAGGCGGCTTCTATTCTGCCGAGGATGCGGACTCCGTGCCCGAGCAAACGGATGAGGGCCCGGAAAACACGGGGCACAAGCGGGAAGGGGCTTTTTACGTGTGGACGAGCGGGCAGGTGGATTCGCTGCTTTCCGGCCACCCCGATCCGCTGGCCAAAGAGCTCTTCCGCTACCTCTATGATGTTCGGCAGGAAGGCAACGCAGCCCACGATCCGTTTGGGGAATTCCGGGGGCAGAACATCCTGCACCGGGTGCGCTCGATCGATGCGGCCGCAGTGCGCTTTGATCTGCCGGAGGAGAAGGTGCGCGAAATCCTGGCCGAGGCCGGGCAGATGCTGTTTGCGGCACGCTGCCAGAGACCGCGTCCCCATCTGGACGATAAAATCCTGACCGCCTGGAACGGGTTGATGATCTCCGCACTGGCCCGGGCCTATCCCGTTTTTCAGGATACCACATATCTCGCCGCAGCCAGGCGTGCGGCGGATTTTCTATATAGCCGCCTCTATGATCCGGAAACGGGGCGGCTCTTTCGGCGCTGGCGCGAGGGCGAGGCAAAGTTTGACGGGCTTTCCGAAGACTATGCCTTCCTCGTCCAGGGCCTGCTGGATCTGTACGCAGCGGATTTTTCCCCCTTTTATCTGCAATGGGCGGACAGACTGATGCAACGGTTTCTGGAGCTGTTTACCGATTCCGCTACCGGGACGGTATACCAGACACCGGGGGGGCATGATCCGCTGCTGGTGCTTGCAATGAAAGACGGCACCGACAATGTCACCCCGTCGGCCGCTTCTGTGGCCGCCTGCAGCCTGGTGCGGCTTGCGCGGATTACCGGAAATCCGGATTTCGAAACCGCATGCCGGAGCCTGTTCCGGTCTGCGGCGGCGCAGGCGGCGCGGCTGCCCAAGTCGGTTCCCTCCCTGCTGAAGGCTGTTCTTTTGGACAATTCCGTGCATGTCCACATGGTGATCGCCGGAGGTGAGGGCTCTGCGGATGCGGAACGGATGACCGAGACAGGCCGGCGAATGGGCGGCCTCGGGCAGAGCATCGTGCGGATCAAAAACGCTGAAGAGAGAAAGCGCCTGGCCCGGGTGATTGCGAATGCCGAAGATACGGCCCTTCCGGATGGCGGCGCGGCTGCGTATGCGTGTTTTCACCAGAGCTGCCGTCCGCCGGTGGATTCTGCGGAAAAATTGGCCGACCAGCTTGAAAGTGCTTTTGTATAAGTTATTCTAAATCGAGAAAAGGAGGTTTTTTTATGAATGAGAAAAAGCGCTACAGGTTGGAGACGAGTTGTCCTCAATGCGGATGCAGCGCCGTATCCCATTTGAGCTACGAGGAAATGATGGAGCGCTACGGTGACGTTCCGAATATCGAGCTCGAATGCGGCGAATGCATGGCCAAGTACACGGCCCCCGCAAGTGAGGTCTGCCCGGAATGGGACGAGGAGTGCCGGCTGAAGGAGAAATAGAGCCGCCGGCCGGTTGCAGTAAACAACAAGGGAAGGATACAGGAGGTAAGAAAATGGACGTAAAAGATTTTTGCAATGGAATGGAAGCGGAGCTCGTGTCCTGGAAAGCCAAGCTCTTTGATGTTGTCTCCCGCGCGGATAAGCTGGGAACAGCCGAAAAGGAGAAGGTCTGGGCCAATTTCAATGACATGAAAATACTGATTCAGGACCTGGAAGACAAGGTTGCGCAGCTTAAAAACGAGTGCCCCTCGGAGTGGAGTCCGCAAAAGAAGCAGATTGACGACGCCCATGTGGACATGCGCAGCAAGTATGACGAGACGCTTGACTATATCGGTCAGGCGGCGCCGGTTTCCGTGCCCGGCTAATGCCGGTGCCGGCACAACGGTATATGAGAAAAGGGCGGCGCGGGCAGCCGCTCTTTTCATTTTGCCGGAACAAAAGGATGATGGCTTCGGAAAAAGCGGTTTATTCCGCTGCAGCGGCATTTTTGCAGAAAGTAACGGAAAGTTATGGTCTAAAGCTATGGTCTGTTTTATAA
>CAZWNV010000198.1:0-5477 GCA_964635265.1 uncultured Desulfobacteraceae bacterium
AGCCGATCAAGCCAAGCTTGGGCCGCAGCGCGATAGGCCGCGGGTTGCTCGTCGGCCAATTCAAAGCGAAAAAGCCGTTGGGTATAGTCGCGGGTCGGCCCCAGATGCTGGCCACCGGGGATATCTTTAAACGAGGCCGATACCCGACGCAGTAAACGCATGCCATCGCTGGTATGCGGCGCGGTGGTGGTTTATGCAGGAGGGGTGTGCTGGCTGAAAATGTTAAGCGGATTGGACTGGACAAAGGCGCTAACTGCCGGCGTGCTTGTTTTTCTGCCGGGGGATGCCGTCAAAATTGCCGCTGCCCTTCCGATTGCCGGAACCCTGCGGCCTCTTGTCGCCGGCACTTTATTCGATGCAGGGGACAGTAGTGGCAATCATTGAGGTCGAAAACCTGTCTCATCGTTTCCCGGACGGGACGCTGGCCCTGGACGCCATAACGCTTACCATTTCCGCCGGGGAGTTTGTTGTTCTCGCCGGCGCTAACGGATGCGGCAAAACCACTTTGCTCCGGCATTTTAACGGCCTGCTCCTGGCGCAGCATGGATCTGTCCGCATAGACGGGATGTCTGTGGCCAAAAATCCTGCAAAGGCAAGGCAGAAGGTGGGCATGGTGTTCCAGGAGGCGGACAGCCAGATTGTGGGGGAGACGGTTTTTGATGATGTGGCATTCGGCCCGGAAAACCTCGGACTCTCCCGTGGGCAGGTGGAATCCCGCGTGGCCGATGCCCTCGGGGCCGTACAGATGACGGAATTCGCCGAACATCGTCCGCACCAGCTCTCCGGGGGGGAGAAGCGCCGGCTGGCCATTGCGGGTATTCTTGCCATGAATTCTCAGGTGCTGGTTTTCGATGAGCCCTTTTCCAATCTGGACTATCCCGGTGTCCGGCAGGTGCTTGCCCAGATTGTTGCCCTCAACCAGGCGGGGCATACGATTGTACTGGCCACCCACGATCTCTCCAAAGTGCTGGCCCATGCAAGCCGGCTTCTTGTTATGGCGTCCGGCCGAATCGTTCGCAACGGCATCCCGGAAGAAGCGGTCAGGGGCGTGGAGGCGTACGGCGTCCGCGAGCCCCTTGCCTCCCGCCGGCAAATGGGGCTTTCCTCATGGCTGAGTTGACGGTTTTCGGCTACCGGCCCGGCCGCTCCGTAATACACGGGCTGGATGTGCGCTTCAAGCTTTTGGGGTTGATCCTTGTAAGCGTTGCCGGTGTAAATACCGCGATCAGCGGGCTCCTTCTGCTGCTTGTCTTCTTTGCGGCAGTGATCTTCCGGCTGGGTATCCCTTTTGCCCCTTTGATAAAAACCCTGCGCTATTTCTTTGCTCTGCTTGCCCTGGTCTTTGCCGCAAGGGCCCTTAGCACCCCGGGAGAAGTGCTCTGGCAGGGGGCGGGGGTGTCTGTCACAGGAGAAGGGGCAGTCCGCGGCGCAGAGATTTGTCTGCGGCTTCTGGTGCTTGTACTTGCGGGCCTTGCCTTTATCAGCACTTCCCGTCCTTCCGATGTGCGCAGTGCCGTGGCCTGGTTCTTGGGGCCCGTCCCCCTGATACCGGAAATGCGGGTGGCCACAATGCTGAGCCTGGTCCTTCGTTTTATTCCGGTGATTTTCGATCAGGCCGCCAAAACTGCAGAAGCGCAGCGGGCCCGGGGAGTGGAAAACCGAAAGAACCCCGTGTACCGGCTGCGCTGTTTTGTCCTCCCCTTTCTGCGAAGGGTTTTTGCAGACGCAGACCGGCTTGCTGTTGCCATGGCGGCCCGCTGTTACAATGAGCAGCGCCGCAGCGCAGAGTTTTGCGCCGGATTTCCGGACTGGATCGGCCTTGCGCTGGTGGCGGCACTCTGTCTGGCAGCGCTTTGGTTGTAGAGCCGTTGCCCGGATAAAACTCCCCCTTGACACAAAAGCTGGTAAGTAATAGTTACTTACTATATCCGGCATTTCTCATCACTTTGTCTTCTGATGCAGAGGGTGCAATGAACAGTTTTTTCGAATCCCCGCCGCCTCCCGCCAGGAGAAAGCTTGCCGATGCACTGCGGCATATTCTGGAATACAAGGATTTCAACTCCATTACCAACGCAGAGATAGCCCGGACGGCAGGGGTTAATGAAGCCCTTATCTATCGGTACTTCGAGAATAAGCGCGGGCTTCTGCACCAGGTGCTCCATGATTACATGCTCGTTTTTCAGGAACAGGTGGAGACCGATCTTGCGGAGATTTCCGGCGCAATGAACAAGCTGCGGCAACTGATGCAGGTGCAGATCCGGATGTATGACAGCAACCGGGTGCTGGCGAGAATCCTGCTCCTCGAGGTCAGGAATTTTCCCGGCTATTTTGAGAGCGAGACTTATCAGACGGTAAAAGTCTACGCGCGCCTGGTGCTGGCCATCATCCGGGAGGGGGTGGCAAACGGGGAAATCCGCGATGATATTCCGCCGGAGCGCATACGGGACCTGTTCCTTGGAGGGATTGAGCATTTCTGCATGGCTCCGGTTATCTTCGGCGAGGAAATGGTCACGGACGCCAAGGCGGAGCAGCTTGGGAGCCTGCTTTTTGGAGGCATTGCAAAACAAAGGGCTGCTCCGGTTTGATTCCACCTGATTTTCAAACCTCAGCAATGCAGGGAAAGGAGAAGGCGTTATGGCAGGAATTTGTTCATATGGCGGCTATGTGCCGCGATACCGTTTGAACCGCGGCCTGATATACCAGGCCATGGGGTGGATGAACCCCGCAAACATCGCCAATGCCAGCGGGGAGCGGGCGGTTGCCAATTTTGACGAGGATGCACTTACCATGGCTGTGGCGGCCGGCATGGATGCGCTGCGCGGAATGGACAGGCAAAACGTGGACGGGCTGTATCTGGCTTCCACGACCATGCCCTACAAGGAAAGACTCAATGCCGGCATCGTGACAGCGGCTCTGGGATTAAACGACCAGATCCGGGCGGCGGATTTTTCCGGCGGCATCAAGTCCGGAACGACCGCCCTGCTGGCGGCCCTGGAGGGGGTGGAATCGAAGCGTGTGGACAATATCCTGGTTACCGCCGCGGACAGCCGGCTGGGAAAACCCGCCTCCGCGCAGGAGCTTATTTTCGGCGATGCTGCTGCAGCGGTTACCGTGGGCAGCGAAAACGTGATCGCCGAATTCAGGGATGCCTACTCGGTGACCTATGATTTTGTGGATCACTACCGGGGCGAGTTCGCCAAATTTGACAGGCAGTGGGAGGATCGCTGGATACGGGATCTTGGCTTTGCGCAGATTCTTCCCGAGGCGGTGGAAGGGCTTTTGGCAAAGACGGGGCTGCAAATGTCGGATTTTTCCAAGGTGATTTATCCCTGTCATTACAAGGCCGCAAGAAAGGCGCTGAACAAGAAGCTGGCGATACCGCCGGAGGCCGAGCAGGATAACCTGCAGAAGCAGGTGGGAGAAACCGGCAGCCCCCATTCCCTGCTCATGCTGGTCGGAGCTCTGGAGGAGGCGCGTCCCGGCGATAAGATCCTGCTGCTCAGTTTCGGCAGCGGCTGTGACGCCATTTTTCTGGAAGTGACCGAAAATATCGCCAAACTCTCCAGGCGCTACGGGCTCTCCGGCAGCCTGGCGAACCGGGCCGAACTGGACAACTACACCAAGTATCTGGTCTGGCGCGAGACCCTGCCGGCGGATGCAGGCCTGCGGGCGGAAGAGGATATGTGGACGCGCTGGTCCCAGCTATGGCGCAAACGGCGGGAGGTTCTGGGCCTTTGGGGCTGTAAGTGCAAAAATTGCGGAACTGTGCAGTATCCCACCCAGCGGGTATGCGTCAATCCCGAATGCGGCGCCGCCGGGGAAATGGAGCCTTACCGCCTCTCGGACAAGGCAGGGCGCATCGCCAGTTTTACGGGGGACAACCTGGCGGCCTCCCTTAATCCCCCGGCCATTTACGGCCAGGTGGTTTTTGAGGAGGGGGGCAAATACATGTTCGACTTTACCGACTGCGACCTGGAAAGCCTGTCCACCGGAATGCGGGTGGAGATGAGCTTTCGGAGAAAATACAGGGATCAGAAACGCGATATTGCCGGCTATTTCTGGAAGGCCGTGCCTATTCAAGAGGAGGTATAATCATGGCTGACGGGATTAAAGATAAGGTTGCCATTCTGGGAATGGGATGCAGCAAATTCGGTGAGCGCTGGGACTGCAGCGGAGAGGACCTGATCCTGGAGTCCTTTAACGAATGCCTCGAGGATGCAGGCATTGCGAAAAAAGACATCCAGGCCGCCTATTTCGGCACGCATATCGACGAGGTGAACGTGGGAAAAGGCGGCAATCCCCTCGGGGAGACCCTGCATCTGCCCTACATTCCGGTTACCCGTACGGAGAATTACTGCGCCACGGCAACAGAGGCCCTGCGTGCGGCCTGTTATGCGGTTGCAGCCGGTGCCTATGACATGGTGCTGGCGCTTGGCATGGAGAAGTTAAAGGATACGGGCTACGGCGGCCTGCCGGAAGGGGCGGCATTCGGCACGGAAATGTTTCTGCGCGGCTCCAACGCCACGGCGCCGGGTCTTTTTGCCCAGCTTGCCACCGCCTATGCCGCCAAGCACAATATTTCCATGGAAAAAATCAAGGAGGGCATTGCCCATGTGTCTGAGAAAAGCCATGCCAACGGGGCGATGAATCCCAAGGCCCATCTGCGCAAGGCGGTTTCCGCTGATCAGATCAAGGCTGCTCCCATGGTCGCCTATCCGCTGGGGCTTTTTGACTGCTGCGGCGTAAGCGACGGTTCTGCCGCAGCCATTGTGACAACCCCGGAGATTGCCAGAAGCATGAAAAAGAATCAGGGGATCATCACGGTGAAAGCCCTGCAGATTGCCGTGAGCTCCGGCGAGGAAGAGGCCCACACGGAATGGGATGGGGCCCATTTTGCCACCACGCGGCGCGCGGCCACAAAAGCCTATGAAGAGGCGGGTATCAAGAATCCCCGGGAAGAGATCAGCATGATGGAAGTCCATGACTGCTTCTCCATTACCGAGTTCGTCACCATGGAGGACCTTCATATTTCGCCCAAGGGAGGAGCCTACGAGGATGTCATGAGCGGCTTCTACGATCTGAACGGCTACGTTCCCTGTCAGGTGGACGGAGGGCTCAAATGCTTCGGCCACCCCATCGGTGCCTCCGGGCTGCGCATGATCTATGCCATGTATGAGCAGCTTCTGGAACGGGTGCCTGAGCAGCGGCGGGTGGGACGGCTGAAAAACGCCCTTACCCATAACCTGGGCGGAACCCCGGCACGAAACGTGGCCGCAGTTGCCATTGTGGGCAGACAGGACTGAATCCGGCGGTTTTGCCAGAGGCCCTGCGCCTGGTACCGGCGCAGGGTTTTGCGCTTACTCATTTTTATGGAGGCTTGATATGACCTTTCAGCGGATCGGGCACCAGCACGTCCTCCCGACTGTCCCGACAGAACTCGATTTTGAACACCTGAGCCTTCCCGAAGTGCTGCGGCG
>CAZWNV010000199.1:0-5461 GCA_964635265.1 uncultured Desulfobacteraceae bacterium
TCATTCAAATTTTCCAGGCATCGGCGATATTGCGCTTTCTGCTGCCGCAGGCGCTCATTTTCCCGCCGGAGCTGAGCATTGGCTTCAGATAAGGCGGCATTTTTCTCTTTCAATGCCTCATATGAAAGCTTTTCCGGCATGATCCGGGTCTCCCGGGCCGCGGCTCAAAATTCTCCGCTTTATTTGGCGCTGCCCTTTCTGCCATCCACGATTTGCTTCAGTTGAGCAACCAGCTTATCCATTTCCTTGGCTTGTGAAGAAAGCTCTTCCGCGGCGCTGGCCGACTCTTCGGAATCCGCGGCATTTTTCTGCACGACCTTATCCATTTCCGAGACTGCCGTATTCACCTGGTCAATGCCCTGGGACTGCTCTTTGGAGGCGGCCGTAATCTCGCTGATCAAGGTTGTCACCTTTGTTGAGCTTTCCCTGATGGATTTTAACTGCCTGGCCACATCGTCTGCAACATTAACGCCGTTGCCCGCGTTCTCCTGGCTTTTGGCAATAAGCTCCGACGTGTTGCGGGCGGCCTCGGCGCTGCGCTGGGCAAGGTTGCGGACCTCTTCGGCCACAACGGCGAAGCCTTTGCCCGCCTCGCCCGCGCGGGCAGCTTCCACCGCCGCATTCAAAGCCAGCAGGTTGGTCTGGAAAGCAATGTCATCGATGGTCTTAATGATTTTTGACGTTTCATCAGCGGATTGCTGAATTTCGTTAATGGCCGCATTCATGCGCTCCATGGAGGTCACTCCGTTTTCCACCATTTTGGCTGTTTCTCTGACAGAATGATCTGCCTGTTCCGCGTTTTCGGCATTCTGCCGGGTCTGGGCGGCCATTTCCTCAAGGGAGGAGGAGGTCTCCTCCAGACTTGAAGCCTGTTCACTGGAGCCTTCGGCCAGGGATTGACTGGTTGAAGCCACCTGGTCCGAAGCTGAGGCCACCTGTTCGGAACCTACATTGAGCCCCTGGACGATCTTCTGGATGGGATTGGCAATTGATGCGGATAAAAGATAAATCAGGCCCAGAACGCAGATCAATCCAATTGCGCCAATGAGTACGGTCAGGCGGACCATCTGATTGGCTTTCTCCAGGATCGATGCCATGGGAATGGTGGCCATGGCCGTCCATTTGCTGTCTGTATTGCCGATATTGAAAGGTACGGCGACCCTGAGAGCCTGGCCGTTTAATGATTCGGAAAAATTGCGTATGGTAAAGCCTTCCCCTGAGGCGATCGCGCTTGAGTGTTCGCTGAACCATGGATATGTCCGGGAAGCTTTTTGGCCGGCCAGAGACGCATCCGGGTGCCCGATAAACTGGCTGCCCTGGGAGAGCAGGGCCAGATATCCATCACCGGTAAGCTCTATCTGTGCCACCATTTTGTTAAAGGCATCCAGGGAGATGTCCACGCCGGCAACGCCAAGGACCCGCCCCTCGATTTGAATGGGGACGGCCAGGGTGGTCATGAGGATCTCTTTGCCGTCAATTTCGTATATAAAGGGTTCAAGGACGGTTTCCTTCCCGGAATTTCTGGCTTTCAGATAATAGTCGGCGCTCTGGTAATCATTGAGCGGCATGATTTTGATCTGTCCGCCATCTCTGTAAGCATAAGGCACAAACCGACCGTCTTCACCATTCCAGGCATCCTTGGCTGCGCTGCCATCGGCGTCATCGTAGGCGTTTGCTTCCCAGCATACCCATACCCCGAGCAGCTGCCTGTTGCCTCGCAGAATTTCTTTCAGCATGGCAGCAACAGCCCCCCTGGATGGCAGATCTTTCTGTCCCCGAAAGCCTTCCATGCTCATTGATAAAACCCTGGCGCTCTGGAGTGCCTTGCCAACCGTTGCACCCACGGTTTCGGCTGAATCTTTGACAAGATACCGGGTGGCGGTTTTCGCTTGTTCTTCACTCAGGGTGCGTGATTTCAGGCCGACAAACAGGGATACGGCGGCAAAGGCAATCGCCGTAACGATGCCAATGGACACAATCATACGGAATTTGATGGAATAATTTTTCATTTGCATGGTTGCAGGACTCCTTGGGCAGTTCAGCTTGGTTCGGTTCATAACATAAAGCGACAAAGAATTTCTATTCGACGGGAAAAGAGAAAAGTTTAGGCCGGGTGCAGTCGATTTTTGGCGGAGGGGGTGGGGTAGCTAGGGTTCCTTGAGCCAATGATGCTCTGCCAAATTTCGAATTCGTCGAATGGCAATGGCGCAGACAAACCAGTAGGGCAGCATAAACACTGGCATGTCAAACACCAGAAGGCACTTGTCGTCAGCGATCCGTTCAATGCGATGGCCGGTGGCTTCCACGCCATAGATGCGCCAGGCCCATTTTTTCCCGGAAATAAAATCTGAAATTTCAAAAGGAAGCCAGAGGCCCGGGGCGGTCTGAACATAGCCCTTGGAACCGGGTTTGATAAATCGCTCGCAGATCCTGACATCGCGTACCGACGGTCCCCATTGGCGCCAGGTGCTCGTGTCGGTTATGATTTGCCAGACCCTGCCGGCAGAGGCCCGAATCGTTACTTTGGCTTCAATGCGATGCTTCACGTGTCCGCCCCGGGATAACAATGCCAAAATCCGTTATTGGCGCCGCCCGTCCTCGCCATAGCGCCTGCGCTTGACGGAGGCGTGGATTGCTCTAATAATAGAATAACAGGCAGAAAACTCAATCTTTATCATATTGGCCCCTCCTGCGCCGGCGGCCCGGGCTCATTCGTCGTCATTCCATCCAATCGTATCGGGGTTCCGGATCTGTGAAGGAAATGCGTCATGACCGAATTTAACACCCTGCGCCTGATTCTCGGCGATCAGTTGAACGCCCGGCATTCCTGGTTTTCTCAAAAAGATCCGCGCGTTTTATACACACTCATGGAAGTCCGGGAGGAAACAGACCTTACCCCACAACATATTCAGAAAATTGCGGCCTTTTTTGCCGCCATGCGCGAATTCGCCCGCCATTTGGAAAATCAGGGACATGCCGTTGAATATATCCGGCTGGACGATGCCGAGAACTGCCAGTCTTTTGAAAAAAATCTGATTCACCTGATCGAAAAATTCAGCGTCTCCGGATTTGAGTACCTGCTGCCGGATGCCTACCGCCTGGAACGATCCTTTGAAAAAATGGCCCATACCCTGCCTGTCAGTGTCCGCTCGCATGACACCGAACATTTTCTTGCGCCGCGCCATGCGGTGCGCGATTTTTTTGAGGGCAAAAAACAGTACCTCATGGAATCCTTTTACCGGGCCATGCGAAAAGAGCATGGTATTTTGATGGACGGCAAAAAGCCCGAGGGCGGCAGATGGAATTTCGACGCCTCCAACAGGCGGGCCTATGACAAAAAGATATTGATCCCTCCGCCCCGCCTGTTTGACAATGATGCCGCCGATATCCGGCTGATGCTCGACCGGCGGAAAGTTGCCTGTTTCGGTGGTATGGCGGACAGCATTTTAAGATGGCCCGTCAGCAGAAGTCAGGCCCTTGAGCTGATGGATTATTTTATCCGGCACTGCCTGCCCTGGTTCGGCACGTTTCAGGATGCCATGACCGCCCGCAGCGGAACCCTTTTTCATTCCCGCCTCTCCTTTGCTTTGAACAGCAAAATGCTGAGTCCGGTTGAAGTGATCAATGCCGCGCTCAGCCAATGGAGCGACCATCCGGAGCGGGTGGCCATCAACCAGGTGGAGGGTTTTGTCCGGCAGGTCCTGGGGTGGCGGGAATATATGCGGGGCATGTACTGGGCCCTTATGCCGCGGTTTGAGAACATGAACTTCTTTTCTCACACCAGGGCGCTGCCGCATTATTACTGGGATGCGGACACGAGAATGAACTGCATGCGCACGGCGTTAAAACAGTCCCTGGAAACCGCCTATGCCCAACACATCCAGCGGCTCATGATTACCGGCAATTTTGCCCTTCTGGCCGGCATTGCCCCGGATGATGTGGATGCATGGTATCTGGGCGTGTACGTGGATGCCCTGGAATGGGTGGAAAAGCCCAACACCCGGGGGATGAGCCAGTATGCGGACGGGGGGCTGATCGCCACCAAACCTTATGTCGCCTCTGCCAACTATATCAACAAGATGAGCGATTACTGCGGGAGCTGCGCGTATACCTTCAAAGCGCTCCACGGCGCAGATGCCTGCCCCTTTAACAGCCTGTTCTGGGATTTCCATCACCGCCACCGGCGGATTCTGGAAAAGAACGCGCGTATGGCAATGATGTACCGGGCCTGGGACAAAAAAACGGAGGCAGAGAAAAACAAAACACTGGATCAGGCCGCTGTCTATAAAGAGTCTTTGGAGACGCTGTAATTGGAAAAGCACATGACCTTTATTATTCGGATGATTTCATCACGATATCGCCGTAATAGGTAACGGCGGATTCACCGGTGTTATCCGAATCGGTCATGATGGCAATGCCCCGGATCATGGGCGGCTCTTCTCCAAATGCCGCTTTATAGTCTTCAAGGATGTTGCGGGACTCGGAGACCCAGGTGTTTGTGCGCTCCCTGCCGCTTTCCACGACGATCATCTTCACCCTGTCGGTAAATGCATTCGGCACGACCCGGCCTTTCGGGGCGCTGCTGGCCCAAATGTAGTTGATGGCCCCGGTGGGGGGGTATTCGCCATGAATCATTTTAATCATGTTAAATTTTGCCCGTTCGAAGAATCCGACTTTGTCCGGGTCATATTCAAAAGCGATATAGATGCGGGCCGGATAGTCATCGCCGGATTTACGGGCGACATCGCCTTTTTCGTAAACACCGGTGGCATGCCATCGCCACTGGATGATCGGGTATTTGTGCGGGTCGATCCGCATTTTGCGGATCAGGCCGGAGGCGGAGGCGTCACTTTCAGCCTTCATGACAGTAACCCCGTTCTTGTCCACAAGGCGATAATCCGTGTGTTTGTCAATTTTTTTAAAGGTCAGGGGCTCCCAGGCCGGAGCCGTCTTTTCCGACGGATCCGCGGCCGAAAAATTGCCGACATGAAGGGTTTGATTGTTTTCCTTGTCTGTCCCGGCCCCTCCCGCAGCGGAGATGAAAACAGCGCAAAAAACGGCCAGAAAAATCTTGATCCCGCGATGGATTGACATTGAATTTCTCCTTCTGCTCTCTATGAACGCATCCATTGAAAGAACCGCCCGATCCAGTCCAGCACCTTTTGGGGGGTGTTGGCTTTTTTCCATTCCCCGGCGGCAAATTTGTTGGCTTCGGCAAGGGTCGGATAGACATGGATGGTGCCGAGAATCTTGTTCAGGCCCAGGCCGTGCTTCATGGCCAGCACATATTCCGATACAATGTCGCCGGCATGGGCACCGACAATGGTGACACCGAGAATTTTGTCGGTGTCTGCCCTTGTCAGAACCTTGATGAAGCCTTCTTCCTCGGATTCGGCAATGGCCCGGTCCAGTTCCTTGAACGCGTAGCGGCTTGTCTTATAGTCCACGCCCTTTTCTTCGG
>CAZWNV010000200.1:0-5406 GCA_964635265.1 uncultured Desulfobacteraceae bacterium
CATCGGAATTTCACGTACTCTATGTACGCTGCATTCCTCGGGATTTGCGACGCCTCGATCTTGAACTTTTTACTTTGCCATCCCAAACTGACTTTTTACGAAAGTATCAACTTTTCCAGATAGGGATATCAGATTGGCGGTGTCTCTGCCGGAGGGCTACTATGCCTCGTACAGGGAGAGCCAGCGGCTTATGCGCTCGTCTTTGTCCTGCCACAACCCGTTGATCCAGCTCTGGAAAGAGGCTTTAAACGACGGATCCGTGTAATAGTTGCCGATCACCTCCGGCCCGGGGTGCAGGATGCGGATATCCACGACGACCTCGCGGCAGCGACCGCAGAAAAATTCCCAAAGGCCGGGGACACCCCGCGGATAGATGATGGTGATATCCACGATCTGCTCCAGCACATCTCCCATGGCATACAACACCAGGGCGGTTCCACCGGCCCGTGGCTTTAAAAGGTGGCTGTAAGGCGACTGCTGCTGGCGGTGCTTGGCCCGGGTAAAGCGGGTGCCTTCCACGAAGTTCATAACAGTTACCGGCCGCTCCTGGAATTTTTCACAGGCCCGGCGGGTGGCCTCCAGGTCCTTTCCCTTCAGGTGCGGATGCCTGGCAACAAATTCCTTGGAATAGCGTTTCATAATCGGAAAATCCAGGGCCCAGAAAGCCTGGCCGATAAACGGCAGCCAGAGCAACTCCTTTTTGACGAAAAATTTATAGGGCGGCAGCTTCCGGAAAAACACCCGGAGCATCACCAGGATATCCACCCAGCTCTGGTGATTGGAAAGCAGCAGGCACCACTTGCGGCTGCTGACATCCGCCATCCCCTCGATATGGATTTGCGTTCGGGCGAACAGACGGTGGGTGGTGTTTGCGCAAAACACCCAGCAGGTGCTGGCAAGAAAATCCAGCACCCCTGTCAGAGAACTCCTTGCCCGGGCTTCGGGGATCAAAAACTTGAGAAGAACCACAAGCTGCATGACAACGAAAATGATCGTTGTAAAAACAATATAGAAAAGCAGGGTCAGGGCGCCGCGAACAAATCCCGGCATCTTGGCCTCCAGTGCCCGCTCAGGCGGTATCCTGCAGAATTTCACGAAGCTTGCGGGAAAGCTCTGCGAGGTTGAAGGGCTTTTGAATAAAACCGCTGCATCCGCGCTGCATCAATGCATCCGCCCGGCCATTGAAGTTATAGCCGCTGGCCAGCAGCACCTTGATGTCCGGCCTCAGGGCTTTCAACTGATCCAGGACTTCACTGCCGTTCATACCGGGCATGACAAAATCGAGAATCACCAGATCCACGCCGGCCGGATTCCGGGAGACGCACTGCACCGCCTCATCCCCGCTTTTGCCGGAAATGACGTCATAGCCGAGGCTTTGCAGCATCTCCTGGCCCACATCGAGAATCATTTCCTCGTCATCAACCAGAAGAATCGTTCCGCTGCCTTCCACCACGCCGGCTTCAGACGGTGTTTCAGATGCCGCCGGCTCCGCTTTCGATGCAGGCAGATAAATATTGAAGGTGCTGCCCTGGCCCTTCTCACTGTAGAGACTGATCAATCCGCCGTGATTCTTGACAATATTGTATGCCGAGGCAAGGCCGAGGCCTGTCCCCTGCCCCCTGGGCTTGGTCGTATAAAAGGGCTCAAAAACCCGCCGCTGCACGGACTCATCCATGCCCGGGCCATTGTCGGCAACCGAAATCCGGATATAGCTTCCGGGATCCAGGCCATGGGGCCGGGTGCGCTCTTTCGGCAGATACTCATTGGCTGTGCGGATATATATATCCCCGCCGTCCGCCATGGCATGCGAAGCGTTGATAAACAGGTTCAAAAGCACCTGCTCCACCTGGCCCCTGTCCACATCCGCGCACCACAAATCCTCCGCCGTGTCTTCATGCATAGAAATCGCCTTGCAGGTGCGGCCGAACATGGAAACCTGATTGCGGACCAGCTCATTGATATCAGCAGGAGCCACTTCCACGTTTTCGTTTCTGGAAAAATCGAGAAGCCGGCGGTTTAAATCCACCGCACGGCTGGTATACTCCTCGATCTCTTTTAGATGCGGATACACTTCATCCTCCGCACAGAGTTCCTTTATCACAAGCGCCAGCCGGCCCTGGACACCCATTAACAAGTTATTAAAATCATGAGCAATACCACCTGCCAGGGCGCCTATGGATTCCATTTTCTGCGCCTGCTGCATATGCCACTGATATCGCTTGGCCTCCGTTATATCCCGGAATATCATCAACACACCGGCAATGCAGCCCTTATAGTCCAGGTACGGCGCAGCACTGATGCTCACATCCAGAAAAGCCCCCGAGCGTGTAAGCGCCTGGGCCTCTCTGCCGTGCTCCGGTTCTCCGGTCTGCACCAGGTTCTCAACCAGATCGGCAAACACGCTCTGCCAGGGCCTGGGAATGCAGGGAAGCGGACGCCCCTGGACCTCCTGCTCCTGCCAGCCGAAGAGGGTGGTAAAGGCGCTGTTGACATATTGCACGCTCTGATCCGGATTGAGCAGAGAAATGGGATCCGGGCTGGAATTGAGAAGGGATTGATACAGGTCCTGGGTTTCCTGGGCCTCCTTGTAGAGCTGCCGGTAGCGCACACGGCTTTTGCGGAGAGCCTCTTCAGCCTTTTTCCTTTCGCTGATATCCCTGAACTCCGCTGCCCGCAAGATTCTGCCGTGATAGGGAATGGTTTTGCTGCGGACCTCCACAGGAACCCGGTTGCCGTATCTGTCCATGCCGACAAGATCATACTGGGCTTCCTCGTAGGCGGAGGCATATTTTTTCCACTCGCTGCGCCACTCCGGGGCACACAGCTTCGTAGCGTCCATGTCGATCAACTCTTCATACGCATAGCCGGACATGCGGGAGAGTTCCGCGTTGCACTCAATAATCCGGCCCTGATCGTGGATGCAGGTTGCTGCGAAGCTGGCATCCTGGAGCCTGCGAAAGCGCTCCTCGCTTTCCTTCAGCTTCTGCTCGGTCTGCTTGCGCTCCGTGATGTCCCGGCCGACTCCGCAAAAACCGACCGGCGCGCCGTCTTCATCCTGGAGCAGATAGGCGGAGAGCTCCAGGAAGCGATGCTGCCCGTCCTTGCGAATGACCTCGTAATCGGAGATTTCCGCAGACTCGCCGGTACTGTAGACCCGGTTGAACACTGCAAACATCCGCTTTGCGGTCTCCGCCGAGGTATATTCCCGGTTGTTTTTGCCCATCAACTCCTGGCGGCTGTAGCCCATAATCCGGCAGACCGCATCATTGAAAAACACAAAATCGCCCTGCAGGTTCAGTTCGAAGTAGCCCTCCCGCGAACTTTGCATCAGGCTCTGAAAGCGCTGCTCGTTGCGCTTGTACTGTTTCATTCGGATCCGAAGAGCCTTGTTTTCCCCTTCAAGCTCTTTGATCCGGCCCAGCAATGCCTCCTTGGAATCGGAAGAAGTCATCAAGCCCTCCGGCAAAAGGTGCGCAAATCCCGGCGATTACAACCGGCACGGCCTTATCCCCGGACCCGCGGCGAACAGGTCTGCCGCTTCATTTCGGTGGATGATACGTATTTTTTACTGTGCTGAGAATAACTTGTCAAGAAATGGGAGGAAAAGAGGCCCGGAAGCCGAACTCCTATTGCCCGAAAGGGCTCAGCCCGCAAGGACACCGATTTTTATGGCATAGCGCACCAGGCTGGCCACGTTGTAGATCTCCAGCTTTTCCATGAGGCTTGCCCGGTGCTTGGCAACAGTCTTGGGGCTTATGTTTAAGGCCTCCGCCACCTCGTTGATGGTATTGCCGGACACGATAATGCGGAACACCTCTTTTTCCCGGCGGGTAAGCAGGTTGTATCTATCCTGCACCGCAGTCTCGTTGGACTGCTTTAAGAAATTATCGATAATATCGGATTTGATTTCGGAACTCAGGTAATATTGTCCGGCGGCTGCGTTTTCAATGGCCGCCGCGAGTTCCGAAAAAGGGGCTGTCTTCAATATATAGCCTGCGGCCCCGTCCTGCAGGGCCTGGCGCACCTCATACTGCCTTAAGCTTGCGGCCAGGATCAGAACCTTTGCCCCGGAGGCAGCTGCATGAATCCTGCCGATCACCGCAGCCCCTCCTGCTTTTGCCAGCATCGATTCCAAAAGAACAACATCCGGCTGCAGTTTTTTCACCTGAGCCACCGCATCATCCGCGTCGCCCGTATCTCCCGCGGCCGTAAACCCGGAGGCCTGATTCAGCAAAGCCACGAGGCCCTGCCGAACCATCACGTATTGATCGGCAACAAAGACAGAAATCGCTTTCATGACGCACACCCCGATCCCCTATTCCAAAAGAGGTTTCCTGCCTGTTCGCAGCGGTTTGCTGACCGGAGAACGTCCAGGCTGCGCTGTACTCCACTTACCTGCGGCGCTGGACGGGAACTGTTTTGCCTCTGCCCCAAAAGCTAACTTCCCGGAAAGCAATCGCAAGCGGCCCGGGTCGGGTTTCGAGCGAGAGCACCTGATCCATGCCACCTCACCTGTAAAACGATCACCGCATCGCAAAAACTGCCTTTTACGGAAACGTCAATTTTGTTCCTCTATAAATTCTTTCTCCGGGATTGTAAAGACTCAAATCAAAAATTTTTCCGGTTTATCCCGGCTTTCCCGGGCAGCCTCTGCAACACGTACCCGAGGATCTCCCGGCGCAGCCCGGCAGGGGATCAGCGGCACCGGAGCCCGTCTGAAACGATAAACGCGAACAAACTGATTGACATAAACAACGGTTTGATTTAATTCCTATTACAAAATACTACCCGCACAGCCCACACCTCTTTGACAGGAGATATCAATATGAGAACAACCCCCTGGCCGACAAATCTGTGGCCCGAAAACGTGCCCCATCAAGTGGATGGTTATGCCATTCCGCTTTTCGCTGCCCTGGACAATGCAGCCCGGGACTATCCCGAACAGGTTTTCACCATATACAACGACACCGCCAACACCTATGCAGAAATTGCCCGGGCAGCAAACCGGGTGGCCCGATTTCTGGCTTCTGCCGGAGTGGAAAAAGGCGAGCGGATTGCTGTCTGCCTGCCCAACAGCCCGGTCTTTCCAGCGGTGTTTTTCGGCATCATAAAAGCCGGTGCCGTCTGTGTGAGCTGCAGCCCGTTTTATACAAGCCCCGAGCTGCATTACCAGCTAAATGATGCGGGCGCAACAGTGATTTTCTGCATGGAGGATGAGCAGGCGCATGCCAAAACGACAGAGGCCGTTAAAGACACGGCGGTACAGACCGTCGTGGCGTGCAGCGAGCTCCTGCCGCAGCAGCCGTCCACTGCGGAAGCGGAAGGCGAAGCCGCCCTGCAGAAAGAATCGGCAGCATCCGGACGCCTCTCTCTTGCCCGGATTCTTGCCTCCTGCAGCCCGGAGCC
>CAZWNV010000201.1:0-5404 GCA_964635265.1 uncultured Desulfobacteraceae bacterium
AGAGACTATGGCAAAGGGGGACAAAACATCAATGGACAACGTTATGAACAATTCACAAAACAGTCAGTCGGAAAGCAATTTTGCTGACCGGACTGCGCAGACCTCACCCGAAGGTTTTGATGGTGCGGACGGCTCCGACAGGAGTCAGCCGTCAGCAGATGTGGGGATGGATCAGCTCATGGAGATGTACGAGGAGAGCCTCAAGCAGTTCCAGGAAGGCGAAGTGGTGAACGGAACTGTGATTTCCATGGACAAGGATTATGTGCTGGTGGATGTCGGCTACAAATCCGAAGGACAGATTCCCATTCATGAATTCCGCGACGACAACGGCGATCTTGATGTACAGCTCAACGATGAAGTCGAGGTTATGGTGGAATGGTGGGATGAAGAGGAAGAGCGCGTCATCCTGTCCAAGGAAAAGGCCGCCAAAGTCAAAGTCTGGGAGGCGATCAGAGAGGTATATGAATCCGGAGGCACGACCGAGGGAGTCATTACCAATCGGGTGAAGGGTGGATTCTCCGTTGATGTTGGCGTCCAGGCATTTCTTCCCGGATCCCAGGCGGATCTGCGGCCGATTCGCAACCTGGATGAAATGGTCGGGCAGAGCTTTTCCTTCAAGGTGTTAAAGTTTAACCGCAAGCGCAACAATATCGTACTCTCGCGCCGCGCCATACTGGAAGCCGAACGCGAAGCCAAGCGGGCGGCCACCCTTGAGGCGATTGAAGAGGGCAAGGTAATGGACGGCGTGGTGAAAAATATCACGGAATATGGAATTTTTGTGGATCTGGGCGGCGTCGACGGCCTGCTCCATATCACCGACATCTCCTGGGGCCGGGTCAAGCATCCCTCGGAGCTCTATTCCATCGGAGATCCCATCACGGTCAAGGTTCTCTCCTTTGACGCAGGCAATGAGCGGGTATCGCTCGGCATGAAACAACTGGTTCCCGACCCCTGGTCATTTGCCGAGGAGAAGTATCCTGTGGGCACCCGGGTCACCGGCCGCGTGGTCAGCCTTGCGGATTACGGGGCTTTTGTCGAGGTTGAAGAGGGCATTGAAGGACTGATTCATGTCTCCGAGATGTCCTGGACCCGGAAAGTGCGGCATCCCTCCAAGGTCGTCAGCGTGGGCGAGGAAGTGGACGCCGTGGTCCTGGATATCAAGCCGGAGAGCCGCCGGATTTCGCTGGGCATGAAGCAGACCGTCCCCAATCCGTGGGAGGTGATCAGTGAAAAGTACCCGGTGGGATCGACCATTGAGGGCAAAATCAAAAATATTACCGACTTCGGAATGTTTATCGGCATCGACGACGATATCGACGGGCTTGTCCATATATCCGACATTTCCTGGACCAAGCGGATCAAGCATCCCTCGGAGCTCTACAAGAAAGGCGATACCGTCCAGGCCAAGGTGTTGGATATTGACAAGGACAATGAACGCTTTTCCCTGGGGATCAAACAGTTGGCCGAAGATCCCTGGAAGACCGTGGCCGACCGCTATCCGGTGGGCACCGAAATCAGCGGGACCATTACCAACGTGACGGATTTCGGTATCTTCGTGGAGCTTGAAGAAGGCATTGAAGGCCTTGTGCATGTCTCGGAGATCAGCAAGGAAAAAGTCAAAACGCCGGTGGGCCAGTATAATGTGGGCGATTTTTTAAATGCCAAAGTCATCAATATCAATACCGAGGACCGCCGCATCGGCCTTTCCATCAAGCAGCTCGAAGTAGAAGACGAGCAATCCGTACTGGAAGAATATGTCAACCAGATGAAGCCGGCCCCGTCGAGCCTTGGCGAGATTTTAAAGGAAAATCTGCAGGAGAAATTCAATGCCGGCGGGGAAAACTCCGAAGAGGCCGGCACCCCGGAGAACAGCCCGGAAGAGTCCGGCGTTGAAGAGCCGGGAGCGGAAGATCCGGAATAAATGATTTTTTTGTCAGCGGCAGGTTGCGGGAGACCGTGAAAGGCCTTCCGCAGCTGCTGCTCCCGGCATTGCCGAATCCGCAAAGAAATTTGCATAGCCGTCAGGCACCTCTTATCCATGTTTACGCGCAGGCACCCCTTTTTGTTTTTTGTACTTGTCTTTACCGCAATTGTGGCTTCCGCTGTTGTGGTGACATCCCTTATAGGCGCTGTAACTCAGGAAAAGGGGGATCTGGGCTTCGGCGAGAAAGTGGGTGTTGTTGAAATTGAAGGAATGATCACGGAGGCGCGCGACGTGCTGGATCAGATCCGCGCGTTCCGGCAGGCGGATTCTGTTAAAGCCATTGTCCTGCGGATCAATTCCCCCGGCGGCGCCGTTGGGCCGGCACAGGAGATTTACCGCGAGGTGGAAAAGACTGTAAAGCAAAAGCGGGTCGTGGCTTCCCTGGGCTCGGTGGCGGCCTCGGGCGGATATTACGTAGCTGCGGCCGCAGACCGCGTGATGGCCAGTCCCGGAACAGTGACCGGCAGCATCGGTGTGATTATGGCCTATACCAATTTCCAGGAACTCTTCGAGAAGATCGGGCTGCGGCCGGTGATTATCAAAAGCGGCGAATATAAGGATATGGGGTCCCCGGTGCGCAAGATCTCCGAGGAGGAGCGGGCCCTGCTCCAGAAGTTCACGGATACCGTCCACGAGCAGTTTATTGCGGATGTTGCAGCGGGCAGGGGGAAAAAGCCGGAGGAAGTGCGGGAAATTGCCGACGGCCGGATATTTTCGGGGGCAACCGCACAGAAGCTTGGCCTGATTGATCGCATGGGCAATCAGCGGGACGCCATTGAATGGGCGGGGCGGCTGGCCGGAATCAAGGGGCGGGTGCGAGCGGTATATCCGCCGGAGGAGAAGCCTTCGCTGCTCGAGTATGCCATGGATATGGTCGAATCCCGGATAAAGGCCGTGTTTCACAATCTTGCGCCGGCGACAGGCGCTTATCTCTATGCTCCGGGCAGCTAGGCCCCCTGGGGAGCACCTGTTGCGTTTTTGCTGCCGTTCTGTTACAGAGCGGTTTTTTTTATTCGAATATACCTACATCCCCTCGGCCTTCCCGGAGAATTTCCGGTATATCATCGATTAGAGAGATCACACTGGAAGGCTCGCCCGGGACCGGGCCGCCGTCGATAACCAGATCCAGATGCGGCGAGAAATAGTCCCTGATCAGGGAGGGGTCGTTTAGGATTTCTCCATCCTGCTTGTGTGCGGTAGTGGATATGATGGGATGATCCAGCTCCTGGACCAGGCGGATACAGATTTTATGGTCCGGCACCCGGATGCCGGCGGTTTTTCTCCTGGTCAGCATAATTTTGGGTACCATTTTGGATCCTTCCAGGATAAAGGTATAAGGGCCGGGCAGAAGCCGTTTCATGGTTTTGTAGGCATAATTGGTGACCTTGGCGTAGCGGCTGATGTTTTTGAGATCTGAGCAGACAAAGCTGAAAGGCTCGCGTTTGTCCCGCTGTTTGAGCCAGTAGATTTTCTCAATGGCTTTTTTGTTCATGATGTCACAGCCGATACCATAGTAGGTGTCGGTGGGATATGCAATGATGCCGCCCTGGGTCAATACGTCCACTGCCTTGGCAATCAGTCGTTTCTGCGGGTTCTCCGGGTTGATCTGAATCAGCATGGGGTTCCGTCCGTGTTGGCAAGACTGGCAAGAGCCGTTTTTGTTTTTGGTTGTTTGCCGGAATTGGTTTGTATTATGATATTGGTTATTCGCCTGTCAAGCGCTCAATCCGATCAGGGGCGCGGATAAAATGAATTTTTTGGAGGCGTTATGAGTAAAATACCACCTGAAGAGGCCTATTCTTTTGATGATGTGCTGCTGCTGCCGAATTTTTCGGATGTTTTGCCCGGCGAAGTCAATACAAGCACCCGCCTGACGCGGAATCTGCGGTTAAATATTCCTCTGGTCAGCGCTGCAATGGATACGGTGACAGAAGCCCGCACGGCCATCAGCATGGCGCGGGCCGGAGGGGTAGGCTTTATTCACCGGAATATGAGCATTGCCACACAGTGCAAGGATGTGGAGCATGTAAAGAAATCCGAGAGCGGCATGATTGTCGACCCCGTCACCACCGAGCCGGATGTGCCCATCAGTACCGTATTAAAGCTGATGCAGCAGTATCATATCTCCGGTGTGCCGGTTACCAAGGGGGAAAGGCTCGTTGGCATTGTCACCAACCGGGATCTTCGGTTTGAGACAGACCTGGAAAAACCTGTTTCCGAGGTGATGACCAAAGAAAATCTGGTGACCGTGGAAGAAGGCATTGATCTGGAAAATTCCAAGCGGCTGCTGCACGCCCACCGGATTGAAAAGCTCCTGGTGGTCAACAAGCAGGGACGGCTGACCGGCATGATCACGATCAAGGACATCGAGAAGATCCGGAAATACCCCAATGCCTGCAAGGATTCGCTGGGCCGCCTCCGGGTGGGCGGTGCCATCGGGGTCGGCGAAGACATGGAGGCCAGGGCCGAGGGATTGATCCAGGCAGGCGTGGATGTCATTGCCATCGATACGTCCCACGGCCATACCGCCAATGTGCTCCATGCCATCAAGAAATTAAAAGGCGACTTCCCCGATGTGGAACTCGTGGCCGGCAATGTGGGCACGGCAAAAGGGGCGGAGGAGCTGATTGCAGCAGGAGCTGACGGCATAAAAGTCGGCATCGGGCCGGGATCCATCTGCACCACACGGGTTGTGGCTGGCATAGGCGTTCCGCAGTTGACAGCGATCATGAACTGCCGATCGGTGTCCAATAAAACCGGAGTCCCTCTGATTGCCGACGGGGGAGTCAAGTATTCCGGGGATCTCACCAAAGCCATAGGTGCAGGCGCCCATGCGGTGATGATCGGCGGGCTTTTTGCCGGTACAGAGGAAAGCCCGGGCGAGAAGATCATCTTCCAGGGCAGAAGCTACAAGGCCTATCGGGGTATGGGCTCGGTGGAGGCCATGAGCCAGGGGAGCAAGGATCGCTATTACCAGGGAGAGGAGGAGACAAACGACAAGCTTGTCCCTGAAGGCATTGTGGGCCGGGTTCCCTACCGCGGCACCCTTTCGGAGAATATATTCCAGTTGATCGGGGGGCTCAAGTCCGGCATGGGATATGTAGGCTGCCGCACCATCGAGGAGCTGCGGGAAAAAGCCCGGTTTATTAAGATCAGCCCGGCCGGTTTGCGGGAGAGCCATGCCCATGACGTGATCATTACCAAGGAAGCGCCCAATTACAGTCTGGATTAAGTTACCCGTATCCCGGGTGCAGGAATGCTTGAAACCGGGATTTTGTCGTATCATTAAAACTGATGGCTTCGTAAAAAGCGGTTTATTCCGCTGGCACGGAACTTTTGCAGAAAGTAACGGAAAGTTATGGTCTAAAGCTATGGTCTGTTTTTTGTAAGGTCATCCCCGGTATTTGCCCCGATGCCTGT
>CAZWNV010000202.1:0-5382 GCA_964635265.1 uncultured Desulfobacteraceae bacterium
CTCTCAGAGCGGAAGTGCGGGATGCCGGAAACGGGGGAGAGGCTGTTGCAGCAGATATCAGTGCGCTGCTGCATCACCTGGAACTGGCCCCGCAGGGCAAAAAGATGACAGCCAGCGGAAGCGCCCGCGTCCGGGTATCGGCAAAAGACTGGAGCAATCCCGAGATCAGGGGTTCTGCAGATCTTGAGCAGCTGCGCTTCGAAAACCTGGATGCCGATCGCCTGACGGCGGATTTCCGGTTTCACGAGCACAGCCTGGTTATCGATGAAATGACCTTGGGCGCATACGGGGGCAAGTTGCAGTTCCGGGATGCCGTCCTAAACAGCAGGACCTGGCTGTGGAGCACAAGGGCGGAGATTTCGCATATTGATCTGGAATCGCTGCTGGCGGCATTCGGTGTTGAAGGCCGGCAGGCGCCTACCGGGGTCATGCGGGGCGAGCTCTGTATGAGCGGTAGAAAGACGGAGGGCAGGGCGCTTGAGGGCGACGGGACAATCAAGGCAAGCCGCGGCCGTCTCTACAATCTTCCCCTGCTGGTGGCCGTTTTCAATGTGCTGGATTTGCAATTGCCGCGCCATAGCCCGATTACGGATGCATACGGGAGTTTCCGCATCACCGGCGGCCGGCTGAAGGTCAGGGATCTGCTTTTTTCCGGGGGCACGGCTCCCGTATACATGCAGGGCAGTATCGATCTGGCGGCGGAGGGGCCCTGGAAGCAGGCGCCCCTGGAGCTGATCGTGACAGTGGCCAAAGAGGAAGGGGTCCTGGACCAGATCCCCCTGATCAACTGGGCCAAGCGCTACACGCTGGATTATCTGCGGCGGCTGGTTTTCCAGACCCGGGTTGCGGGAACACTGGGAGATTATGAAGTAATCACCGTCTCCAATCCGATCACAGAACCCGTACGGAAAATGTTTTCCCTTCTGGAAAAGCTTGCCCAGAAGCCGACCCCCGGCAGATGAAGCGGGAAGACAAAAACGCCCGGGAATCGGGGTTCCCGGGCGTCCAAAACAGGGGAACCCGGAACGGAGGCCGTCCCGGGTTCCGGTATGAGCCTTTCCGGCCTTTAGTGGTCACATACGTTGTCACCCGTCTGCAGAGTGCCCGCCATGTATTGCGACACGATTTCTTCCGGGGGCAGCGGGGGGGCACCGGTTAACGCCTTGATGCCGTGATCGGCAAAGATCCTGAGCGCCCGGCCGCCCATTCCGCCGGCCAAAACGATATCCACCGCCTGGTCGTTTAACCATTTCGGCAGTACCCCCGGCTCATGGGGCGGCGGCTCCAGGACCTGTTTGTCCCGGATGTCCGATCCGTTGACGGTAATAATGGCAAATTCCTTGGCATGCCCGAAGTGCATGGCCAGCTTGCCCTCTGCGAGTGGTATGGCAATTTTCATGCTTTCTGTGTCCTCCCTTGGTTAACCCCAATGACCGTTGACATTGGGGGTTTCGGCATATCCGCCCAGCACTCCGTTTTGAAACTGCTCGATTACTTCCTTTACGGTGCCTTCGGCATTAATGACAACCTTTACGCCTGCCGCCTCCAGTACTTTAAAGGCTTTTGGACCGCAGTTGCCCGTGAGTACAACATCCACCCGGTTGTCCACTATGGTCTTGCCGGCCTGAATCCCCGCTCCCTGCGGCAGATTCATTGTCTGCTGATTCTCGATTACTGTATAGTCCATATTTTCGGGTTCTACAATGATAAAATTGGCGGCCCGTCCAAAACGGGGATCCACTTCCGCGTCCAGATTTTTGCCGTTCGATGTCACTGCAATTTTCATTGCCTATTCCTTGGCCTCCTTTTTTCCTGTGCTTTCCAATGGTTGGGCTGCTCCGCGTTGCAGATGTCGTCAGCGCCGCCGGCCCTGGCCGGCCGCCTGCGGTCAGGGAAACACGGTTTCCGCGACACTGTCCCATATTTGCCTTACCGCTGTGGCCGCTTTTCCGTCTGAATACTCCAGCAGCGTTTTTTGTTCAACCATGGATTTGGTCATGTCCCGGTCGTAGGGAACAGCCCCTACATATTTGATCTGCCGGTTTTGGGCATACTGCTGCATTTTTTCAGCCATGCCGGGGTTTAAATCGTATTTGTTGATGCAGAGCATGGTGGGTACATTCAAAAATTCCGCCAGCTCCTGTACCCGCTGCATGTCATGGATGCCGGAGAGCGTGGGCTCGGTAATGACGAGCACGCCGTTGGAGTTGGTTACCGAGGCAATCACCGGGCACCCGATGCCGGGCGGGCCGTCCACGATAATTCTCTCCAGGCCCTCCTGTTCGGCGATTTCCTTGGCCTTTTGCCGCAGCAGGGAAACCAGCAGGCCCGAGTTCTCTTCCGCGATTCCCAGTTTGGCATGTACCAGTGTGCCGTGCCGGGTATCGGAGATGTACCATCTGCCGCAGGTGCGCTGGGGGAATTCAATGGCTTCGGCCGGGCAGAAGTAGACGCAGACACCGCAGCCTTCACAGTCGATTTTGTCTATGACAAAATCTTCACTGATAGCCCCGTATTGGCATCGCTCCCGGCATTCGCCGCATTCCGTGCATAAATCCTGCCGAATCACGGCATAATGACCGCCCTTGAAATCCTCTTCATATCGGACCGAGGGTGTCAGGATCAAATCCATGTCTGCAGCATCCACATCCGCATCCACTGTGATTTTGTTTTGTGCTAGTCCGGCAAATGCGGCAGTCAGGCTGGTTTTGCCGGTTCCGCCTTTTCCGCTGATAATCGTGAGTTCCTTCATATGCTGAACATCTCTTATATTGCAGGGTAATACAAAACGGCGCCGGATTAACCGATGCGTTGGCACACATCCTGATAGAGCGTCTGGAATTTTTCCTTCATCTCCGGCAGCGCCTCGACCATCAAGGTCCCGTTGGAATAGGCTTCAGCGATTTTCCGCACGTCCGGGATTTCCAGCAGAACCGGAATGTTTTCCTCCTCTGCATATGCAGTCGTACGGCCGTCGCCCACATCGGCCCGGTTGATCACAATGCCGAAAGGAATCTCCATGAGCCTGGCTGTCTCGACTGCCAGCTTCAGATCATTTAATCCAAACGGCGTCGGTTCCGTCACGAGAAGCAGAAAATCCGCATCCTTGATCGCCGCAATGACAGGGCATGAGGTCCCTGGAGGGGCGTCAACGATATTGAGGCTCCCCGGTGCGACCTGCTCTTTTACCGCCTCGATGAGCGGGGGGGACATGGCTTCCCCGACGCGCAGCAGTCCGTGGTAGAATTCGATATGCCCGCTGTTGCCTTTTTCCAGCCTGCCCAGTTCCCTCTTGGCTTCACTTATGGCCTCGGTCGGGCAGGCCATCATGCAGCCCCGGCATCCGTGGCAGAGCTCGGGAAATGTCATGACGGTGTCGCCCATGAGGGCTATGGCACTGAACTGGCAGATCTGGTCGCATATGCCGCACAAATTGCACTTGTCCATGTCCACTTCCGGAATGGGCAGGGTCACGGTCTCGCTTTCCATGTGCTCAGGCTTTAAAAATATATGGGCATTGGGCTCTTCCACGTCACAGTCCAGATACCGCACGCGACCTTGAACGGATGCAGCCAGGTTGGTCGCAATCGTTGTTTTCCCTGTGCCGCCTTTTCCGCTTGCAACGGCAATTACCATAAAGTTACTCCTCTTGTGGCCGGTCGAAGCATGATTGTGAGCATATGCTCAATTATTAAGATACAAAAAATAAGGCGGCGAAGTGGAGTTGTCAAGTATTAAATGCAATGGGCCGGCGGCCGGCCTCCCCGGCTTTGTCCGCATTGTTACCCGGACTGGCTGCCGCCGCCGCGGCGGGTCAGCGGGAGTGGCTGTCCTCCCATTCCATGGGAAGCTTCGTTTTCTTCCGGGTGTTGCATTCCTTGCAGCAGGGGACCACATTTGCCCGTGTGGATTTGCCGCCCCGCGAGAGGGGGACAATATGGTCCATCGTCAATTCTTTGGCGGGAAATCGGCGGCCGCAGTAATAGCATATGCCCTTGGCGCGCCGGCGCTTCCACCACTGGGTCTGGCGAAGCTGCCGCGCCTTGTTCTTCTCCCGCCGCAGTTCTGCATCCTCGTCAAAGTCATCAAACCTGTTCATGGTCGGCCTCCTTCCAGGCCGCGGGGCGCGGCAGGCCGTTTCGATCGATCCAGTCGATGATGGCATATTCCAGCAGCTGGTAATAGGCAAGGGAGCCGCCCAGACCTTTTCTGCCGAAAAAATAGTTGATCTCCAGCAAAAGGGGATCAGCCCTGTCCGGGCTGTGGGGAAAGAGCAGATCCAGGCCCGCCAGATCAATGCCGCTTTTTCTGCAGAAGCGCCTTGCCTGTTGGCACCCGGTTTCCCGAAGTTCCGGAGCACTGTGCCGATCCACCTCCGCTCCGCTGGCAATACCCGCGCACAGGCAGCGGGGATCTGCCTGTTTTTTCCAATAGGATAGCATTTTCTCTGCCATGACCACAACCCGCAGGGAGCAGCCGCCAGCCGGGATAAAGCGCTGCAGCAGAAATCCGGACTGGCCGCTGCGCTCATAGATCGCGGCTGCTGCCAACGCATTTTCAAGATCCCGGGGGCCTTTGAGAAAACGCACGTTCTCACCCTCCCCGCCCCAGTCAAACTTCCAGACGCAGGGGTAGAAAAGCCCCTCCGGAAGAGCGGGGCCGTGGGCTGCACCGCAATAGCCCGCCAGTCCGGAGTATATCCATGTCCGCGGATGCGGGGTCTGCGTTTCGCGGAACAGCCGGATCTGCCCGGATTTGCCGGGATAGGCGAAGCGGGCGCGGTAGTCGGGAAATACACGCCGGCAGTTTGCAGCAGCCATTTGATAAAGCCGGGGGGAGGCCCCCTGGGACAAAATGACGGCATCTGCCCGGCGGATGGCCGCGAGATCTTCTGTGTCCGGTTCCCTTCCGGCGCACAGGCGGTTTTCGTCAGCGATGAAGCAGGGATGGAAGGAGAGAATCATCAGTACCCCAGCCGGCGCAAGCTCCGGGCGTCCCTGCTCCAGTTTTTCTCCACCCGGATAAAGAGCTGCAGGTAGACCCGGATGCCCAGCAGTCGCTCCATTTCGAGCCGCGCTGCCCGGCCGATTTCCTTTAATTTGGCGCCGTTTCTGCCGATAATAATTTTTTTCTGGGAGTCGCGCTCTACATGAATCTTGGCGTATAGCCGGAGGAGATCGCGCTCTTCGTCGTCTTCCATGAGTTCAACGGAGACGGCCGTGGCAAAAGGAACCTCCTCTTCGGTCAGCGAGAAGACCTTCTCCCGGATGATTTCTGTCAGGATGAACTCTTCGGAAACATCGGTGACCATGTCGGGCGGATAATACGGCGGTCCCTGGGGCAGAGCCGCCTCCAGCGCCCCCACCAGCTCCGGGACCTGGG
>CAZWNV010000203.1:0-5363 GCA_964635265.1 uncultured Desulfobacteraceae bacterium
CGCCATGATCATGGCGGTGCTCGACGGCATCGAGAACAAGATCGATCCGGGCGATCCGCTGGACAAAAACATCTACGACCTGCCGCCCGAGGAACTCGCGGAGATTGACTCCACCCCGGCCTCGCTGGAAGAGGCCCTGGTCTCGCTGCAGGAGGACCACGAGTTTCTGCTCAAGGGCGATGTGTTCACCCCGGACGTGATCGAGCGCTGGATCGAATACAAGGCAGCAAACGAGGCGGACGCGGTGCGGCTGCGGCCCCATCCGCACGAGTTCTTTCTCTACTATGATATCTGATCCGGACGGGAGCACCTGACCGAATCCGGAGGAACCCGACAGGCAGAAGGCCCGGTAGCCGGGGGGAAGAAGCGCCGTCCCCCCCGGCCCCGGGCTTTTGCATTGCTGGGGCCGGAATCCCGGCTCTTGACATGGCCGTTTGATCAAGTTAACGTTGTTTATGACTTGCCGGTACCAAAGACTGTCAAACGTTTCCAGTAAACCCCCAAAAAAACCATTTTCGCATTTTCTTCTGTAACCGTAGTAGGACGACATTCGTAACCGTTTGGAATCACCTGTCTGCAAAGGAGAAAACAATGAGCGAAGAACCCGGCCTGCGGGAGCAGGAAAAGCAGCTCTTCAGCGAATTAAACGAAACCGGTCTCGAATTCCTCTTAAACCGCTACAACAAGGTCAACCGCTGGGTCATAGCGGACATGATCCGGCGCAGCGCCTACCATTTCCCGGACAAGACCGCCCTGATCTTCAACGAGCAGCAGATGACCTACCAGCAGCTCGAGACCGAGACCAACAAGGTGGCCAACGCCCTGATCGATTTGGGCGTGCAAAAGTACGACCGCGTGGCGATCCTGGCCCACAACACCGCCCACCACGTGCTCACCTGGCTTGGCTGCTGCAAGGCGGGTGCGGTGTATCTGGCCATCAACTACCTCTTGCGGGGCCCGGACATCGAGTACTGCATCAACCACTCCGAGAGCAGGGTCTTCATCGTGGAGGATGCCCTCTACGAGCTGGTCGAAGACGTGCTGGACAACATGCCGACCGTGCGCACCCGGATCTGGTCCAACCAGGGCGCCGGAGGCGGGCGCCCGAATGACTCCTTCCTCGAGTTCGACGCCTGGTACCGGGATTATCCGGACCAGGAAACCGAGCGGATCCTGCGTATCGAGGATCCCTGCCAGATGACCTACACCTCCGGCACCGAATCCCGGCCCAAGGGGGTTATCATCAGCAACCAGGCCCTTATCGCCCAGTACATGGGCGCCATCATCGACGGCCGCTACGAGAACACGGATATCAACATCAACGCCATGCCCATCTACCACTGCGCCCAGCGCGACGTGTTTTTGAATCCCATATTCTACCTCGGCGGCACAAACGTCCTCATGGGCCCGGATATCGGCGGGATCCTCAAAAAGATCCAGGATCTCAAGGCCAACATGCTCTTTGTGCCGCCCACCGTATGGATCGGCATCCTGCGGCACCCGGATTTTGACAAGTATGATCTCTCGAGCCTCAAAAAAATCTACTACGGCGCCTCGATCATGCCGGTGGAGGTGTTAAAAGAGCTGATGGAGCGCTTCCCGGAGGCGGGCATCTACAACTACTATGGCCAGACCGAGCTTGCCCCCTACCACACGATCCTGAAATCCGAGGATGCCTGGGAAAAGCTGGGTGCGGCCGGAATGGGGGGTCTTAACATGGAGACCCGGATCGAGGACGACAAGGGCGGCCCCATCACGGATACGGATACGCCCGGCGAGATCTGCGGCCGCGGCCCGCACGCCATGCTGATGTATTTCAAGGAGCCGGACAAGACCGAAGACGTCATGCGCGGGGGCTGGTTCCACTCCGGGGACCTGGGCGTGCAGGACGAGGACCGCTACGTCACCGTGGTGGACCGCAAGAAGGACATGGTCAAGACCGGCGGCGAAAACGTGCCCAGCCGCGAGGTGGAGGAGGCCATCTACCTGGACAGCCGCGTGGAGGAGGTCGCCGTGGTGGGCGTGCCGCACCCCAAGTGGGTGGAGGCGGTAACCGCGGTGGTGGTCCCCCGCTCCGGCGAGCAGATCAGCGAGGAGGAGCTCATCGGGCACTGCAAAAAGCACCTGGCCGGCTTCAAGGTGCCCAAGAAGGTGGTGTTCCAGGAGGCCCTGCCCAAGACGCCCACCGGCAAGCTCTTGAAGCGCGAGATGCGCGACGACTACAAGGATCTGTTCAGCTAGACGGAGGCGGGCCGATCCGATAAACCAGACGCCAGAGCAAGGGGGATCATCATGCAGGTTCCAATGACACCAAAACGCATCCTGGACCGTGCGGTAAAACTTTATCCCGGAAAAACCGCGGTGGTGGACAATGACATCAGCCTCAGCTACGAGGCGGTGCAAAAAAGGGTGTACCAGGTCGTCCATGCCTTGGATGAGCTGGGCATTGCCTTCGGCGCGCGGGTGGCGCTGCTGGACTACAACACCTACCGCTACATGGAGCTCTACTTCGGCCTGGCCGAGTCCCGGCGGGTGCTTCTGCCCCTGAACATCCGGCTCTACCCGGATGACTATGCCTACATCTTCAACGACGCGGAAGCCGAGATGCTGATCTTCCACGCGGATTTCAAACCCGTGATCGAGAAGATCAAGGATCAGGCCGGCACCCTCCGCTACTTCTACATCGCCGACGGCCCGGCCGACGAGGACTGGATCACCGGCACCTACGAGGACCTGATCGCGGGGGCCAAGACCGATCCGCTCTTCTACGAGCCGGAGGATGAAAACGACATGCTAAACCTCTATTACACCTCCGGCACCACGGGCCGGCCCAAGGGGGTGATGCTCACCCACCGCAACATTTACGCCAATGCCCTGACCACCATCATCTCCTTCGGGCTCGAGGACGCCACCACCTGGTACCATATCGCCCCGCTTTTCCACCTGGCCGACGCCTTCTTTATCTGGTCGGTCACCTTCCAGGGCGGCCGCCACGTCATGCAGCGGCAGTTCGAGCCCCGGCAGGTGCTGCAGACGATCACCGAGCAGCGGGTGAGCGCGGCCATGATGGTGCCCACCATGATCAACTTCCTGTTGGATGTGCCGGATGTCGGCAGCTACGACCTCTCCTGCCTGCAGTGGGTCATGGTCGGGGGCGCGCCCATGTCGCCGGCCAATGCCAGGCGGATGATGGATGTGCTGGGCTGCCAATACGTCTCCGGTTACGGACTGACCGAGACCACGCCCCTTTTGACCGTTGGCAACCTAAAAGATACCCTGCGCGATGCGCCGGAGGAGAAGCAGTTAAACCACATCACCCGCACCGGTCTGGAAGTGGTGGGCGTTGACCTGCGGGTCGTGGATGAGGGCGGCAGCGACGTTGCCTGGGACAACCAGAGCGTGGGCGAAATCCTCGTGCGCGGCGACAACGTCATGAAAGGCTACTGGAAGCTCCCCGATGAAACCGAGCAGGCCCTGCGGGGCGGCTACTTCCATACCGGGGATCTGGCCACGGTGGACGAGGAGGGCTACGTCTTCATCGTGGACCGCGCAAAGGACATTATCATCAGCGGCGGGGAAAACATCTCCTCCATCGAGGTGGAAAACGTGCTGTATACCCACCCGGATGTGCTGGAATGCGCGGTGATCGCCATGGACGACGAGCGCTGGGGCGAGGTGCCCAGGGCGGTGATCAGCTTAAAATCCGGCTCCCAGGCCGACGAGGCGGCGCTGATCGCCTATTGCAAGGAGCGGATGCCCGGCTTCAAGGCGCCAAAGAAGATCGAATTCATCGACGAGCTGCCCAAGACGGGCTCGGGCAAAATCCGCAAGGTGGATCTGCGCTGACATCGGATTCAGCTAACGCGCGGCCCCAGAAAGCCGACAATCTGATCCACCGCCTGGTTGGCCTCGGGCAGGTGCGGCACCTGGGTCATCCAGTCGTGATCCATGCCCTCCCATTCCTGGTAGGTAAGCTCCACCCCTGCGGCCCGCGCCTTATCCCGGAAGCGGCGGCAGTCGCAGACCAGGATTTCATGGGTGCCGGCAAGCAAAAGCGTGGGCGGAAGCGCGGAAAAATCCCCGTATACCGGCGAGAGCAGGTAGTGCCCGGTGTCGGCACCGTCGGCATAGTGCCGGCCGGCCTCGATCAGGCCGCGCCTTCGGAGCAGGTGGTCATAGGGTTTTACGCTATCGATCTCGGGATTGCTCAGGGTCAGATCCAGCCAGGGCGAGAGCAGCGCGAGCTTGTCCGGCAGCGGCGCATCCTCATCCTTTAGGGCCAGAACAGCCGAGAGGGCAAGGCCGCCGCCCGAGGAGTCACCCATCAGGTACAGGGGGGCGTGCGGCCGCGTATGCCGCAGATGCCGGCAGACACCCACGACCTCTTGCAGGGCCCTGGGATAGGGGTTTTCCGGGGCCAGCGCGTAATCCACCATCAGACCGCAGATGCCGGTCTTCTCGCAGATCAGATCCAGCATGGTCCAGTGGTTTACCACCGGGCCGTCGCAGAACGCGCCCCCGTGCAGATACACCAGCCGGGCCTCCGGCGCCGCGCCCGGCGGGGACAGAAGCATACAATCCGTTTTGCCCACAGTCTGAAAAAAATGGCTGCAGCTGCCCACGACACTTCCCCTTTCTCACGCCCTTCCGCCCTTCCATAAACTACCGCCCCACCCCCAGGCAACAAAAAAATCCCCACCTAGGGACGTCCATTAAATTATAAAATTCTCCCCCAATGCCTCCTTTCCCCTAGGGACGTCCATTAAATTATAAGTTTTTCCAAATCCCGCCTTTACCTTCTTTGCGATGACACCCTTTATCCGGGTATACCCTTTTCCGGTGCGCGCACTGGGGGCTGCGCCAAACCGGGAATTTTATAATTTAATGGACGTCCCTAGGTACGGGCTGATGCAGGGGTGGGGCTGAATTTTTTATTGACAGGGAATACGGGAGTCTTTACAAGATTGTTAGCATACAAAGGAAATCAACAATGAGCCAACTGCCAGAAGATTTGCCGGAATGCATGGTTTTTCTGCTGGGAAAAGCCTATCAGAAAGCCCATAGCGACTTTAACCGCCGGCTGCGCCCTTACGGGCTGACAAACATGCAGCACCTGGTGCTGGAAGGGCTCTGGTACCAACCGGGCATGACCGCCACCGAGCTTTCCAGGCTTTTGATACTGGACAAGGCCACGCTCTCCGGCGTGCTGGAGCGGATGTCGGACACCGGCTGGATTGTGCGCGAGCCGCACCCCGAAGATCGCCGGGTTCAGCGCATCTACCCCTCTGACCATGCCAACCGGCTCAAACCCGAACTCATTGCAAAACGGCAGGAAGCCAACCAGGAAATTCTTGAAGCATTCA
>CAZWNV010000204.1:0-5309 GCA_964635265.1 uncultured Desulfobacteraceae bacterium
CTCGGGGCAAATACCGGGTATGACCTTATAAAACAGACCATAGCTTTAAACCATAGCTTTCCGTCACTTTCTGCAAAAATACCGCCGCGGCGGAATCAATCGTTTTTTACGAAGCCATCAAAATTTTATCATTGACGAAAAAATCAAGAGACGTTAGTGTTATTTGTTTTTATTTCGAACTACTTAACTGGAATGTAGCAGCAAATGTATAAGAACATCGAAAAAGTACGCAATATCGGCATCAGCGCCCATATCGACTCGGGCAAAACCACCCTGACCGAGCGTGTCCTGTATTTGACCAAGCGGATTCACAAGATCCACGAGGTCCGGGGCAAAGACGGGGTCGGGGCCACCATGGACTCCATGGCCCTGGAAAAAGAACGGGGGATTACCATCGCCTCGGCCGCCACCTACTGCGAGTGGAAGTCCAACGAGATCAACATCATCGACACGCCCGGGCATGTGGACTTCACCATTGAGGTGGAGCGGGCCCTGCGGGTACTCGACGGGGCCGTGCTGGTTCTGTGCGCGGTCGGCGGTGTCCAGTCGCAGTCCATCACGGTGGATCAGCAGATGAAGCGATACCACGTACCCTGTATCGCGTTTATCAACAAATGCGACAGAAGCGGAGCGGACCCCTTCCGCGTGATCGGCCAGCTCCGGGAAAAACTGGGACACAACGCGGTGGCCCTGCAGCTCCCTATCGGCCTGGAGGCCGAGCACAAGGGCGTGATTGATCTGCTGTCCATGAAAGCCCTGTATTTTGAGGGTCAATACGGAGACACGGTCACGGAGGCGGAAATCCCGGAGGCAATGGTCAACACCGCCCGGGAAAAACGCGAAGAGCTCCTGGACGCGGCCTCCATGTTCTCCGATGAACTGACCGAACTCGTTTTGGAAGAAGAAGAAATCCCCGAAGACATGCTGATCCGGGCCATCCGGGAAGGCTCCCTGAAAAGGGAGCTAACGCCCGTCTTTATGGGCTCGGCCTACAAAAACAAAGGCGTGCAGCCCTTGCTCGACGGGGTGAACCGGTTTCTGCCCTCACCCCGGGACGTGGAAAACGAGGCCCTGGACCTGGAAAACAAGGAGGAGCCGGTCAGGCTCACCTGCGACACGGACGCCCCGCTTGCCGCCCTGGCCTTCAAGCTCGAGGAGGGCAAATACGGGCAGCTTACCTATATCCGGGTCTACCAGGGGGAATTGAAAAAGGGTGACACGGCGGTCAACGTGCGCACCGGCCAGAAGGTAAAGTTCGGACGGGTGATGCGCATGCACGCTGACCAGATGGAGGAAATCGAGAGGATCCCCGCGGGCTATATCGGCGCTTTTTTCGGCATTGACTGCGTCTCCGGCGACTCCTTTGCCTCGGAGAAGAAAAAGCTCTCCATGACCTCCATGCACATTCCCAAGCCGGTGATATCGCTTGCGGTAAAGGCCGAGGACATCAAATCCGAAACCAACATGGCCAAGGCCCTGAACCGGTTTTCCAAGGAGGACCCCACGTTTACGACCACCATTAACGAGGAGACCGGGGATACCCTGATATCGGGCATGGGAGAGCTGCACCTGGATGTGTACCTGGAGCGCATGCGGCGCGAATACAACGCAGCCATCTCGGTCGGCGAACCGCGGGTTGCCTACAGGGAAACCATCACCCGGCAGAGCGCCTTCGACTACACCCACAAGAAGCAGACCGGCGGCGCCGGGCAGTTCGGCCGGGTGGCCGGCTATATGGAGCCGACCGCCGAAGAGGAGTTTGTCTTTGACAACAAGATCACCGGCGGCGTTATCCCCACCCAGTACATTCCCTCCTGCGAAAAGGGTTTCAAAGAATGCATGGCAAAAGGGCCGGCTTACAAGTACCCGGTAACGGGCATCAGGGTCACCATAAACGACGGCTCGAGCCATTCCGTGGACTCCTCGGAAATGGCCTTCAAGGCAGCCGCCAGGGGCGCATTCCTCCAGGGATACCGCAAGGCTGAGCCGGTGCTGCTGGAGCCGGTGATGAAGGTGGTCGTGGAGGCGCCGACGGAATTTCAGGGAACGGTCATGGGAACGCTGACCCAGCGGCGGGGAATCATTGTCGGCTCCCAGGACGAGGGAAGCTCCAGCATTATCGAGGCCCAGGTCCCGCTTTCCGAAATGTTCGGCTACACCACGGTGCTGCGCTCGCTCACCCAGGGCAAAGCCCAGTTCACCATGGAATTCTCCGCCTATAAACAGGTCCCCAGGTCCATTGCCGAGGAAATCGCCAAAAAGAATGAAAAAGAGGCCAAGACCGGAACCTGATGAAAAACCGGCACCCCGCGGCACAAAAGAGCCCTCGGGGAAAGCGGGGCAAACAGGCCGGACAACGCGACAGAATATATAACACTTCCCGGAAAACCATTTTCCGGGCGATCAAGAATTGGGAAAACCAGCTATGCCAAAAGATACTCTGATCATTCGCGAGCCATTACAAGCAGTCGGGCTCCAGACGGGCGAGGTGTTTGCAGACGGCGGATGCGGGGCGATTTTCGCCCGTGCCGGGGTCGGCAAAACCGCCCTTTTGGTCCAGCTTGCCATCAACAGCCTGCTCCAGAATCAGCGGGTGCTCCATGTCAGCCTGAAGGATCCTGTAGACAAGGTGGACCTCTGGTACAAGGAGGTCTTCCAGAACCTGGCCAAACAGCAGGGCCTGCAGTCCTTTGGCCATGAATGGGATGAAATGCTTCCCCACCGCTTTATCATGACCTTTGACAGCAGCGCATTCAGTCTGGAGCGGCTCGAGAAAAAAATCCAGGAGCTGCGCTCCCAGGAAATCTTTGATCCGGGTCTGGTCATGATCGACGGCTATTGCATCAGCCAGGCCTCCGCGGAGGAGCTCCAGGCGTTTCGGCGCTTTATTACCGACAACGGGCTTTCCGCATGGTTTACCATCCGGGGCCACCGCGGGGATTCCCAGACGCCGGATGCCTTTGCCGCCGATTTTGCCAGGGACTATGATGATTTTTTCACCGCGATCCTGCAGCTTTCCCCGGAAAAGGACCAGATCCAGGTCAAACCGCTGAAACATCCTCCCGAAGGCAGCCCCCTGCTGTATCTGGACCCGGCCACGCTGCTGATCCGGAGCAACCCGGCATAAACCCGAACGCTCTTCTGCCCGGCTGCCGGCCCCTGCCGGCCGGAGACCGGGCAGAAGCCCTGCGCCCCTTCCGCCGGCTTCCGCACCTGCCGCCGCAGCCCTTCCATTCCCCTGCTGCCGCCCTGCACCAACGAAACCATTGACAGAGCATTCGCTTTTTTCTAAGTAAATATTTTTACCGGCAATTTCTCGAATTGTATCTCGGAGGGTACCGGCCAAACGCCGCTGCCTGCCTCGGAGGTGGTTTTGTATTCCAAGATTCTCGTTCTCAAATTCCCTGCCAGCGGGATCGGAAAGCCGCTGGTCTGCTATCTGACCAAGTATTATGACCTCTCCTTCAATATCCTGAAGGCAACCATCCTGCCGCGAAAAGAAGGACTCATGGTGCTGGAGCTCTCGGGTTCCAAAAAAAATTTCAAGACCGGCGTACAGTACCTGCGAAACCAGGGTGTAATTGTAAAAAATGCATCCCAGGAGGTCACGCGGGACACCTCCAAGTGCATCCACTGCGGTGCCTGCACTGCGGTGTGTCCCACCGGTGCCCTGTCCATCAAGCGCCCGGAGATGTCGGTCGTCTTTGATCAGAAAAAGTGCAGCGTGTGCGAACTCTGCGTCCGGGCCTGTCTGACCCGGGCCATGAAAATTCAGCCCTCTTCTGAAGCCTTTTTCGAATAATGGAGCAGGCCACCGCAATTGCCATCAGCGGCGGCATGGATTCCCTGGTTGCCGCTCGTCTGCTGCAGCAGTCCGGGCACCGGGTATTCGGCATCCACTTTATCTCCGGCTACGAAAACGTGCAAACAGAGGGCCTGGGCCGCGCCCTGGGCATCGAAATTTTTGCCGTGGACTGCCGCCGGCCCTTTGCGGATCAGGTGGTCAGCTACTTCGTCAATGCCTACAAACACGGCGAGACCCCCAACCCCTGCATGGTCTGCAACCAGCGGATCAAATTCGGAATGCTCCTTGAAGCGGCCCGCCGCCTGGGGGCAGCACGGCTGGCCACCGGCCATTACGCCGCGTGCGAAAAGACCGCCTCCGGCCGCATGCAGCTTAAAAAGGGGGCGGACCCGGAAAAGGAGCAGTCCTATTTCCTTGCCATGCTGGACCAGGAGCAGCTTGCCCACGCCTGTTTCCCGCTTGCCGGCCGCAGCAGGAAGGAGGTGGCCGAAATTGCCGCAAAACATGGCCTGGAGCCTGTCTTAAGCCGGGAGAGCCAGGATATCTGCTTTACAAGAGGCCGGCATTACCTGGAATTTCTCTCCGAGTACGGCGGATTCACCCCCGCCCAGGGGCCCATTATCGACACCGAGGGCAGGCAGATCGGCACCCACAGGGGGCTGCACCGCTACACCGTGGGGCAGCGCCGCGGCATTGGCTGCCCCGCAACCGAGCCCTACTACGTAATCCGCCTCGACATTGCCCAAAACCGCCTGATCGTGGGATTCCAGGACAAGCTCCACCGAAGCCGGTGCCGCATCCGCGGGACGAACTGGATTGCCGGCAAGCCGGCCGGGCCGCTTTCTGTCATGACCAAAATCCGGTACCGCCATGCACCGGCTGCCTCCGAGATCATCCCGCAGGCGGACGACCGCGCCCTGATCCGCTTTGAAAGCCCCCAGCCCGCAATAACACCCGGCCAGGCAGCGGTCTGCTATCAGGGCGACGCCGTTGTCGCAGGAGGCTGGATCGATGAATGAGGCATGCTGCAGAAAGCCGCGATACCGGATCACCACCCTGGGATGCCGGGTAAACCAGTTTGAATCCGACTCCATCGGAGCCGAGCTCCGGGCCCGGGGCTGGCATCCGGCAGAAAAAGGGGAAAGCGCCGATCTCTGCATCATCAATACCTGCACGGTTACCGCAAAAGCCGCCATGCAGAGCAGGCAGGCCACGCGCCATGCCATCCGGGAGCATCCCGGCGCAACCGTCGTGGCGGCCGGCTGCGGCGTTCAGGCGGAACCGGGGACATTTTCAAAAATCGCGGGCCTCCACTACGTGGTCGGCAACCCGGCCAAGCACCGCATACCCGGGATCATCGCCGAGCCGGACGGGCCCCGGCGGATGGAGCAGCCGCAGCGGATATGCCCGAGTGTCATGAAAATGCGCCGCATGCCCCAGACAATGCTTCCCGCGGCAGGCGGCCGCGCCCGGCCCAACCTCAAGATCCAGGACGGATGCGGCG
>CAZWNV010000205.1:0-5291 GCA_964635265.1 uncultured Desulfobacteraceae bacterium
CAATGGCCTCTTGGGCAAACACCGGGTATGACCAAAATAAAGGACATAGCCGAATCTTCCTTATAAGTAATCCCCCCGGCCGCAGCCCGGGACCGCACCGGTCGGTAATTTCTCAGGTCGCTTCTGCTTCGTTTCGCCTTGAGATAGGACCCAATCCATGCAATCAGCCTTTCGCAATGACCGGTGATGCCCGGAGGATAATGCAAGGATTCGTAATGATATCGGGGGAGCGAGGAAACCGCCTTCCCCCGATACCCCCGATACCATGATACCATCAGCATAAAATTAGCTCCCGCAGCAATTTTTCCGGCGCATCGCTGCGCACGAGATGCTCTCCGATGAGAAAACGGCGGATCCCGTGGCCGAGCATTTTCTCGATATCCTCCCGGCGCCGGATGCCGCTTGCGGCCACGGGCACTTGATCCGGGCCCAGGCCGCCCGCCATGGCGGCAGCAGTGCCGATATCGGTTTCCAGGGAACGCAGGTTGCGGTTGTTGATGCCAACAAGCCGCGCATTGCTGCTGCGGACCGTCTCCAAGTCTTGTTGGCTGTGAATCTCCACCAGGGCGTCCAGGCCCAGGTCGCGGCAGAGAGCGAGCAGATCGGCAAGTTCACCGGCAGAGAGAATGGCCGCAATCAGCAGCACCGCATCCGCACCGATAACGGCGGATTCATAAACCTGGTAGGCGGAGATGACAAAATCTTTCCGCAGAACCGGCAGTGCGGTTGCAGCCCTTGCCGCCTGCAGGTCGGAGACCGAGCCCTGGAACCAGTGCGGCTCGGTCAACACCGAAAGGGCCGATGCCCCTCCTGCCGCGTAGGCCCGGGCCAGTTCGGCCGGGTCCAGTCCCGCCCGGATTTCGCCTCTGGATGGCGAGGCCCGCTTGATTTCGGCAATGATGTGGACCGCATCCGGCTCCCCTGTCGTAAGGCTGCTGATAAAGCCGCGTTTTTTCGGCGCCTGCTCCGCCTCCCGCCGGAGACTGGCCTCCGGCCGGCTGTTTTGCGCCTGTTCTACGTCGGCTTTTTTCCGGGCCGCCACTTTTTCCAGAAAATCCTCCCCCATCGTCATCCCTGCTCCTTTGTAAAGGCGATCAGCGCTTCCAGTTTCTGCCGGGCGGCCCCGGTGTCAATGGATTCTTCTGCGAGCCGGATGCCTTCGGCCAGCTTCTCGGTCATTCCCGCGGCCATCAGGGCGGCGGCGGCGTTGATCAGCACCACGTTGCGCCGGGGCCCCTTTTCCCCGTCAAGGATCTGCCCGGTAATCCGGGCGTTTTCCGCCGGATCGCCGCCCTGCAGTTCTCCGGGATCCGCCCGTTCGCCGAAGAACTGCTCCGGTGCGATATCATAGGTCTGGATTTGGCCCTGGTTTAACTCCGATACCCGCGTGGGGGCGCAGACAGAGATTTCATCGAGCCCGTCATGGCCGTGGACCACGAAGGCCCGCCGGCAGCCCAGCTTCAGCAGGGCCCGGGCAAACATTTCCGTCAACTCCGGTGCATACACCCCCAGGAGCTGGCAGTTGGCCGCGGCCGGGTTGGTAAGCGGGCCCAGCATGTTGAATATCGTGCGGATGCCGACTTCTTTTCTGGCGTTTGCCGCATACCGCATGGCTCCGTGATACTTGGGGGCAAAGAGAAAACCGATGCCGATTTCCGTTATCGCCTCCTCCACCAGCTCGGGATCGATGTCCAGGTTGAGGCCCAGTTCCTCCAGGAGATCCGCGCTTCCGCATTGGCTGGAAATCGAGCGGTTGCCGTGTTTGGCGACGGTGGCTCCGCAGCCGGCCACGGCAAAGGCGGTGGTTGTGGAGATGTTGAAGGTGCTGGCCCCGTCCCCGCCGGTACCGCAGGTATCGACCACGGCGCCGGCCGAGGTTTCCAGCCGGATCGCCTTGCGCCGCATGGCGGTTGCCGCACCGGCCAGCTCCTCGTAGGTCTCCCCCTTGGTGGCAAGAGCCCCCATAAAAGCCCCGATCTGGGCCTCTGTCAGTTTCGCGGAAAAGATGTCGCCGATCATCTGCGTCATCTCGGCTGCATCCAGGTCCCGGCCGCGGGTGATTTTCCTCAGGGTCTCGGTGTACATGGCAGATTTCCTCCTGTTTGCCGTCGGGCTGTTCTACATCTGGATAAAATTGCGCAGAAGGCGCTTTCCGATCGGTGTCATAATCGATTCCGGGTGGAACTGGATGCCTTCCGTGGGGTGGCTGCGGTGCCGCAGCCCCATGATCTCCCCGTCATCGGATTCCGCGGTAATCTCCAGGCAGTCGGGCAGATCCTGCCGGGATACGGCAAGCGAGTGGTAGCGCATGGCGCTAAACGGCCTGCTTATTTTGGAAAACATCCGTTTGCCGTCCGCCGTGATGGTGGAGGTCTTGCCGTGCATGATGCGTTTGGCGGCCGTGATTTTTCCCCCGAAGGCCGCGGCGATGGCCTGGTGGCCGAGGCAGACGCCGAGGATGGGCACCCGGCCGGAAAATTTCCGGATCAGGGCTATGGAGTTGCCGGCTGCCTCGGGCTTTCCCGGCCCGGGTGAGATGACAATGGCTTCCAGTGTTTCCGGATCCAGCTCATCGGGCGAGAACCGGTCGTTTCGCAGCACCCGGACCTCGGCATCCAGCTGGCGCAGGTACTGCACCAGGTTGTAGGTAAAGGAGTCATAGTTGTCGATCATGGCGATCATTTTGCGCCTCCTCTCTGCTGCTGCCGGTTGATAAGCTCCGGTTGATCAGGTCCGGTTGATGAGGTCCAGGGCCCGATCGATGGCCATCGCCTTGTTGACGGTTTCCACGCGCTCGGTTTCCGGGTCGGAATCGTATACAATGCCGGCCCCGGCATTCACCGTGAGGCTGCCCCCCTGGATGCAGGCCGTGCGGATGGTAATGGCCAGGTCCATGTTGCCGGAGAAGGAGATATAGCCCACGGCACCCCCGTAGGGCCCCCGCGGGGCCTTTTCGGTTTCGGCGATCAGCTCCATGGCGCGTACCTTGGGAGCGCCCGAGAGCGTGCCCGCCGGAAACGTTGCGGCCAGCAGATCCCAGGCATCGGCTTGCGGCTCCAGGTCGCAGCAGATGTTGGAGACCATGTGCATGACGTGAGAGTAGCGCTCAATGAACATGAGGTCCGTTACCTGCACGGTTCCGGTTTGCGCCACCCGGCCCAAATCGTTTCTGCCCAGGTCCACCAGCATCAGGTGCTCGGCCCGTTCTTTTTCATCGCTTAACAGCTCATCGGCCAGCATGCGGTCCTGCTGCTCGTTTTTGCCGCGCGGTTTGGTCCCGGCAATGGGGCGGAGGGTGGCCACGCCATTTTCCAGCCGCACCAGGGTCTCGGGCGAGGAGCCCACAAGGGTGGTGTCGTCTAACTTGAGGAAAAACAGGTAGGGCGAGGGGTTGATATAGCGCTGGGCCCGGTAGAGAGAGATCAGGTCCGTCGGGGCGTCTGCGACAAAAGGCTGGGAAATCACCGTCTGGATTACCTCGCCGGCTGTTACGCAGGAGATGATTTTTTCCACCTGGCGCCGGAAGTCGGCGGCCTCGCAGGTCGGGCGCAGCACGGGCCGGGACGGTGCTGCAGCCGGCTTTTTTTCGGCGAGCGGCTGGATGATTTTTTGGTGCAGCCGGTTTATGCGCTCCAGGGCATGATCGAAGGCGGCCTCTGCGCCCGGCTCGTCCGAGGCAAAGGAGATGACGATGATCTGCAGGGTGTTGCGGATATTGTCGAAGATCAGCACTTCATCCGGCATGATGAAATGCGCCAGCGGCTGCTCCGGGGGCAGGTTGTTGGGGATGGCCTCGAAAAAGGAGACCGCCTCGTAGCAGATATATCCCACCAGTCCGCCCCAGAACCGGGGAAGCCCCGGGATATCGGCCGGCCGGCACTGCTGGATAAACTCCCGCAGAATGGCAAAGGGGTTGTTGTGATGGGGGATCTCCTCGTTGCGGCCGTTTTTGAGGATGGCCACCACGTCCCGGAACACCTTGACATGGGTGCGCGCCGAGGTGCTCAAAAAGCTGTAGCGTCCCCAGCGCTCGCCGCCTTCCACGCTCTCGAGCAGCAGGGCCGGGGTGTTTTCCCTGTAGATTTTTTCCAGCACCGATACCGGGGTATCCCGGTCGGCCAGAATTTCCCGGCAGACCGGCACCACGTTGCAGGTTTGCCGTAGCTTTTGGAAGGACTCTTTATCCGGAAACTGCTGCAGCTGCATTCCCTGCTCCTTTGGCCTGGCATGATTCGATGGTTTGTTTCAACTCCGCAAAAAAAAAGCCGCGGGGAGCTCCCACGGCTTTTTCGGCAATAAAAAAAACCGTGGGCTCGACCCGCCCACGGTTTTTGTATTTTCTGTCTTTTTCGAGTGTTATGTCATAAGCTCAGACAGCCGCCGGCGGGTCGCTTGCTCTGGGCCCACCACCACCAACAGCTGATAAAGCCGGTAGCGTTTGTCTGCGGGGCGGCTGCCTTCTGTCTGGATGCGTGCATTGTCTGCTCGCCTTTTTTGATGCTTTCGAAAAAAGTTATCTTGCCGTTCTTTTTGAGGGGTAATCAAATCGACAGTCTTTGTCAAGCAGTTTTTTGTCCGATATAGATCCCGTTTTCTGCGGCCGACTGCTGCATGGGATTCTCAAAGGCGATTACCCGGCCTTCCGCCCGGTCGAAGACGCCGGCCAGGATCTGCAGAAAATCCTTGTCCGGCGGGTCGTTGGACCAGAGGGCGAATATGCCGCCGGGCTGCAGAAAGCGTTGGAGCTGCTCCAGGCCGGCCCTGGTGTAGAAGCGTCCATGACTGGTGTGCAGCAGGTAGTCGGGAGCGTGGTCGATATCCAGCAGAATCCCGTCAAAGCGAACGCCGGGGCTATGGGGATCAAAGCCCCAAGAGCGGGCAAGGGCGAAAAAATCGTCGTGGTGGAATACGCAGCGGCTGTCGCTGGTTAATACATCGCTGTTTGGCACAAGTCCCTGCCTGTGCCAGTCAATAACCGGCTCCAGGGCTTCAATGACCACCAGGCGCTTTACCCGGTCATATCGGAGTGCAGCCGCGGCCGTGTAGCCAAGGCCCAGACCGCCCACGACGACATTTAGCCCGCTGCCGCCTAGCTCTGCCAGGGCAATGTCAGCCAGCGCTGTCTCGGAGGCATGGAAAAGGCTGGACATGAGGTAGGCCTCTCCCAGCTTGACCTCGTAGATCACGCGCCCCTCCATGGAAAGCAGCTGCCTGCGGCGCAGCACAAGCTCGCCCATGGGGGTCTGCCGGTAGTCGAGCTCTTCCAGCAAAGCACTCAAGCGCAGCCTCCT
>CAZWNV010000206.1:0-5230 GCA_964635265.1 uncultured Desulfobacteraceae bacterium
ATCAGGGAGAAGACCTGCACTTGATTTGTATTCTGCGGGGTGGGATCTTATTTTTAACCGACTTGATGCGCACGATCACGGTGCCGCACACCATTGATTTCATGGCGATTTCCTCCTATGGGGTAGGGGATCGAGAAGCCTCCGGACAGGTGAGGCTGACCATGGACCTGCAGGATGATATCCATGATCGCAACGTGCTGTTGGTTGAGGATATCGTGGATAGTGGAAACACCCTCTCATCCGTCCTCGGGCTGCTGGCCACCCGGAAGCCGGCTTCTCTCAAGGTGTGTTCTCTGCTGGATAAATATGAGCGCCGGGAGGTCGATGTCCCCATCGATTATGTGGGTTTCCGGATTCCCAACAAGTATGTTTTCGGTTACGGGTTGGATCTGGATGAGTATTACCGGGAGCTTCCCTTCATCGGTGTGGTGAACCCCAAGAGCTATACTCCCCCCAAGGTCTAGCATCAGCCGCGCAGGGGGAAACGTTTCCCCGGTGGTCAGCCGTTATCGCGTGAGCCCCATTCAGCCAGAACCAACCGTTATGGGCCCGGAACACACGGCCTCCCTGACCGGAGGCAAGGGCCGCTTGTTGTCAAGAGCAGCGTGGGAAAGGAATCATGACCAGTAGAAAGATCAATTTTCCCGAGTATCAAAAAATATCCCGAATCCTGTCAGCCTATGACGCTTATCTGGTGGGTGGGGCAGTTCGCGATCTGCTGCTCGGACGGCCGGTGCGCGACCTGGATTTCGCGCTGCCGGATAAGGTTCGCGGCGCGGCGAAAGACGTCGCCGATCAACTGGGTGGTGCTTATTATGTCCTGGATGAAGAACGGGATACGGCCCGCGTGATCCTGAGAAGCGAAAGCGGGTTCCGATCGGCGTTGGATTTCACCACCTTCCAGGGAGCTGATTTGAGCGCGGATCTGGGTGCCCGGGATTTTACGATCACGGCTATGGCCCTGCCGCTGGAGGGAGATCGCGCGTTGATTGATCCCCTCGGGGGGGCGCGGGACCTGCGGAAGGGCTTGATAAAGGCTTGTTCACCCACTGCGCTGGGCGAGGACCCCATTCGCACGCTGCGGGCAGTCCGAATGGCTGTGGATCTGGACTTCCGGATTGAAACCGGGACCAAGGATTTGATCCGAGAAGCTGCTCCCGGCCTGGAAGGAGTATCCCCAGAACGGGTGCGGGATGAGTTGTTCCGGATCCTGGAAAACCGTGATTCGGCCGCTGCCCTGCGGGCGATGAAAATCCTTGGCCTTACCCCGTATGTGCTGCCGGACGGAATAGGGGTACCCGAGGAGCGGATCCGGGTTCTGGCCTGTCTGGATGGTTTCTGGCAGACCTTGGCCGAGGAATACGATCCCGAAAAGGCAGCGGATCTTTTTTCAGGGATGCTGGTCACCCGCCTGGGAAGGTACCGCGAAAAGTTAACTCAACGCTTGAACACCCATCTTGTCCCCGGCCGGAACCTAAAGGGCCTGGTGCACCTCACCAGTCTTTTCCCGGAACCTGGGGAAGGATTGAATCAGGTGGCAGCTCATCTGAAGCTGAGCGGCCGGGAAATCCAGCGGGTAGAGCAAATCAGACGGGGGGCCGGCGCTTTTTTGGAGGATGAAGTGTACACAAGCCCTGAGGTTCCCATCCAGGCGTATCGTTTTTTCAAGCATTTTGTTTTGGTCGGGGTGGAGGGGATTTTCCTGGCCCTGGCGCGGGAGCGGAGCCGACGTCCCTTCCGCAGTCCTGCGGTGGACTGGTCCCGGCTGCTGGACGGCGCCCGTTTTTATTTAGAAGCCTGGTGGGAAAAGCACGATCGATGGGTCGAGCCTGAGCTGCTGCTGGACGGCCACCAGCTGATGGAGGCTTTTGAGCTTACCGCGGGTCCCTGGGTGGGGAACTTGTTAGAACGGATCCGGGAAGCCCAGGTGACCGGGCAAGTGGAGACCCCCGGGGAAGCCCTGCAGCTGGCAGAGCAAATCCTGGATCAAGACCTTCAGGGAGACACGCTGTGAACGCTTTCTTGCTTCCTGATCCTGCTGAAATTTTTGCCGGATTTGCCCAATCCTATTGCGGCCTGGGCTGCGGTCGGAAGTACGGGCCGACCCACCAGCGGAGTGTGCCCTACAGCTGTTTCACGAAGCATGCTGTTCCAGCTTCCTGTGATTGGGAATGGGAATACCTCAGGACTCACACCGAGCTCTGGCAGCGCTGCCAACCCGTTTTTGACCCATATGTTACAATGCGGGAGCTTTCTTTTCCCGATGAAGGGGAATGATCCAGGAAAAGGAATCACCTCTATCGATTAGTGAGTGAGTTGTGTCGTTTATGACCGCAGATGCAGGAATTACCACCGAATTTCAACTACCTGAAGAGCACCGGACACCACCCCGGATCCGTTCCCTGCGGGATCATCCGGTCCGCTGGATCGCTATCCATGCCGCACGGTACTGGTACCTGGGATTAATGATGCTGGCCGGGGCGATTGGCAACGCTGCGCTGGCAGCGGCTGTGCCCATTTATATCGGGCAGGCCATGGACGTGCTGCTCGCGGGCGGGACTGTGCAGCCCAGCCTGCGCCGCTTTGCTTTATTGATCCTGGTGACCCAGGTGATCCGCGGGCTGCTCCAATTTGGACGTAATTTCAGCGCGGAGTTGATCGGTCAGCGGATGGAGCGGGACATCCGGCATGAGTTTTACACCAGCCTGCTGGGTAAGAGCATGACCTATCACAACCTCCAGCCGATCGGGGATGTCATGGCTCGGGCGACCAATGACGTTCGGGAAATCAATTTCATGTTCAGCCCGGGGTTTAATTTGGTGGTGGGATCGGCTAATTTTATCTTCATGCCCATCCTGTTTTCCTTCCGCTATCACCCGGCGCTGGTCCTTTCTCCCCTGATCTTCTTGGTCCTTTACATCCTGGCGCTCTGGCAGTATTTGTACGAATTAAGGCCGATCACGGATGCGGTCCGCAAGGCATTTGGATCTTTAAATACCCGGCTGGCAGAGGCTGTGGACGGGATTGAAACGGTCAAGGGGGCCGCTGCTGAAAAGAGAGAGGTTAACACGTTTGCGGAGAACGCCCGCAAGTTCCGGGATCGTGAAGTCCGGCAGGGCGATGTGGAAGCCCGTTTTTTCCCGCTGCTGCTGATGGGCCTGGTCCAAACCGGAGGTTTGCTGCACGCGATTTTGTTGTTCCAGCGTGGTTTGTTGAATATTGGAGATATTGTCGGATATTTCGGTTTGCTCCTGCTGCTCGGATTTCCCACCTTTGTGTCCTTGTTCGCTTATTCACAGGTTTCTCTGGGGGTGGCGGGGGCCCGGCGGATCCTGGAATTGATCAATAAAGAGACCGAACTGGACCAAAATGAATCGGGTACCAGTAAGCTCATGGAAGGGAAAATAACCTTTTCGGAAGTCGATTTTGCTTATCCCGAGGGGGATCTGACCCTGCGCGATCTCAATTTTGAGGTCCAACCCGGGCAGACCGTGGCCATCGTCGGTCAAACCGGATCCGGCAAAACTACCCTGGCCAAGCTGGTCAACCGCACTTATGACGTCGACTCCGGGGCCATTTCAATCGATGATGTTGACCTGCGGGATTGGAACCTGGCCGTTTTACGGCGCCAGATTTCAATCATCGAGCAGGATATTTTCTTGTTTTCCAATTCCATTGCCGAAAACATAGCCTTTGGGAGGCCGGAGGCCAGCCGGGAAGAGATCATCGAGGCTGCCCAGGCGGCGCAGGCGCACGAGTTCATCCTTTCCTTTCGGGAGGGGTATGATACCGTGTTGGGTGAGCGGGGAGTTACCCTGTCCGGCGGTCAGCGGCAGCGTTTAGCCCTGGCCCGGGCCTTTTTGACCGATCCGCGGATCTTGATTCTGGACGACTCCACCAGCTCAATTGACAGCGCGACCGAAGATGAGATCCAGAGGGCAATTTTCGCTGCCGCCGAAGGGCGGACGACTTTGATCATCACCCATCGGCTGTCCCAAATTCGCTGGGCCGACCACATCCTGGTGCTGCGGGGTGGGGAAGCCGTTGCCAGCGGGACGCATGAGGAGTTGATGAGGACGTCTCCGGCCTACCGCCGGATCTTTAGCGAGTGATGGAAGCTGAGCATCAGTTTCTGGATAAGGGATTATGGGTTTTTTCTCAGGTTTAGACACAGAAGATTATGACCGCGAGTATCCTGACCGGGAGCTGATCGCCCGGATTATCAGCTACCTGCGGCCTCACGGGCGCCGGCTGTTCTGGATTTCGGTCTTTTTACTGTTGGTAGCGGGGGCGGGTGCAGCGCTTCCCCTGCTGGTATCCCGGGGTGTGGACCAATTCTCACGGGAACCAGCCCAGGCTGATATCGTCCTGTTGGTGGGTCTGGTCTTGTTGAGCACCCTGGTCAACTGGGGTGGGAACTGGGTCCGGCGCCGGCTGACGGTCCGGACGGTCTCTGATATGACCATGACCCTGCGGGTTGACGCGTTTGAATCGGCTGCCAATCACGATTTATCCTTTTACGACCGGTTTTCCTCCGGCCGGGTGGTCTCCCGAATCACCTCGGACACCCGGGAATTTGGCAAACTGGTGGTGTTGGTGACCGATTTGATCTCCCAGCTGGCCCAGGCCGTCATCCTGGGGGTGATCCTGAGCAATATCGAGCTCCGATTGTTCCTGTATGTGCTGGGTTTTCTGCCCCTGCTCTTTTTGGTGGCACTGGCCTTCCGCAAGGTTGCCCGGCGAGTCACCCGACAGGGGATGAGGGCCATGGCCAAAGTCAATGCCACCATCAAAGAAACGGTCAGCGGGATGGCGGTGGCAAAAAACTTCCGCCAGGAAGCTTCCATCTTCGAGGATTTTCACCGGGCCAACCAGGATTCTTACCAGATGAACGTCCAGCGCGGTTTGGTGCTGTCGATGGTTTTCCCGATCCTGAATGCCCTGGGCGGGGTAGGGACAGCCTTTCTGGTCTATGTCGGCGGATTGGACGTCTCCCAGGGTTTGGTCACGGTCGGCTCCTGGTATTTGTTTTTATTGAGCCTGGACCGCTTCTTCTTTCCGGTCCTGAACCTGTCTGCCTTCTGGGCTCAGGTGCAGGCCGGCCTGTCCGCTTCGGAAAGGGTATTTGCTCTGATTGATGCCGAGCCCGCGGTGGAGCAGCGGGATGATATCCAGCCCCAGAGGCTTTCTGGTGAGATCAGGATTGAGGACCTGCATTTCCGATATGAGG
>CAZWNV010000207.1:0-5136 GCA_964635265.1 uncultured Desulfobacteraceae bacterium
GTGACGATCCATCGCAAGGGCTGCGTGAACGCCATGAAGATGAGCCCGGAGCGGGAAATCCATGTTGAGTGGAAAAAAGACAGCTCGGGCTCTTTTCCGGTTAAACTCAAATTCCGGGCACGGGACCGCATGGGCCTTCTGGCGGAGATTACAGCGGTCATCAGCAAAGCCGATGCCAACATCGTTGACGTGCAGCTCGAAAGCCTGCCCGACAAAACGGTCACCGGCTACTTCACCATTTCGATCGCCAACCGCAAACACCTGGACACGGTCATGACCAAGCTTAATAAAATCGATACGATCCAGGAAATCCGCAGGCTATAGCCGGGCTTCCGCCCCCCGCCCCTTAGCAAACCGCGCAGAAAACCGCCGATTTGCCGTTAAAATTTTTTAAGGGGTTTCAGGCTATTTGGGCGGCTTTTCCACTTGGCCGGAGCGGATACAGCGGGTGCACGCATTGATTTTCTGCACACGGCCGTCGACAAGCGTTCGAACCCGCTGCAAATTCGGGTTGAAGCGCCGTTTATTGACATTATGGGCATGGCTCACATTGTTGCCCACTAGGGGACCTTTTCCACATATATCGCATACTTTGGACATTTCTAAAAACTCCAGCAAATAAAATTAACAACTAAAAGAAATAAAACAATTTTATTTAAACCATGACGGACTTTTTGTAAAGAAAATTTTGATGGCTTCGTAAAAAGTCCAATATCTTCGTTGCGCTGCATCCCATCGGAATTTCACGTACTCTATGTACGCTGCATTCCTCGGGATTTGCGACGCCTTGATCTTGAACTTTTTACTTTGCCATCCCAAACTGACTTTTTACGAAAGTATCAAATTTTAGGTGTAAGGAACAAAGTCCTTTCCTCTGGTTTCCAGTCTCTAATTTCCGACCTTTATTTTCTAGTCTCTAGTTTCTAGTTTTTAATTTCTAGTCTCTAGACCGGTATATTGCCGTGCTTTTTGGGCGGCAGCACCTGGCGCTTGCTGCACATGATCTCAAGCGCCTCGATCAGCCGGGGCCGGGATTCACTGGGTACAACCACATCATCGACATAGCCGCGCCGGGCAGCCCGGTAAGGATTGGAAAAAAGCTCCCGGTACTCCTCGATTTTTTCCTTCCGCTTGGCTTCCGGGTCGTCCGCCTCCTTGATGGTCTTGCGATGAATAATATTGGCCGCCCCTTCAGCCCCCATCACCGCGATTTCCGCCGAAGGCCAGGCGAATGCGACATCCGCGCCCAAGTGCTTGGAGGACATGGCGATATAGGCACCGCCGTAATCCTTTCGCACGATCAGCAGAAGCTTGGGCACCGTGGCCTCGGAATAGCACCACAGCAGCTTGGCCCCGTGCCGGATGATGCCGCCCCATTCCTGGTCGCTTCCCGGCATATAACCCGGCACGTCGGCGATGGTAAAAATCGGTATGTTAAACGCATCGCAGAAACGGATAAAGCGGGTGGCCTTGTCCGAGGCGTCAATATCCAGGCAGCCGGCCAGATAATTGGGCTGGTTGGCGATGATCCCCACGGTTCTTCCGTTTAACCGGGCAAAACAGATCACCATGTTCTTGGCATACAGCGCATGAGGCTCAAAATATTCGCCATTGTCCACAATGGCTTCAATGATGGTTTTCACATCGTAGGCGCTGTTGGGATCATCCGGCATAAACGAATCAAGTTCCGGGGCGGTGCGGCCGGGGTCGTCTCCGCTCTCCATGATCGGCGGGTCCTCCATATTGTTCTGCGGCAGATAGGAGAGCAGATCCTTTATCCCGTCGATGGCGTCACTTTCGGAATCATAGGCAAAATGGGCGACCCCGCTTTTCTCGTTATGGGCCATCGCACCTCCGAGATCCTCGAAAGTGATCTCCTCGCCGGTAACGCTCTTGATTACCTGCGGCCCGGTGATAAACATGTGGCTGGTTTTCTTGACCATAAAAATCCAGTCCGTCATGGCCGGCGAGTAAACCGCCCCACCGGCAGTGGGCCCCATAATCGCCGATATTTGCGGGATAACACCGGAGCAGATAGAGTTGCGGTAGAAAATTTCCCCGTAGCCGCACAGCGCGTCAACCCCTTCCTGGATGCGGGCCCCGCCCGAATCGTTGAAGCCCACCACCGGCGCTCCGGACTTGTGGGCCATATCCATAATCTTACAGATCTTTTTGGCATGCATCTCGCCGAGCGTACCGGCTCTCGCGGTAAAATCCTGGGCAAAGGCAAACACCGGGCGGTTGTTTACATAGCCGTAGCCCGTAACCACACCGTCCGCCGGTATATCGCTCTCAGCCATCCCAAAATCCACGCACCGGTGCTTGACGAACATATCCACTTCCCGAAACGTGCCGGGATCAAAAAGCTTGTCAAGCCGCTCGCGGGCGGTCATCTTGCCCTGCTCGCGCTGCTTGGCCACGCTTTTTTCTCCCCCCATCTCCAGCGCCTGTTTCCTGAGCTTTTTCAGTTCCTCGACTTTGTCAGCGTTGCGCCCCATTATTCGTTCCTTTCCTCTTGCCGGGTGAATATATCCAGCATCTTTCTAACCGCCGCCGTGGGCGTGGTTTCACCGTTCTCCACCGCGCGTTTGAGCGGCGGCAGGCTCTGCCGTATCTCAGGGGTGGTGTAGAACCACTCCTTCAGTCCTTCCTCCAGTAGAAAATGCATCCAGTCCAGGGCCTGGCTCTTTCGTTTGGCTGCCAGCTCCCCGGTCCGGGTGAGCTTTTCGCGATGGGCCAGCACCGTCTCCCATATTTCCATCACTCCCGCCATGGTAAGTGCGCTGCAGGTCATAACCGGCGGTACCCAGGCCGATTCCGGCGGCAGCAGCAGATGAAGCGCGTCCTCAAAGGTTTTGCGGGTTTTTTCCGCGTTCTCGACATTACTGCCGTCCGCCTTGTTCACGGCAATCGCGTCCGCCAGCTCCAGCACGCCCCGTTTGATCCCCTGCAGCTCGTCGCCGGCGCCGGCAAGCATCAAAACCAGGAAAAAATCCACCATGGAAGCCACCGACACCTCGGATTGACCGACCCCCACAGTCTCCACGATAACCACGTCAAATCCCGCCGCCTCACAGATCAGCATGGCCTCCCGGGTTTTGCGGGATACGCCCCCCAGCGAGCCTCCGGAAGGCGAAGGCCGAATAAAGGCCCTCTCATGGGCGGAGAGCTTCTCCATTCGGGTCTTGTCCCCCAGGATACTGCCGCCGGAGCGGGCACTGCTGGGATCCACCGCAAGAATGGCCAGCCGGTGGCCCTTCTCCACCAGCTCCAGCCCCATGTTTTCAATGAACGTGCTTTTTCCGGCTCCCGGGACACCGGTTATGCCCAGTCGAATGGCGCATCCGGTGTCCGGCAGCAGCCCGTCGAGAACGCTTGTTACCAGGGACTGATGCTCGTGCAGGGAACTCTCAATCAGGGTGATGGTCTTTGCCAGCACCTTGCGGTCCCCTGCCTTGACCCCCTGAATAAAGTACTCCGGATCCGGCTCCATCAACGCCGCTCCAGCGCATTCAACACCTGGTTGGCCGAATCGGTCACCGCTGTTCCGGGCCCGAAGACGCTGGAAACCCCGCATTCATAGAGGAAGTCGTAGTCGCCCGGGGGGATGATGCCGCCCACCACCACGAGCACATCCTCTGCGCCCTCTTTTTTGAGCTCTTCGATAAGAGCCGGCACCAGTTCCTTGTGGCCGGCTGCGAGACTGGAGACCCCGACCACGTGCACGTCGTTTTCCACCGCCATCCGTGCCGCCTCTGCAGGGGTTTGGAACATGGGACTGATATCCACGTCAAATCCCAGGTCCGCGTAGGCGGTGGCAACCACCTTGATCCCCCGATCATGGCCGTCCTGGCCCATCTTGGTAACCAGAATCCGCGGCCTTCGCCCCTCTTTTTCAGCAAACTGCTCGGTGCGTTTGCGGATGGAGGCAATGATGGCATCATCCTTGTATTCCGAAGCGTACACACCGGAAATGCACTGGGTGGTGGCCACATACCGGCCGAACACCTTTTCCATGGCATCGCTGATCTCGCCCACGGTTGCCCGGGCCCGCACGGCCTCGATGCTTGCCTCCAGGAGATTGCCGCCGGACTCCGCGTACTTGCTCACTTTCTCCAGGGCCGCCTTGACAGCCGCATCATCTCTGCTGCTGCGTATGGACTTGATGCGCTCGATCTGCTCGTCGCGCACCGCAGCGGAAATCTCGCGGACATCGATTTCATTCTGCTCATCCACCTGGTATTTATTAACCCCCACGATGGTCTCCTGGCCCTGGTCAATCTTGGCCTGCCGGCGGGCCGCGGCCTCCTCAATCCGCATCTTGGGCATACCGGACTCGATGGCCTTGGCCATGCCGCCCATTTCTTCAACCTCGTTGATGATTTTGCGGGCCTCCTCGACAATGGACTGGGTCAGCGATTCAATATAATAAGACCCGCCCAGGGGATCGACCACGTCTGTTACGTGGCTCTCCTCCTGCACAATCAACTGCGTATTGCGCGAGAGGCGCGCGGAAAAATCGGTGGGCAGGCTCACGGCTTCATCAAAGGAATTGGTATGCAGGGACTGTGTGCCGCCGAGTACGGCCGCCAGACATTCCAGAGTGGTGCGGATAATATTGTTGTAGGGATCCTGCTGGGTAAGGCTCCAGCCCGAGGTCTGCACATGGGTGCGCAGCATCATGGATCTGGGGTTTTTGGGAGAGAACTGCTCCATCAGTTCCTTCCACAGAAAACGCGCGGCCCGCAGCATGGCAATTTCCATGAAAAAATTCATGCCCACGCCAAAGAAAAAGGAAAGCCGTGGAGCGAAGTCATCGATATCCAAACCGGCATTCAAGGCGGTTTTGACGTATTCCAGCCCGTCAGCCAGGGTAAAGGCCGTCTGCAGCACCGAATCCGCACCCGCCTCCATCATGTGATAGCCGCTGATGCTGACCGTGTTGAACTTGGGGATGTTTTTCGAGCAGTAGGCGATAATATCGGAGACAATCCGCATGGACGGGCCGGGCGGATAAATATAGGTGTTGCGGGTCAGGTATTCCTTCAGGATATCGTTCTGGATGGTGCCCCGCAGTTTTTCCTGGGCCACGCCCTGCTCTTCGCCGGCCACGATGTATCCCGCCAGAATCGGCAG
>CAZWNV010000208.1:0-5111 GCA_964635265.1 uncultured Desulfobacteraceae bacterium
AGGCTCTTGGCGGCGGCTGGCAGCATTATGGACAGCCGGTTGAAGCGGCCGGGGACAGTTGAATGAAATAAGTCAAACCGTTGATCGTAAAGGCCGCGGAGGATGCCTCCGCGTTTGGTGGGGGAAACTGCCGGATTCAGGCGGAAATCCAAATAAAAAAGGGGTTATGGAAAAATCCATAACCCCTTGAAATCGTTGGTGGGCCGTCAGGGAATCGAACCCCGAACCTACTGATTAAGAGTCAGTTGCTCTGCCAGTTGAGCTAACGGCCCATAGCGTAAAATATTTTATTTACCCCATCGCCTTTTTTTTGTCAATGCTTTTTCATGGGCGCAGCGCCGGTGCTTAGTATTCATCCGGCCAGAGTTGCTTTTTGTCTTTCCGGTCCCGCTTTTTTTTCTTTTTCCATTTGGGTTTGCTTTTGGCCGGTTTGTTTTGCGCCGGCTGCGGGGTCATGGCAAAGGAGCCGGGCTTGGGCGGGGCCTCTGGTTTTTCCGGTTTGGCAGGTTTTTCCGGCTCTTTGGGAAGCGGCGGGCCGCTGAAGCATTCCGGCGGGAGAAAATCGGTGGTATACAGCTCCTCGCCGACCTGGGTGAAGCTCACGCCGGACTCTTTTGCCCGGGCTGTATGGATGGTCAGGCAGACCGGGTCGTTGGAGCGGCGCCTGCCGATGCGCCGGGCCATTTCCTCGTCCGGGCAGCAGATGATTTCCGCATGGTGGGTGGGAGTTACGCCGTTTTCCAGGACGACCGGATAGGCTTTCTGCCGGATGCAGGTATAGAGGAGTTTGGGGGGGGTGGGGCAGGACGCGCGCCGGGGCAGGTGGCTGCGCTCTGTTGCGCGGATCCTGTCCGAGGTGATCTCCACCGGGGGCTTTTGGCAGACCAGAAGCATCTCATTGAGGCTTGCACGCCGGACATGGCCCCAGCCCTCGGTTTCCGAGACAGCCTTGAGAAATTCCTTGACCTTTACATACCCGTCCGCATCCGGGACAAGCCCGAATTCATCCGGGCGGCGGCCCAAAATATATGCACAGAACTTGGCCAATTGTTCCGCCGGAAGCTGTTTTGCCATGCAGACGATCCCCTGGTATGGAAGGGCGAAAAAGCCCTGCTTGACCCGGTCAAGGCATTTTGCTACCGTATGTAGCGCTTTGCGGCCAAACCTGTCAACGCCTTTTCTTGGAAAGGAAATCGCATATGAACCCGCGTACAAAGTCACAAGAACTGTTTTCCAGGGCCCGGAAGCTGATTCCCGGTGGTGTCAACAGCCCGGTTCGGGCCTGCCGCTCCGTGGGGACGGATCCGCTTTTTATTGATCAGGCCCGGGGTGCTACCCTGATGGATGCCGACGGCAATGCCTACATCGATTATGTGGGCTCATGGGGGCCGATGATCCTGGGGCATTCACACCCGGCCGTTATTGATGCCATTGAATCGGCGCTCAAGCGGGGAACAAGCTTCGGGGCACCCGTGGACCTGGAGGTCCGTCTGGCGGAGATGATTCGGGAGGCGGTGCCCGGCCTGGACATGGTGCGCATGGTCAACTCCGGAACCGAGGCCACCATGAGCGCTATCCGGGTGGCCCGGGCCTATACGGGCCGGAACCGCATTATCAAGTTTGACGGCTGCTACCACGGCCATGCGGATACCCTGCTCGTGGCGGCAGGCTCCGGGGTGGCGACGCTGGAGATTCCGGGATGCCCCGGGGTTCCGGAATCCGTGATTCAGCATACCCTGTCCCTGCCCTATAATGATACGGAAACCTTTGCCTCTGTCATGGAAAAATCCGGCGACGAGGTGGCAGCGGTAATCGTGGAGCCGGTTGCCGGAAACATGGGGCTTGTGCCGCCGGAGCCCGGTTTTCTGGAGGAGCTGCGGCGGCAGACAAAGAAGTTCGGAAGCGTTCTGATTTTTGACGAGGTGATGTCGGGCTTCCGCGTGGCGCACGGCGGAGCCCAGACGCGCTACGGGGTGTCTCCGGACCTTTCGGCTTTCGGCAAAATCGTGGGCGGGGGCCTTCCGGTAGGCATATACGGGGGCAGAGAGGATATCATGGTGCAGACGGCCCCGGAAGGGCAGGTTTATCAGGCCGGCACCCTGGCGGGCAACCCGATCGCCATGGCCGCGGGCATTGCAACACTCGAGGAGATCCGCGAGCCCGGATTTTATGAAAAGCTGGAGCAGAAGGCGGCACACCTGGGTGTGGGCCTTGAAGAGGCCGCCCGCAAGGCGGGGGTGCCTGCGGTGCTCAACCGGGTGGGCTCCATGCTGGGCCTTTTCTTCACCAGCGGACCGGTCCGCAATTTCAGCGAAGCCAAGAGCTCGGATCTGGACCTGTTTGCCAGTTATTACCGGGGGATGCTGGAAAGCGGCATCTACCTGCCGCCATCCCAGTTTGAGGTGGTATTTGTGTCCGCCGCCCATGAGGAGGCGGAGATTGACAGAACCATTGCCGCAGCAGAGACGGTGCTGGCCGGGCTGGGCAGGGCCTAGCCGGCAAGCGGCCCGGAAGGGAAAACCAAGCTGTGAATCATGTTCCCGCCAGGGTGGAGCGTGTGCACCTGATAGCAGCCTGCGGAACGGCCATGGGTGCGCTGGCCTGCCTGCTGAAGGAAATGGGCATCGCTGTCACCGGCTCGGATCATAATGTGTATCCCCCCATGAGCACTTACCTGAAAAGCCGCGGAATAGCGGTGGCAGAAGGCTTTGATCCCTCCCATGTGGAATACGGGCCGGACCTCGTTGTGGTCGGCAATGCGGTGAAAAAGGACAATCCGGAGGTGGGGCGGGCCATGGAGAAGGGCCTTGCCTACTGTTCGCTGCCCCAGGCTGTCAATCATTTTCTGAAAGGCTCCCGCAAGGCGGTTCTGGTCCTGGGCACACACGGAAAAACCACTACTGCCGCCATGATCGCCTGGCTGCTGGAGCATGCCGGGCTTTCGCCGGGCTTTATGATCGGCGGGGTTCTCAATAATTTTGGCGGCAATTATCAGCTGGGAAGCGGCGGCCATGTTGTCCTGGAAGCCGATGAATATGATACCGCCTTTTTCGATAAGCAGCCCAAATTCATGCATTATGATCCGGCGGTGGCGGTTCTGACGGGCGTGGAGTTTGACCATGCGGATATTTATGGGGATATGGCCCAGGTGGAGGCGGCTTTTGACCGATTCCTGGCGCGGATGCACCCCGATAGCCTGTTGATCGCCTATGATAACGACCCCCGCATTGATGCCCTGCTCTCCGGAAAGCCCATGCGGGTGCTGCGCTACGGCTCCGCCGCGCAAAGCCACTGGCGGCTGGATTCGTTTTCCGTGGAGCCTCCGTGGACACTTTTGGAACCCTCCTGTGCCGGCACATCCAGGGGCCGGATGCGGGCCCGGTTTGCCGGAATGCACAACGCATACAACGCTCTGGCGGCCCTGGCTGTCTGCCATGAACTCCAAATCCCGACGGATACCGCAGCCGCCGGTTTGGAGCGTTTCGAAGGCGTCAGGCGCAGACAGGAGCTTCGGGGAGTGCGAAATGGTGTTGCCGTGATCGACGACTTTGCGCACCATCCGACCGCTGTGCGGGAAACCGTTCAGGCAGTGCGACCCTTTTATCCCGAGGGGCGGCTGATAGCGGTTTTTGAGCCGCGCACCAATACGAGCATGCGCAGGGTTTTCCAGGACGTCTACCCCAGTGCCTTTGACGGGGCGGATCTCGTATGCATCCGCAAACCGCCGCTCCTGTCCAAGATCCCGGAAGGCGAGCGTTTCTGCTCCAGGCAGCTGGTCGCCGACATCTGTGCCCGGGGCAGGGATGCCCGGTATTTTGCAGATACCGGCCCTATTGTTTCCTTTCTGGCAGAAAGCGCGCGGCCCGGCGATTGTATCCTGGTAATGTCAAACGGGGGCTTTGACAACATCCATGAAAGGCTGCTGGATGCGCTGGCAGCGGAAGATGGTCGGACATCATAGGGGTTCGTCTTCGTCCTGCAGCGTCCTGCGCTGCATTTTGCCCACCGGGGAGATGGGCATGGATCGTCGGAATTCAATTTTTTTGGGGCATTTATAGGGAGCCAGCCGCTTTTTGCAAAAGGCCCGGATCTCTTCTTCCGTTGCCGTTTCACGGGGCTTGAGCTGCACGTGGGCCTTGGGCGCCTCCCCGCTCTGCTCATCCGGCATTCCCACTACCGCGGCAAGCTCGATTTTCGGGTGCTCCACCAGGATGTCTTCCACCTCCCGGGGGTAGACATTGAAGCCGCCGACAATGATCATGTCTTTTTTGCGGTCTGTAATCAGCACATAGCCCTCTTCGTCAATATGGCCGATGTCGCCCGTCAGAAAATAGCGCTCGCTTGCGATTTCCCGGAATACGGACATATTGGCCTCGGGCTGGTTCCAGTACCCCTTCATCACTTGCGGGCCGGAGACGGCGATTTCCCCGTCCGCCGTAAGCGGCCGCTCCTGCTCGCCCTTCTCCAGGTCCAGAATTTTGATATCTGTCCCCGGCAGCGGAAAACCCACGGTGCCGATTTTTCTTTGCGAGCGGTTGATGGGATTGCATGTGGCAACGGGCGCGGTCTCGCTCAACCCGTAGCCCTCGTAGATGACCACGCCGGTTTTGGCTTCAAATTGGCGGCAGTGTTCGGAGGCAAGCGGGGCACCGCCGGAGAGACAAAACATAAGCGAGCTCAGGTCGAATTCCGTGAGCCTGGGGTGATTGAGAAGAGAAGTGAAAATGGTGGGTACAGCCGGCATGATCGTTGCCCTGTACTGCTGCACGGCACTGAGCAGCTCCGTAAAAGGCGGCTCTCCGGCCCGCGGATCGGCAATGCAGATCAGGCGGCTTGCGCTCCAGCATGCAGCCAGCATGCAGACGGTTAACCCAAAGCTTTGGTACCAGGGGATTACTCCTGCATACGTGTGAAAACCGCCTTTCCGAAGAGGCTCCGGGCCGCAGCCGGGCTCGTGCTCAACTCTTGCAAATTCTTCCAGCGCCCGCAGGTTATAGGTCAGGTTGCTGTGGGTAAGGGCCGCACCCTTCGGCATGCCCGTCGTACCCGCAGTATAGATAATAAGGACCAGGTCTTCAAAAGGATCTATGGCCACTTCCGGCGGCTCCGGG
>CAZWNV010000209.1:0-5074 GCA_964635265.1 uncultured Desulfobacteraceae bacterium
ACTTTCTGCAAAAGTTCCGTGCCAGCGGAATAAACCGCTTTTTACGAAAGTATCAGAGGGCTGAAGGCCGTTGAGAAAAAAATCATGGCATATTCGGCTTTTTTGGTGTATACAAAAGGATTTGCGATAGAATCAGACGGCGCAGGACAGCGCCGGTTTACAGGCAGGCACCATGCATCTTTTAGATCCCAAGGAAATCAAGGAATTCCCGGTTTTCCGGGAACTCAGCCCGAAGCAGTGGGCAGAGGTGTATCCCCTTCTCCATCATATATGGACCCTCGAGGGAGAAGAGCTGGTTCGCGAGGGGGAGCGGGCGCACACCTTTTTTATTATCCTGCGCGGCCACTTCATGGTTCACTACAGCGACGAGCGGGCCTTCACCCTGTGGCAGAGGGGCGAGATCATCGGGTGGTCCGCGGTTATCCGGCCATTCCGCTACACGGCAAACGTCACCTCGCTCACTGAAGGCGAGATGCTCTCCATTGCCGGGATCCAATTCCTTGAGCTTTTGCAGGCGAATGCGAGTCTCGGGGATAAACTGGTCAAAAAAATCAATGAGGACATCCAGCACCGGCCCCTGATCACCTAGCCGCGGCGGCAGAGCGGCTGCGGCTGACGCAGTCAGGAACCGGGAAAAGGGGATTCATGATAGGCATTGAGGCCATAATGCAGCATAACGGGTTCAGTATGGCGGCGGTGGGCATAACCATTGTATTTACCGCCCTGGTCACCCTGTCACTGATTATTTCGCAGCTGCACAAACTGCTCACTTTCTGGGATAACCGGGCTGCCTGGAAACAGAAAATCTTCCGGATGTTTGGCCCGCAGGAGGAGGAAGCGGGGCCCGCCCCGCATGTTTATCATGTGCCCGGCAGCCCGGAATCCGCCAGGCAGTTTTGTTTGCTGATCCAGGCAACCGGAGAGCCTTTTTCCCTGCCCGGGCTGCTGCGTACGGCGGAAGCCTGCGGCATCCGGCATCCTCATGCAAAAGCGAGCCGCCTGATCGAAGAGCACCTGATTATACCGGATCAAAAGGGCTTTTACGTATGGAACCACGCCGAATATGATCGGCCTGCGAAACGGAGCAGATAGTACGCTTATGGAAATGTTTCTGGACTTTTTTGCCAACACCGGTTTTGCCCTGGCGGATTACCGCAATTTTATCATGCTGGCAATCGGCGTGCTGTTTATCTATCTGGGGATTGCCAAGCATTATGAACCCCTTTTGCTCGTTCCCATCGGCTTTGGCATTCTGCTGGGCAACATACCGGTTTTCAAGGGGCTGGGCCTTGGCATATATGAATCCAACAGCGTTTTGCACTATCTCTATTTCGGTGTCACCTCCGGCGTCTACCCCCCGCTCATATTTATGGGGATCGGCGCGATGACCGATTTCTCCACGCTGCTGGCCCGGCCCGTGCTCATGCTCCTGGGCGCCGCCGCCCAGGCCGGGATCTTTCTGACCTTCCTGGGCGCCCTGGCACTGGGGTTTGCGCCCAATGAGGCAGCCTCCATCGGCATCATCGGGGGTGCGGACGGGCCCACGGCCATTTTTTTGACAGCCAAGCTGGCCAGGGAGCTCATAGGCCCCATCGCGGTGGCCGCCTATTCCTATATGGCCCTGGTACCCGTGATTCAGCCGCCCATTATGCGGCTTTTGACCACCCGGCAGGAGCGCTTGATCCGCATGGAAGAACCGCGCCAGGTATCCAAGCGGGAAAAACTCATTTTTCCCATTATCGCCGTCCTCTTGTGCTGTTTTATTGCGCCGGCGGCACTGCCGCTTCTGGGGCTTCTCTTTCTGGGGAACCTGTTGAAGGAGGCGGTTGTCACCGAGCGCCTGGCCCAGGCTGCGCGGACTTCGATTATTGATTCGGTTACCATACTTCTTGGCATGACCGTCGGCGCCAGCACCCAGGCCGATGTGTTTCTGACCGGCAAGTCCATCGGCATATTCATCCTGGGTGCCCTGTCTTTCTGCGTTGCCACGGCTGCTGGCCTGCTTTTTGCCAAACTCATGAACCTTTTCCTGCGCACCAAGATCAATCCGCTTCTGGGTGCTGCAGGGGTGTCCGCGGTGCCGGATTCCGCGCGGGTGGTCCAGATGGTGGGCCAGGCCGAGGATTCCACCAATTTTCTCCTGATGCATGCCATGGCCCCGAATGTCTGCGGCGTTATCGGGTCTGCAGTGGGCGCCGGCATTCTCTGGAGTTTTATGATGGGCTAGGTGCTGTCCGCTCCGCGGCTTTTGTGATCCCGGCCCGGGGCAGAAGAATATAGACCAGAACAAGCTGGATGAAAAGCCCTGCGAGCACCAGTACAAGTCCGGAGACGTAGCCGGAGCGGTAAGCCATGGCAGGTTCCAGACCCAGGTAGAGCATCAGATCGACAATCGGGCCGGCAATCAGGGTGCCTGCCACGCCCCAGGACAGAAACAGCGTGGCATTGAAAAAGGCAAACAGCCGGCCGCGCCGCCGGGGCGGAATCAGAATCGAGGCCAGGGCGTAGGAGGCCGCCAGGATGATAACGTCGGAGGCGCCGCGGAAAAAGCTTGCCAAAAAAATCAGGGAAAGACGGTCTGCCAGGGCAAAGAGCAGCAGGTACACAAGCGCCAAAAGGGCCCCGAAACATACGGCCCTGCCGTTTCCCAGCCATCGTCCGATTCTGCCGGCGAACAATCCGCAGATGACAAGGGCTGCTGATTCGGTGTTGAATATGTAGCTCAACAGCCTGCTGGAGACGGCAAAACCCGAATCCAGAAAAAGGTACTGGGACTGGATGATGGCCACGCCGTTGCGGCCAAAGTTAATACAGACCATTGCCGCCAGAAAAATCCAGAAAAGCCGCACCGAGGAGACTTGGCAGGCCGGCCCGCAGGCATTGCCCCCGGCTTTATCCCGGGCAATGCCGCCTTCGGGCAGGAAAAATACGGGCACCATGGAAACAAGCATCACGGCTGCAGCAATAAAAAAAAGCGTGCCGGAGTAAAACCCCCACCCTGCGTACATGCGCTCCAGACCGTCATAGAGAAGTCCGCCGATCCATACGCCGGCAATCCGCCCCAGACCGCCTATGCTGCTTAAATATCCCAGTACCTCATTGCGCCGTGTCTCCGGGATAAGGTCGGATATCAGCGCGCTCCATCCGATATTGCTCATGGCCCAGAAGATCTCCACGATGGTTAAGCCCAGGATAATGACGTAGGCGGAGATCCGCTGGTGAGGGACCAGAACATGGGCGGCCCAGACAAGCACGGTGCCGGCTGCGGCGGAGCCTTCGCCCCAGAGGATGAGCGTGCGCCGTAACTGCCGGGCGTCGGAGAAGCGGCCCCAGATGAAGGTCTGGGACAAGACGTTAAAGATCATGGGCAGCGTGGCAAAAAGGGTGGTCTCTGTTACGGACAGCCCCAGAAAGTAGCGCAGATAGATGGAGAGGTAGGCATAGAACAGGCCGCGGCGAAACATGGCCAGGGCCTGAAAGGAGCCGATTTGCCAGATTACACGGGCTTGTGGCAGTGGCCGGGGATGCTCATGCATAAGGGGATCCTGCGTTTCATGGGGTTTTTGTATTCTGCCGCACAAATTCAAAGAATAAGCCCGGCTGCGCAATAATCAAGCCAAAGCGGGATCCGCCGGAACTTTTGCGAAAATCGGCTTGAGGCGCACGGCTTTGGTATTTACATTAGGAATTTTCTCTGGCAAAGAAAGTATCTTTATGAAAGAAAAAGGATCGCATGCAATGAGAAGTGTTGAGAGAATCATCTCCGGGGCGCAGACCGGCGCGGATCGGGCGGCCCTTGATTTTGCCATGGAATACGGAATCACTTGCGGCGGCTGGGTCCCGGCCGGCCGCGAGGCAGAAGACGGCATCATCCCGGAGCGCTATAGTGTCTGGGAGATGGAGTCCGGCGGCTATGTGGAGCGTACCGAGAAAAACGTCATGGAGGCGGACGGAACCCTGATTGCCAGTCACGGGGAATTGAGCGGCGGCTCCCTCCTGACTCTGGAATTCGCACAAAAGCATCATCGGCCTTGCCTGCATATCGATTTCAATCAACTGCTGGTATTTGATGCGGCAATTGACGTCAGTGACTGGATAGCCGAGAACGGCCTGGTGGTTCTCAATGTCGCGGGCCCCCGGGAAAGCAAGGATCACGAGATTTATCAGGCCGTATACCATCTGCTGGAAACGGTCTTTTATGTAAGCATTATATCGGATGCCATGCCGCATGCCGCCGGCCGTTCCGGAAAAGCGGGAACCGGGGGCGGGGAGGGCTCCCGGCTGTACCCGGTGAATGTGGAGGAGGCGGTGGACACCCTGGTAGCCGCCCTGCCAGCACGGATAAAGGCCAGAATCGCCAGTATGCCGGGGGAAGAAGTCTCCGAGGCCGGGGCCAATCTGGCCCGCTGGATCTGCCGGGAATTCGGCCTGGATTCCGATAACCGGCAATTGCTTGACAGATGCCGGGAAATGGCGGGAAGGCCGCAGATGGCTGCGGATGGGGCCTCTTTTCTGATCGTGCGGGAACTCTCCCGCAGGCTGCAGAAGATCGGGCATTTGCGGGTTGTCAAGTAGCTGCCGGCCCTATTGCAGCCTTTCCCAGTCCGTGATTTGGTCGAATGTCCCTTTGCTCATTGTCAGCCTGCCGATCAGCAGTTTTTTCTGCCCTTCCTCGACAAAGCCGTTCAGCTTCAGGGTTTTTAGCTGATATCCTTTTTTGTCCACTGCTGCCACCTTGATGATGACATCGTCGCTTTCCCCCTTGTTTTTCACAAGGGCCTGCACCGTTATTGTATAACTGGTCTCTCCTTTTTCGATATAGGAGGGAGCGATGTCGCATACCGTGATATCGTCCGCAGCAAAGGCCGAGGGGGCGGCAGCATGAAGGAGAAGAACTACGGCAGCTGCCATACCTGCCATCCAGGTGCGTTGTCTCATTGTTTCCTCTTTTTCCGGGGTTTTGCAAAAAGGTTCATGCTTGTGGTCATGCTTTCGGACCAACTTTTTCCGCACAAGCGTAAACGAACCTAATAATCATAGGAAAACAAGGCGTGTCAATAGAAAAAGCAGAAGA
>CAZWNV010000210.1:0-5064 GCA_964635265.1 uncultured Desulfobacteraceae bacterium
GATCTGCTCCTGGTATTTGTCGATCTCTTCGCAGTTGTCGCAGTCTTCCTGGTAATCCCGCTCGTATTCCAGGACCACTTCCACTTCTTCTAATCCGATGTCGTGGTGGGCGGCAAAACCCAGGACCACCTGAGCGGTGCAGCCCGCCAGGCTGAATAACATCATGGTGTAAGGGGTGATCTCGTGCAGCCCCTGGACGGAAGTTAACCCTTCGGAGTCGGGCTGATGAGGATCCTGGGCCTGAAACTCAACCTGATAATCTTCGTTCTGCCATAAGCGAATTCGTTCTGCCATACATATTCCTCCGATCTAGTGTTGGACATCCCGAGCCGGGGATTGATCCGCGGCTTCCTGAGAACCATTCCGGATCCGGCCCGGTTTGGGGTTATCTCTTTGATGTGGAATCCGGCGGAGATCTTTCGCAGGGGAGAGAGGTGACTTAGCAAAGAACGGGATCACCCGGGAACCTTGAGGGATTGTAAATGCTTTCCGGGAAACCGTATCAGCCCCGGTTTATCCTTCCTGTTCCAGATGAGGGGGCAGGTTCTGAATGACTTCCTGGTCCACCAGCAGTTTGACTTCGTCTTCCGAGACCTGATCAACCCATTGAATGGGTATGAGGGCATCTTCACTCTTCAGCAGCCCTCTGTCGAGCACTACATGGCTGACCTGGTCAGTGGGAGATTCCAGAAGTATTTCCTTGATCAAACCTACTTTTTCCCCATCCAGGGTGACCACCTCCGCCCCCACTTGGAGGCGTTCTGCATCATCGGGGATATTTTTCAACGCCCCTTTGACCTCGGTGACCCGGACGCCTTCCTGCTGTTTGGGTGCAATCCTGGGTTTGGCGATCAAGAAGTTTTGGGAATACACTAAATCCGGATCATACATCGGTCGGGAAGCCACCGGGAAATATTGATCTTCCTCAAAGTCAGGCAGCTCGTGTAAATCCTGGTCGGTCTCCACCAATTTAACTTCATCCTCACGGGCATCCAGCACCAGGCTGATGGGCAGAACCTTATCCTCCGTGAAGATCAGTCCTTTTTCAATAATCAGGTGGGTTATTTCCTTGGTGGCCGGATCCAGGACAACCTCCTTTACCGTGCCAACCTTTTTTTCATCGTAGGTAATCACATCAGCGCCAAATTGCACTTTCATGTTTGACCTCCATGGTTTAATCAGCTGGTTCCAGGGCAGGTAGGTTGATCTGCAGCAGCCTGCGGTCATCCTGGCTCAGGGGCGATCCGGACAAATGAGCTATTCCTCTCGGCGGATGAAGAATAGGACCAGGAGAACCAAACCGACCCAACCGAACCAGTAATCGAGGGGTCCGAAGAATTTGCTGATCCGAGAAGCTTTTTCCTGCCGCGTTTGAAGTTCGGCCAGGAAAGCCTGGGCGGCTTCCGGATTATCCACGCGACCCATCTTGAGCACCAGCGGGGCTGCGCGAAGGCCGCCCACCCGTTTCCAGGCGGTAATCTGCAGCTTGTCTCCACCGGCTCCGGTCAATTTGCCCTGCACATCTGTGATGTGGAGCGGACCGCTGATTTGTTCCAGCATTTTCAGCGAGGTGGGTTTGACCTGAGAGCCGAGCTGTTTTTTGACTTCTTCTGCGTCATCTTTCTCATCCAGGAGCTGCCCGACCTGGTCGGCCAGCCCGGTGAGATTGATTTTGAGGAATTCACCCTCCAGGGTGAAAGTGAGCACTTTGTCAGGATCTTCCACGTTCCGAGCAGTATAGGTATAGGTTTTCATCAGATCTCCTCTCTTGACAGGGGGATGACAGGACGACTTCACCGGTCGAACCCTGTCCGTCGGTATGGCTGTGGGTGCTTGCTTACATTATTAAGATATGACAGCATGCTCGGGGAGACCATAGATCGGGATGTCCACGAGGATATATGTTTCGATATATCCCCCAGCAGCCGATGGGGATATACCTGAAAATATACCCTGAGAGAAGCCTTGATACATAGAAATGTCTTGCCTTCATGTTATATTAAGATAGAAATTGAAGTTGTTTTCAGCCCAGATGAGGTCGAGAAGGGCTGGAGGTTGAGTTTGTCTCAGAGGTTATCTTTATGGAGATTGACAGCGAGAAACGGATCGTCCTGGCCCATCAATCGCGCCTGCTGCAGGATTTACTGCAGCGTTCTATCACTAAAATTGAACGGTTGAAGATCGTTGCTGAAACTCGCGACCTGGAAAATGTGGCCAATTTGGTTCGAGAAACAGATCCTGATTGGGTCATTGTCGCCCTGCAGGAAGAAGATCTTTCCGTCGAGCTTTCGGATCTGCTGCCCGAGAATGAGGATCTCTCCCTGCTGGCGATCACGGATGGTGGAGATCAAATCAGGATCCAAAAGGTGCAAGTGCAGGAAGAAAGGCATGAACAGTTTTCCCTGCATGACTTGGGCGAGATGCTGTTGGACAGGATTAATTCCCGGGAAGTGCAGATCACCCCGTAATCCTAGAAAAAAGGGAGATGCTAAAAACCGCTGCTGATCAGCAGCGGTTTTTTATTTTTGTTATTGAAGGGTTGGGATAGTTGCTGAGGGTTGGATCAGGATGAGCCGCTCCTGCCCATCTCGCTTTCCAGCAGGGCCAGAAAAGCCGCCGCCTGTTCGCGGTCTTCCACGTCCAGCTTGACCAGGATGCTGTGCACGTGATTCTTTACCGTTCCCAGTTGAATGTGAAGTTCTTCAGCGATCTCCTGGTTGGTCAGCCCTTCGCCGATCAATTCCAGCACTTCCTCTTCCCGGGGGGTGAGGTCGGTCGGCTGTCCGATAGCCTCTTCGACCTCAGAAAATAAACCGGAGAGTTTCGCCAGCCGGTCCATCATCGCCCGGGCGATTTTTCGGGAAACCACGCCTTTCCCTTCCATGGTGATCCTGATGCGGTTGATGAGGTCGTCCACATCGTGCTCCTGAAGCACATATCCGTCGGCCCCCCCTTCGATGTATTCCAGGATTTGCGCTTTGGATTCCGTCATTCCGATCACGATGACATGCACGTCCTGATCACGGGAGTGAATGTGATCTAGAAAGATCCGGGCCCCGTCATCCGGAAGACTGACGCTGATCAGGGCGACCTGGTACTCCCCAGCGTAATCCAGGGCTTCCTTTAAATCCTGAAACTGGCCGGCGATTTCCAGGTCCTGTTCGTCTTCCAGGATCGACGTCAGCATATTAAGGACGAGCTCTGTTTCATGCACGATGAGAATTTGAATTCGGCTCATAAGCGGTCTTTTTAAGCAATCCTATCGTGGAGCTAAAACTCACTTCCCCGGAACCTGATTGTACTACAGATTTTCGCCGGCAGGGTCGGGTTTCTGGACCGGCGATATGGAGCCCAGCTCGGAAGTAGAATTAATATATCGGAAAGTGTATCTCCCGTTGGGCGTTGATACATGAAAAAAGGGACACCTTGATGTTTAATGGCTAATAGAGTATAAAAAAATCAAACAGCTATGGATCAGTCCAAGGAGATGGTTATGACCAAGAAATCGAATTCATCCGGTTTTTCAGGTTTCGTGATGGGACTCTTGATCGGCGGTATCGTGGGTTTGCTGTACGCTCCCAAGTCTGGAGAGGAAACCCGCAGCATGCTGCTCAGCGAGGGAGAGGAATTAAAACAGAAAACCCGCCTTACCCTGCAGGAAACTCAGAAAAAGGCCCTGGAATCCATCCAGGAAGCCCAGCAAAGGGCTGAAAAGCTCAACAAAGAGGCCCGGGAACGGATCGCCCAACTGCAAAAAATTGCCCAGCAGATGACGGAAGAACAAAAGCAGAGCCTGGAAAAAGGTGTAGAAGAAGCCAAGGACGCCATAAAGGGATAAATCCGGCTGCCAGATTAACGCGGGCCGTTAGCACGCCAGGACAGGGAAACGTAGGGCACTATGCAGTATAAAGATTATTACCAGACCCTGGGGGTCTCGAAAGATGCTTCCGAGGATGAGATCAAGAAAGCCTTCCGGAAAGCAGCCCGGAAGCATCATCCGGATGTCAACCCCGATGATCCTGAGGCAGAAGAGAAATTCAAGCAGATCAATGAAGCCTACCAGGTGCTTTCCGACCCGGAAAAACGCCAGAAGTATGACCAGTTTGGCAGCGAGTGGAAGCAGTACCGCCAGGCGGGTGGAGAACCGGAGGATTTCAACTGGTCGCAGTGGGCCTCCCAAGCTGGCGTAGGGGGGCAGCCGGGGGGGCGGCGCCGGACTGGCGGATATACCACCCAGCGGGTGAGCCGGGAGGATTTGGAGGACATGTTCGGCGGCGGTGGATTCTCTGATTTCTTTGAGACCTTGTTCGGCGCGGCGGGGGCTCCGGGCGGCGGACGCGGCGGTGGATTTCGCCAGCGGGAGACTTATCAACCCTTCGGCGGTGGTCAAGGCGGGGGAGAAGACCTGGAAACCACGGTCCGGATCTCTTTGGAGGAGGCTTATCGGGGAACCAGCCGGGTGATCCGAAAGAGCACCGGCAAGAAGGTCAAGGCCAAGATTCCACCCGGGGTTCATACGGGATCAAGGGTGCGCCTGCAGGGCCAGGGACAGCAGGTCCGCCGCGGTCCGGCCGGAGACCTGTATCTCAATGTGGAAGTCAGACCTCATCCGGATTTCGAGCGGGAGGGGGATGACCTGATCAAGACTGTGCCCGTGGATCTGTATACTTTGATCCTGGGCGGCGACATTGAGGTCGAAACCCTGGAAAAAACGGTGCGGCTGGATATTCCGCCGGAAACCCAGAATAACACCCGCTTCCGATTGGGGGGGTTGGGTATGCCCGTGCTTTCCCAGACCGGGGAGCAAGGGGATCTATATGTGCGGGTGTCCGTTGATCTTCCGGAACATTTGACCCCGGAAGAAAAGCAGCATTTTCAGGCTTTGCGGGATCTTCGAGATTCATCAACCAGATAATTATGTCTTACGACATGATCCATTATCCACAGGATGAAAGGACGGTGTTTGTTTCCGTTCAGGCGGCCCATATCGCTTGTGTGTCCCTGGACTTTTTGGTGGCCTGTGAAAGAGAAGGTTTGGTCTCCCCGCAATCCACGCCGGGAGGT
>CAZWNV010000211.1:0-5049 GCA_964635265.1 uncultured Desulfobacteraceae bacterium
CCGCTCATTGAATCATTCCCGGTGTTCATCTTCTTGTTGACAGACTGGAGCTGCTCCTTTAAAAACTGCTCTTCCTCCCTGAGGCTTTTGAGCTGTTTTTGATATGCTTTTTTCTGGCCCCGGAACTCATCAATAGTGTTTTGCAGATTTTTTATCCGGGTTTCAAGCCCTCCTCTCTTGGCCTTCAGGAGTCTTTCATGGGCTCGAATCAAGCGGCCATTTAACTCTGTGAGAAAAGTTATTGCCCTGGAATCTTTTGGCGCTTCCAAATCCACATTAACCATCCCGCCTCCTTTGGAAGGCGAAATGTTCAGGCTGTTTGTAATTGAGAACCGAGCCCCCGCATTAAAAGGAGGATTCCTGTAAACAAGGGCAGCCATTGCGCGAAGCCGCTCAGCTGCTGCTTCCGGATCCTCGATATACTTGGTTGCAAAAACCTTTGATTCCGGATTTTCCGGGGAAGCAACAACTTCCTGAACTTGTCCCACTTCGATAATGCTTGTTGCCCTGTATGTTTCCGTCATCATAAATGTTGCCGCAAAAGCCAGGCAGGCAAACAGAATCGTCACCCCGGCGATCAGCCATTTCCTTCGATACAGAACGCCCACCAGATCCGCTAGGTCGATCTCATCTTCCGCCGACGGATACCAGCCAGGGGGAGGATTCTGCGTCACCTGATATTGGCCTCCAGGCGCTATGCCGCCTGGCTGGGCGCTATCGCCCTCATTGCTCCGGCCGGTCTCTTTCCCGAATTTCCCGTCTTCAGTCATTGTTTACTCCATCTCATCGGTAATAATTTTTTCCTTTTGCGAATTTTTCCGGCCCTCTCTACGAAATGTATCCGGAAAACGAGCAACAGACCGCATGCCCAAACTATAAACCATCCACAAAATAGCATAAAAAGCCGCCATAAAAGCAATAGCGGGAATGGCCCCGGCCCACTGCTTATCCCAGGTCCACCAGGCAAGCCCCGCAGAGGCCAAGGCAAAAACAGGGCTTTTCAAAAATTGTATAATCCTGCTCTGTCCCGTATTCATTTGTACTGTCTGGGTCTTACTCCCCATTTGCCAGCATCCAGGCCATGGTCAGGTTCCACGGCAGGGAGTGATCATACTGGTTGTCAAAAAAACCGATAACCGCAAGGGCTGCAAGCACGGCAAAAACCTGCAGCCTCCGCCTCTGCCGGATGAATTTTACAACAATATAGCAAAACACCAAAAAAACAAATACACCGCACTCAGTCAATATATTCAAATAGATATTGTTTACATTGACCGCCCAGCTTCCCCCGCTTCGAACATTGAATTGGCCGGGCCCGATGCCGATCCATGGGGATTGTTTATACAAGGCCACTGCTTTCGCCCAAACCCGGGGCCTTGATGACATGGCGCGGGAATCGAATTGCGGCACAAAATCCGCAACAGCCAGCTCCTGATGCCTGTTCATCTTTTGCATGTACGGAAGAATCTTGCCCATTTTTCTTGCCACATAGGGATGATAAAACGCAATACAATGAATTGCCGCAGCAGCAGCCAATCCAACGGCAAGAATCCAGACTTTTTTTTTCGCATCAACCCGGAAGAAAAGAACAATCAAACCGATCGCAAGGGCCAGAAGACCGCTGCGCGAGCCTGCCAGCAGGGCACCGGCAAAGCCGCCCGCCGCGCACACCCATTCAAAAGTCCGCCTGCCAGGCTCAGAAGCCTTTGCAAGCCCCCGCTGCAGAAAAAATATCCCGGAAACCGCGGCAAGAGGGCCGTACACCGTGGATACATCCAAAACAGAGGAAACCTGGTGCCGGGCCATATGACCGCTTCTCAGGGTATGCTGGAGTAGAGGCAGAACAGACTGGAAATCAAAGTATTCCCACAGGGCGATGGCATGAACCAGAATAAACAGAAACAGCACAAACGCATATCCGCTTTCACCGCTGCTCATGCGGAAGAGCCAGTAACTCAGGATGAAAAACGCGTAAGAGGCCACAGCGGAAATCATCAACACGGCGGAGAGCGGCCACTGCCGCTGCTGCTGCCAGTCAAAATTGACCAGGCAGGAGATAAGCAGCAACAGCAGGGCACACAAAAAGACAATGCACTCCAGACGATTCTCCCGCGCGTATTCTCGAATCCGTTCTTTGTACGAGATCCCATGTATGCAGAAAAGAGAAAAAACAAGGATAAAAACAAAGCCGCCTGCAATCCGGTTGCCCATGGAGCCGGGCAGGAGATTGAAAATCGTCAGGTGGAAAAAAATAAAAAACAGCCAATGGCTGCTTATGGCAGATATTCGGGACAAAAAATCCGCTCTCTCTTATTCTGCAGCTTCCAGATTGTTTAACTCCTGTTGACCGCCTCGCTTATACCCGGGCACGAGTTCGCTCAGAACTCCCTTGATAGCCTCGCCCTCCTGCCTTGCGGCCAGATCCATAAGATTTTGAATTTTCTCAAACAGGAAAGCAGCATCAACAGGAGGCTGGCTTTGCACAAACATGATCTTTTCATGGTATGAGGGGACAACCACCTCCTCCTTTTCATAAAAAAGTTCTTCATGAAGCTTTTCTCCGGGCCGCATGCCGATATAGCGAATCTCTATATCCGTATCGGGCTCAAAACCGGACAGCCGAATCAAATCCCGTGCCATTTCGCTGATTTTTACCGGCTGCCCCATGTCCAGCAGAAAAATCTCGCCGCCGCTCCCCATTGCCCCGGCCTGAAGGATTAACTGGCAGGCCTCGGGGATTAACATGAAATAGCGGGTAACACCCGGATCGGTGACTGTCACCGGCCCGCCTCTTTCGATCTGTTTTTTAAACAACGGAACCACGCTCCCGGCACTGCCCACCACGTTGCCGAACCGCACGATCATGAACTGGGTGTGCCGGGAAGAACCGTTTTCTGCCTGCACCACCATCTCCGCAGCCCGCTTGGATGCGCCCATGACATTTGCCGGACAGACCGCCTTGTCCGTGGAAACAAAAACAAATCGTCCCACATTGTACTCTTTTGCACACTCCGCCATGTTCCTTGTGCCGATAATATTATTGACCACCGCTTTCCACGGCTGGTGCTCAAGGAGCGGGACGTGCTTATAAGCTGCGGCATGAAATATGGTGTGAGGCGCATAGCGGCGCAGAATATGCCGGATCTGTTCCTTGTCCTGGATGCTTGCCAGAAGGGGAATAATCTCGATTTCCGGAAAAGCGCCGCGCAGCTCCAAATCAATGGCATACAGGCTGTTTTCCGTTCGCTCGAACAATACAAGCCTTTGCGGTGAAAATCGACATATCTGGCGGCAGAGTTCCGAGCCGATAGATCCGCCGGCCCCGGTTACCAAGACGGTCTGCCCATGCAGATACATCCCGATCTTATCCGACTCCATCCGGATGACCTCCCGGCCCAGAAGATCCCTGTATTCCACATCGCGTATGGATTTCACAGACAGACTGCCGTCAATCAACTCGCTTAAACCGGGAACGGTCTTGGACTTCAGCCCCGCCTCCTTGCAGCAGTCGATGATTCTGCGCATTTGCTTTCCCGTGGCAGAAGGAATCGCAATCAGGGCTTCTTCGGCTTTTACCGCCTCTGCGACCGCGGCCAATTCCCCGATTTCCCCCAGTACCGTAACACCGTGAATCCTCCTTCCGCGCTTGGAGGGATGGTCATCCAGCATCCCCACCACTTCGTAATTCAGGCTCCAGTTATTCTGGATTTCCCGGAATATCTTTTCTGCTGCATCGCCAGCTCCAATGATCAGCAGCCGTTTTCTGGCCGGCCCCTTTTTCAGCAAAGGCAGAAAAACCTCCCGCAGCCTGGCTCCGGGGGTTTCCTCAGAGCCCTTGCCGGTGTAGTACAAACGAAACATAACCCGGACGCCGGAGATCAAAAAAATCGTTGTCAGCCAATCAATGATAAAAACCGAGCGGGAAAAGCCCTCAAAGCGGTACAGAATCAAGAGACAGGCAATAATAACAAGTGTTGCAATGGTGGCGGCCTTGACGATATTTGCAAGTTCCCTGGTGGATGTATACTGCCAGATCGCGTGATAGAGGCCAAAAACGGAAAAAGCGATCGGCTTGATCACGAGAACAAACGGCAGAACCTGCAAAAACATCTGCCAGTGACTCCCGCCCATGGCAAAATCAAAACGAATCAAATGGGCCAGGTAAAAAGCAGAAGCCACGAGAAAAACGTCGATGGCAAGCTTTACCAGAAAAACAAACTGCCAGCGGAAATAGCGCATTTTTTCCTTATAAATCGATCCGCATTCTCTTTCAGGATCATCTAAAATTCACACTTGAAGCCGCACCTCAGCAAAATCCAGTCATTTTCTTTTCCATACCGCCTTATTCATCACCTCGGCAACAACCCGCACGGTCTCCTCCATCTCCCTGTCCCCCAGCGTGGGGTGCACAAGAAACATCAGGCTCGTCTCTCCCAGCTCCTTTGCCAGCGGCAGCCGCCCTTCCGGCCTCAAATCACCTGCTGCCCACTTACCACTTCCCTTGCTCCTTGGCCCTCGGCCCTCGGCCCTTTGCCCTCTGATCTCTGACCACTGACCACTGGAGCAAAATGCAATTTCGCGGTATACTTCCGGACAAATCCCCTGCATACACGGCACACCCTTCTCCGAAACCGCCTGCATGATCGCATCCCGGCTCCAGCCCGCTTTCAAGCGCTCCGGCTCCACATAGGCATAAAACTTGTACCATGCATGCCCGACATGCGCATCCGGCGCCGGCACCCGCAGACCCGGCACCCCGGACAACCCCTCAATAAGCACCCTTGAGTTTTCCCGCCGCTTTTCAATCCATTGATCCAGCTTGCCAAGCTGCACCCGCCCCATGGCAGACTGCATCTCGGTCAGCCGCCAGTTGGTGCCGAAAGTCTCATGCAGCCACCGAAACCCCGGCGGATGCTCGCGGTTATACACCGCATCCCAGCTTTTGCCGTGGTCCTTATATTCCCACATGCACCGCCACAAATCAGAATCGCTTATCAGCACCATGCCGCCTTCCCCGCCGGTGGTCATGATCTTGTCCGTGCAGAAGGA
>CAZWNV010000212.1:0-1408 GCA_964635265.1 uncultured Desulfobacteraceae bacterium
GCATTATCGTCCGGACATCACCGGTCATTGCGAAAGGCTGATTGCATGGATTTGGTCATATCTCAAGGCGAAACGAAGCAGAAGCGGCCTGGACTGTTTGAGCCGAGGGCGAGTTTCCAGGGCGCTGCGGAGCAAGCCCTAGAGATAGCACAAGGCGCGACAGGCCCCGGGGCAAATACCGGAGATGACCATACAAAAAACAGACCATAGCTTTCCGTTACTTCCTGCAAAAGTGCCGCCGTAGCGGAATAAACCGCTTTTTACGAGCGCGGCATAGCCTCAAGACTTGCCATTCCCGTGATAAAATCCACTTCGATGCGATAGCGCCGGCCGGAATCCCCGGCCAGCACGATTTTTGCCCCCTTGCTGCTGCCGTTGGTATAGAAAGGCACCTGGAAGAGGCCTTCGAAAACCTGCTCATCCCCGGCCGCCGCCATTTGAAAGCGCACCTTCTCCGGCAGCTCATAGAGCAGCTCCGCCTTCTGCAGCGGCAGATCCTCCGCCCGGTATTCGCGCGGAAGCGAGGAGCCCTTGAAAACCATAAAGCGCCGCTTATCCAGGTCAACAATCGCCACCCGCCCCTCCTTCTGCGAGACCGCCTGGCTTCTTGCATAGCGAAGGGCGCTGACAATCTTTTTGGACGCGGTTTTCAGATGCAGCCCGCCGAGCGGAGCTGTTATGCGGGGGGCAACAAAAGCGGAGATCAGGCTGATGAGAAGAAGCACCACCAGCAGCTCGATCAGCGTGAAACCGCTTTTCCACAACGTATTTGGCACGGCTTGGCTCTTTATCGGAACACCTTTTCCCCGGGCTGTTTCCTGATCCGTTTTACCGGACCCCTTTATTGGTCCAGGCTCTTCCAGCTGACCACGTCGGCATCCTCTTCCTCGCCGCCCGGGCGGCCGTCTGCGCCATAGGAGATAATGTCATAATCGCCGTGCTCGCCCGGACACTTGTAGTGATAGGGATTTCCCCAGGGGTCCTCCGGAATCTGCTTGGGAAGATACGGACCGTCCCAGTTTTCCGCGCCGCCGGGCTTTTCCCGCAGGGCCTGGAGCCCCTGCTCGGTGGTGGGAAATTCGCCCACATCCAGCCTGTAGGTATCCAGCGCGGTTTCAAAAAGCGATATCTGCGACTTTGCCGCCTTCTGCTTGGAAGAGCCCACCTTGCCGAACATCCGGGGGGCCACAAGAGCGGCCAAAAGCCCCAGGATGATCATGACAATCAGAAGCTCGATCAGGGTGAAGCCCTTTTTGTTCCGGATTTTCCTGTTTTTGATCATGTTTGGCATTTTCCTGCTCCGTATAGCTGTTGTGGCTTCCGCAAAAGCCCGATTGTACCCGACCCTTGATCAAAACTTAATCACTTAAAACTTAATCACTTCTAAAACGGCACCTCATTCATGCTG
>CAZWNV010000212.1:1508-4926 GCA_964635265.1 uncultured Desulfobacteraceae bacterium
AAAACTTAATCACTTAAAACTTAATCACTTCTAAAACGGCACCTCATTCATGCTGAACACCGCCATTAGCATGGATATCACGATAAAGCCCACCATAAGGCCCATGAGAAGAATCATGGCGGGCTCCAGGAGATTGACCAGCCGCTTGATCATGTTCCGCACGGTCTTTTCATAGTTGTCCGCCACCTTGATCAGCATCCGGTCGAGCTTTCCGGTCTCCTCGCCCACGGATATCATCTGGACCGCAAGGGCGGGGAAAACCCCCTCCTGGTAAAGCGGTGCGGAAAGGGTGTCGCCTTCTTCCACCCGGTGGTAGACATTTCGCAGGCTCTCCGCGATGGGCCGGTTGCTGATGATCTGGCGCACAAGGCTCAGCGCCTGCAGAATGGGCACCCCGCTTTGAATCAACGTTCCCAGGGTCCGGGAAAACCGGGCCACCTCCACGGAGCGCACCACCTTTCCGGCCATGGGCAGCCGAAGCATCCATGCGTCCGCCCGATACCTGCCCCCGGGCGTGTTGATATACTTTTTCACGGCTGCCGCCAGGGCTGCCAAAACCAGCAGGATCAGCCACCAGTAGGTGCGCAGGCCGTGGCTGATGGTAAGCAGCGCCTGGGTGGAGGCCGGTATGGCGCGGCCCATGTCCGAGAAAATGATCGAGAATTTCGGGATCACAAAGGTCAGCATGATGATAATGGAGGCGCCCCCCACCAGCACCAGGAACAGGGGATAGACCATGGCGGACTTGATATAGTCCTTCAGATCCTGCGAACTCTCCAGAAATTCCCCCAGTCGTTCCAGAACCGCCGGCAGCACACCGCCGGTCTCGCCTGCCCGGACCATATTCACATACAGCGGGTTAAACACCCGCGGATACCGCTCCAGCGCCTCGGACAGGGAGTTGCCTCCTTCCACGCTTTTGCGGATCCCGGAAATCATGCTGCGGACCTTCTCCTTCTCCGCCACGCCGATCAGGATGGAGAGCGCCTTATCAACGGCCAGCCCGGCTTCGAGCAGGGCGTGCAGGTCCTGGGTGAAAATCAGCAGGTCCCTTGTGGTAACACGCTGAAACAGCCCGGAGACATCCATGTTCAGATCAATGCCCCAGCGGCGGCCGGCAGCGCTCCCCCTGGCCCGGTCGATCCGGATGGGGATGTAGCCCATGGCCTGCAGCTTTCTGACCACCTCCTTTTCCTCTTCAGCCTCGAGCGAGCCGTTCACGGCTTTTCCGGAGGCATCTGCGGCCTTGTAGGTATACAGCGTCATACTATTTTTCCAGGGTTACGCGCAATACTTCGGATATGGTGGTAACGCCCTGCCTTACCTTCTCCCAGCCGTTGCGGCGAAGCGGGGTCACCCCTTTTGCGAGGGCCACGTCCTTGATCCGCTCGGCATCCGAACGGTTGGAAATCTCGCGGCGGATATCGGCATCCACCGGCAGGTATTCAAAAATGGCTGTTCGGCCGCGATAGCCGGTATACCGGCAGTTCTCGCAGCCCCGGCCTGCATAAAAAACCATGTCTTCCGCCTCCTCCGGGCTTACCCCCATGGCCCGCAGGTATTTCTCATCCGGGCGCACCGCCGTTTTGCAGTCCGGGCAGATGACCCGCACCAGGCGCTGGGCAAGGATGCCCAGGAGCGTCGAGGAAAGGAGAAACCCCTCCACCCCCATGTCCAGCAGGCGGCTCACCGCGCCCACCGCGTCATTGGTGTGGAGCGTGGAAAACAGCAGGTGCCCTGTCAATGCCGACTGCACGGCTATCTCCGCGGTTTCCTTATCCCGGATCTCGCCCACGAGGATCACGTCCGGGTCCTGGCGCACAATGGAGCGGAGCCCGTTGGCAAAGCTCAGGCCGATCCGGGCGTTTACCTGGATCTGGTTGACGCCGTTCAGATAGTACTCGATCGGGTCCTCGAGGGTGATAATCTTGTTCTCCGGCGTATTAATCTTGGAAAGGGAGGTATACAGGGTCGAGGTTTTGCCGCTTCCCGTGGGCCCGGTGACCAGGATCATACCGTAGGGCTGGGTGATAAGCGCCATGTATTCCTCCAAAAAATCCGAAGGAAAACCGATTTTCTCCAGATCCAGAATCAGCATCTCCCGGTCCAGAACACGCATGACAAGGCTTTCGCCAAACAGCGTGGGAATGGTGGAGACGCGGAAATCGATCTCCCGGTTGGCGACTTTCAGCTTGATCCGGCCGTCCTGGGGCAGGCGCCGCTCCGCGATATCCATGTTGGCCATAATTTTCACCCGGGAGGTGATCGCGGCCTGCAGCCGCTTGGGCGGGGATTCGATATCATGCAGGACCCCGTCGATACGGAACCTGACCTTGAAATCGGACTCAAAGGGTTCAAAATGAATATCCGAGGCCCGCACCTCGATAGCGTTTAAAACCAGACGGTTCACCAGGCGGATGATGGGGGCCTCAGAGGCCATGTCCCGCAGGTGATCCGCGTCCGCCCCGGCCTCCTCGCTGATCTCGTAAACATCGCGGCCCGCCTCTTCGATAATCATCTCCAGCGACTGCGATCCCGCACCGTAGAGCCGCTCGATCATATCGAGGATATCACTCTCGTTTCCGGCATAGACCTCCACATCGTCGAGATCAAAACCGAGTTTGAGCGCATCCACCGTCCAGAAATCCTCGGGATCGGCCATGGCCACCTGCAGCGTGCCGTTGTTTAACCCCAGGGGAATGAAGCGGGACTGCTTCATGAACTGCACGGAGAGTTTATCCAGTACCACCGGCTCGGTGGGATATTTGTCAATTGTCAGTTTTTCCATGAAAAGCACTCAAATCCAAAGGCCCGCGATTTGGCCGCGGCGGGATCTCTGCATTGAGAGCCCTGCGGCCCGGCGCATTTTTTACCATGCGAATTTTGCAATAAATATGCCAATATTTTTAAAACAGAGGCCGCGGTGGTGCCGCAACCGGAATCCAGCCCCCGCTCTGGAAAATATCAGGGTAGTTTAATATGCCAGCGCTCTTCTGACAACATGTTTTTCCCGCCCCGGCGGAAATTTCCCTTGTGCTTGACGGGTGTAGAGAATTATATTGTATTACAATTTGTCAAACCCGGCATGATGTTCTTGTAAAAAGTCAGCTTGGGATGGCAAAGGTAAAAGATCAAGCCCCGTTCAGGATCTGAGGGCGACGCAAATCCCGAGGAATGCAGCGCAACGCAGATATCGGGCTTCCAAGGAACATGCGGCTATGTCCTTTATTTTGGTCATACCCGGTGTTTGCCCAAGAGGCCATTGGCGTGCCTTGTTGATAGCTCTTGGCCAAGCGCAGCCAAAGCGAGCTGTTGTCTGAGCCCGAAAGGGCGAGTTCACAGCGAGCTGGCGGAGCAAGCCCTTAGAGATAGCACAAGGCGCGACAGGCCTCGGGGTAAATACCGGGTATGGCCTTAT
>CAZWNV010000213.1:0-4920 GCA_964635265.1 uncultured Desulfobacteraceae bacterium
CCGTTGCCCACCAGATCCTTGTTCTCCAGGCTGCATTCCCTGCAGAAACACATGGGACAGACATTGCGGCATCCGTAGCACTTGATGCATTTCTGGAACTCATACATCCAGCGGTCAAAGCGTTCCTCCTCCGGCATCTGCTCCAGGGCCTGCAGGCTTTGCGATCCGTCAACACCGTGGGTTGCTTTGTAGGCGCCTGTATCGGCAGGCTGGAGATAGCTGCAGTCCGTATTGGATCCAAGGGGCGAGGGGCAGCAGTTCACCTGCAGGGTTTGGATCTGGCCGGGACTGATCTGCTGCCAGATGGTGAGCACGTTCAATGCCCGCTTGGTGCAATCCCGGGCGAGTATGCCGATTTTGGCGTCCGGGTGCATCTGCAGCAGCTGCGTGGCGAATTTTTCCAGGGGATAGCGGGCCGGGCCGGTGACCATTTCATCAATTTCATCCAGGCGGTCCCGATTGAATCCATGGGGGATGGGATGGCCTTCCACCATCTTGTAACCAAGGAAAATATCCACGGTCCCCTCGGTTAGCCATGTTTTCACTGTATCTTGCATTGTCTTATCCCTTTGCAGTTTTGGCTGCCGCGAGCCGCGATTCGGGTTTGGCCGGACGAGCCGCGCCGGGTGGTGTGGCGAAAAGGTTTTCCGGCAGTTTTACGGCCCTGCCGCGCAGGGGATTGGGACCGAGCCGCCTGATTTTTTCGGTGAAATCGCTGACAACCCGCGTATATTTCTGGGCTTCGGCAGAGGATATCCATTCCAGGTGAAGCCTGTCGCCGATCCCGATGAAGTTGAGCAGTTCGCGCATAAACACCATGCGTTTTTTGGTCATGTAATTACCGTACAGGTAATGGCAGTCGCCTATGTGTCATCCGCCTACCAGAATGCCGTCCGCCCCGTCCTGGAATCCTTTCAGGATATGATGGGGGGAGACCGTGGCCGAACACATCACCCGGATAATGCGGATATTCGGGGGATAGGCGCTGCGGTTCACTCCCGCCAGGTCAGCGGCGCCATAGGCACACCAGTTGCAGAGGAATCCGATAATTCTTGGTTCAAATGTTTCTTCTTCCACGATGTTCTCCTTTTTTCGGCAGCAGCCGGCGGCAAGGGATGGATCAGGCCGCCAGAGCGCTGCTGATTTGCGCGTAGAGCTGCTGATGATTGAATCCCATGAGCTGGGGGGCCTCGCTGGGACAGGCTGCCGTGCAGGCCCCGCAGCCCTTGCACAGCGCGGAATTGACCTCCGCGGTGCCGGTTTCCGGATTCATGTGAATCGCATTATAGGGGCAGACCCCGACGCAGCCGCCGCATCCGGCACATTTTTCCGGATCGATCCAGCTGACGATGCCGCCCACTTTGATGGTATCCATGGCCAGGAAGGTAAGTGCGCGGGCCGCTGCGGCCTTGGCCTGGGCCATGCTCTCGTCAATGGGTTTCGGGTAATGGGCCAGACCGCACAGAAACACGCCGTCCGAGGGAAAATCCACGGGACGGAGCTTCTGGTGCGCTTCCAGGAGCCATCCGTCAGCATCTTCGCTTACTTTAAACATTTCGACCAGGGAACGATCCCGGCGCGGGATAATGGCGGAGGCCAGGCACAGCATGTCGGCGTCCACGCAGAAGGGACGATCCAGGATCGGGTCCGTAAAATCGATGCGCACCTGCTCGCCCGCGGCGGATACTTGCGGGGGGTCCTCCGGGGTATAGCGGAAAAACAGCACTCCCCTGGAACGGGCTTCGCGGTAAAGCTCCTCGCGCAGGCCATAGGCCCTTATATCGCGGTAGAGGACGTAGACATTGGTTTCCGGCCGGCGTTTTTTCAGGGCGATGGCGCTCTGCAGGGTGTGGGTGCAGCAGACCTTGGAACAATAGGGCCGCGCCTGATTCCGGGATCCGACGCACTGGATGAAAACGGCGTTGGATATCTGATCCAGTCCCGGATCATCGGCCAGGAACCGGTCATCGAGTTCCAGGTGGGTGCAGACCGCCGGATGCTCGCCGTACAGGTATTCATCCGGTCTGGATTCCACTGCGCCTGTGGCAATGATTGCCACGCCGTGGGAAATGACCTCCGGGCCGTCGGACCCGGCAAGGGTGGTTTGAAAATTGCCCACAAAGCCGTCCACGTTGGTCACGCAGGTCTGCGTGTGCACGGCAATCCGTTGCTCTTCCGTAACTTCCCGGATCAACTCCTGCAGCCGCGCCTGGATGTCTTCTCCCTGCCAGGTGTGTACCAGCCGCCGGGCATTGCCGCCCAGGTGTTCGCTTTTCTCCACCAGGTGGACCGGGTATCCCTGCCGGGCCAGGCCGAGGGCTGCTGCCATGCCGGCAAGGCCTCCCCCCACTACCAGGGCACTGTGGGTAACCGGCAGCTCGGTCTGCTGCAGGGGGGTAAGGAGTGCTGCCTTGGCTACGGACATGCGCACGAGATCTTTTGCTTTCTGTGTTGCGGCATCAGGGTCATCGCTATGGACCCATGAATCCTGGTTGCGGATATTGGCCATCTCGAATAGATAGGGGTTTAACCCGGCAGCCGTGAGGGTGGCCTGGAACAGGGGTTCATGGGTACGGGGGGTGCAGGCCGCGACCACCACCCGGTTTAACTGCTCCGATGCGATCACCCGGGCAATTTTGTCCTGGGTGTCCTGGGAACAGGTAAAGAGGTTTTCCTCCACATACGCCACATTGGGCAGTGTTTTGGCATACTCGGCCACCTCCGGTACACGGACGACGCCGGCGATATTGATGCCGCAGTCACAGACAAAAACGCCGATACGCGGCGGCAGGTCGGTAACATCGATTTCTTCCGGGAGTTCGGGGGTGTGGGTGAGGCTGCCGCGGGCCGGGGCCAATGATTCCGTGGCGGCAAGCGCGGCAGAGGAGGCCTCCATCACGGAGTGGGGAATGTCCTTTGGGCCGGTAAACGCTCCGCAGGCGTAAATTCCCGGCACGGAAGTGGATACCGGCTGAAAACTGCCGGTATCCGTGAATCCGTACTGATCCAGGGAAACATCCAGCCGCTTTGCCAGGTCTTTGACTTCCGCCGGGATCTCCAGACCGGTGGACAGGACCACCATGTCAAAATCTTCCGCGCAGGTGCTGCCGTTGGTTTGCACGTACCGCAGATGCAGCTCCTCGGAATCAAACCCCTGTTCCACCGAATGCACCCGGGCCGGCTCCAGGCGAATGCCGGATTGCACGGCTTTTTCGGCATATTTGTCAAAATCTTTGCCCTGGCTGCGCAGATCCATATAGAAGATCGTGCATTCCAGGGATTCCGTGCTGTGGTCCTTGGCGATAACAGCCTGCTTGAGGGCATACATGCAGCAGACCGATGAACAATAGCCGTTGCCGCAGCGGTTGATGTCCCGGGAGCCGACACATTGGATCCAGGCAATTTTTTTCGGCGCTTCTCCGGCTTTCGCGGCGGAAGGCTTGATCAGATGGCCGCCATAGGGACCGGTTGCGGAGAGAAGCCGTTCGAATTCCAGGGAAGTGACCACGTTGGGGGAAGTGTCGTAGCTGTAAATATCCATTCCGCTGGGATCAAAGGAGGAAAAGCCGGGGGCCAGCACAACGGAGCCCACGGCGAGGCGCCTGCGGGTTTCCGTATCGTCGAAATTGATGGCGCCTGCCGGACAGACTTTGGCACAGGCACCGCAGCGGCCTTTCTGCAGATAGATGCAGGCGTCCGGATCAATGGTATACTTCAGTGGAACCGCCTGGGAATAGGGGACATAGATGGCCCTGCGTTTTTCCAGCCCGGCGTTGTATGTGTCAAAGACTTTCTTGGGGCACTTGGCTGCGCACTGCCCGCAGGCTATGCATTTGTCCGTGTCCACGTAGCGGGGCTGCTGCCGGATATCGACTTCAAAGCGGCCCATCTCGCCGCTGATTCCTTCCACCTCCGCCAGGGTAATCAGTTCAATATTGTTATGCCGGCCGACCTCGACCAGTTTCGGCGCCAGTATTCACATGGAGCAGTCGTTGGTCGGAAATGTTTTGTCAAGCTGCGCCATCACCCCGCCGATGGAAGGCGATTTCTCTACCAGATACACGTAGAAACCGGAATCCGCCATATCCAGGGCCGTCTGCATGCCGGCAATGCCGCCGCCGACAACAAGGACGGCACCGATTGGCTGTGATGCGATCGTATTCGATGTGGTCATATTTATCTCCGCAATATTTGACAGATTTTTCTGCTGATTTTTCTTTCCGGCAGTTTCCGAACTGCTCCTGCACGAGCCATCACAGGCGCCTGTTTATCCGGGAGGCCTTACCACACCTCTTTTTCCAGCTGCTTGTAGATAAACATCAATTGTTTCTGGGTCAGCTCGCCGATGTTCGCATTGAGCCAGCCAAGGTCCCCGGAGAGGATGGCAGCCTTGGCTTCGGAGGAGAGCTTGTAGTCTTTCAGCGCTGCTGATCCGTCTTTGAAGAGCTGCTGCCAGAACCGTTTGTCTTCGCTGGTGCGGTTTAAGACCCGCATCACTTCCTGTTTTTCGATTAAACGGGAATCCCGCTGCTCGTCCTCCTGCTCCTTGCCGGCAGCGGTGCGCATTCTCTCACCGGCCAGGGCTTTTTGAACAGAGGATCGGATCTGCTCTTCGGTAAAGGGCTTGGGAATATAGTCGGCAACCCCCAGGCGCATGGCCTCCACGGCGATATCCACGGTGCCGTAGCCGGTAATCACGATTACATTGGTGTCGGTATTGGTCTCCCGGGTTTTTTTGATCACGTCCATGCCGTCAATATCTGGCAGGCGTAAATCCGCGACGAGCAGATCATAATTTTTGCCGCCCAGTTCATCCAGTGCCTTCTGTCCCGTATCGGCAATTTTTACATGGTACCCTTCTTCGTCGAGCACCATGCGGACGCCTTCGGCAACGACGACTTCATCTTCCATCAACAAAAT
>CAZWNV010000214.1:0-1848 GCA_964635265.1 uncultured Desulfobacteraceae bacterium
GCCCATTAAATTATAACTTTCTTCTGGGGCGAACAGCCCGCCTTTTCCGGCCAGAATGGAAAAACTTATAATTTAATGGGCGTCCCTAGGTTCTCTACAAGTTATATTCCGGGTAGTATTTCCTGGCACATTCCGGGCAGATACTATGGCTGAAGCGAAGGTTGGAGCGGTCGGAGACGTATTCCTCCACCATCTGCCAATAGCCCTGGTCGTCCCGGATTTTTTTGCAGTGCGCGCATATGGGCAGCATGCCCTCGAGCCTCTCCACGCTGGCAAGCGCATCCTGGAGCTCGGCAGCCTGCCTGGCCAGGGTGAAATGGGACTCCACAATCTGTTTGAACTGTACAAGAAGGCTTTGAATGTCCGCGGAATAGGGATTCTGCTTGTCGTCATGGATGCATATGGTGCCAAACACCTCACCATGCGGCAGAAACAGGGGATAGCCCATGTAGGAGACCAGCTTGTGGGCAAGCTCCGGGGCCTGATACCATCTTTCGGTTGTGCGGGCATCTTCCACCAGGACGAGATCTTTTGCCTCGATGACCGCTTCGCAGTAATGATGGGCCAGTTCCACTTTCAGGCCCTGGTAAAGCGGGTTGTCCGGATTCCTGCTGGCCCGGAAGACTTCGATATCGGGGCTCTCCAGCCTGGTTATGGCAGCGGACCTGACCCCTGCAAGCCGGCAGAGCAGATCCACCAAGTTCTGCCATTGGTCAAAGTCGATAACGCCCAGGGGATCGATATCCTTTAGATTCACCATCGCTTTCCCCCTCTTCCTCTAATAACCGCCCCGGCTCTTCTCTCCCGCAGCCGGCAGCAAAGAATCAGAAAAAAATCGTATCGGGGAATTGCGCCGCAATGCCGGGCACGCAAGATGGCGCCGGCATCAGTCCGGCACAGCCACCGGACCCTTGGAACCCCTACGGATTTCAGCAGTTTTGGGAAAAGGCTTGCCGTATTCGGAAAGGACCTCCCGGGCCTTGCCGCTAAAATAGCTACTGCCGCAAGCAGCCGTCTGGCGCAGAAGATGCATGGCCCTGTCCACTTCAACCCCCTGATCCAGCATCAACTTGCCGGCGAGCACGTGGAGCTGCGGCCTGTAGCCGGCATCCTCGGGCATCAGGCGCAGGGCCTCGCGATAGTGCTCCAGGGCCTTTTCCTTGTCCTGACCGGCAAACCAGGGAAGGACTTCATAATAGAGGCCCATGTGCATGACCAGAACAAAATCGTTATATGTCTTATCAATCTCGTAAGCCTTCTTCAGGTGCTTTTGCGCCTTGTCCTTGAGGCCCTCTTTGATGATCGCCCATATGCTGGCGCCCTTGGCGTAGCCCCCCACATTGACAGCATAATAGAAGTGGCCCTCCACCGCTTCCGGATTAATTGCTATGGCCTTCTCGGCCATCTCCATTCCCTGCTTGCCATAGGCCGCGCAGATCTGCTCCATATCACTTAATTCCCGGATAACGGCCATTCTGGTAATTCTGCGGCTGGAGCGGGCCCCTTTCCAGGCGGCCTGATAGCTGTCCGGCATCTTTTCCGCTATCTGACCGTAGAGTTCGACCGACTGCTTGAGGCTGTCCAAGGTGCCCTTGTCATAGAGCCGCTCAGCCCGGGCCAGGGCATCCCGGCATTCGGCAGCGCTTGAGAGGCTGATGAAGCCGAACACCAATATAAGGCACACAAACAGCGCCTTGGACATAAACGTCCCCTTCTGCAGGGCAATGGAAATTCCTGCATTTTTGCTTTCCGTCATCTTACAAATCCGAATTGTCCCTTTTTCTGACCAGGATCTGGTCTGGATTTCAGGATTGGACCGGCCAACAGGTTACAGATCCGCACCGTGTT
>CAZWNV010000214.1:1948-4848 GCA_964635265.1 uncultured Desulfobacteraceae bacterium
CCCTAGGGAAAAATACAAAAGTCTTCGGTGGTTCCGCAAGCGCTGGCTCACCCGCCGCAACCCCGCAGTTGGCTATCTATGGAAACTCCGGGCCCTTTTGCTTGAAGCTGTATTCCTGCTTCTGGCCATCTGGGCCCTCAGTTTCATCCTGCTCTTTGTTGCAGACCTTTTCTGGCATCTGTACCTGGAAACCATGATGGGCCGGGAATTCTGCCTGTCTTTTCCAAAAAGGGCAGAACAAATTGAACAACTGCTGGACAAAGACTTGATGGTGCTTTCCGGCCGGATTACTTTATCCGCTTTCTTTGTCTCCCTGGCAATCGCCGCTGTCGGGCGAGTCACGCATATCAACCGGCATTTTTACATGTCCCTGGGGATCATAGGCAAATTGGCGTATTGGGGGCTCCCGGTAACAGCAGTCACCGCCTATTATATTCACAAAGAATACGCCGTTTCCCAGGACTTCGGGCTGACGCTTCTTATGGCAGCGATTCCGACATACTGCCTTTTTATGAGCTGCTTTTATTATACGGAGAAGCTTTTGCCGGAAGCAGAGGATGTGCTGGGGTTTGGATACCGCCTATCCAAAAAGGTGCGGGAGGTTTTTCACAAAATGACAAGACCCCAGCCCTAGCGATTCCGGATGAATTCTTCCGTACCGCTTTCAGAAAGCAATTCTATGATTCCTTGGAGGCCCTGCAGGAGGACCTGGATACCTGGTTGCATCAATACAAATATGATCGGCCACGCCACGGCTATCGGAATATGGGCCAAAGCCGATAGAGACATTGGAACTGGCCAAAAACCATTTTGCTTCAGGCCGGGGTGGTTATCTTGTATGATGTATGACGGAGATAAAGCAATTACCGCCACCACCGGAGGAATCATTAGAGCCTTCCCGGGCGTTCAGGGCCTGCATGGGCGCTGGCGGCGTTTCTGTATTTCGGCCAGCTACAGCCCTTTCCGGAAAAAAGAGTTTTTGCCCAAGACGTTTTGTTTTATCAAGAGCTAAGGCCAGCATCACGGCCGGGTTGGAGAGCCTGGCCTGCCCACCAACGGTAAAGCGCAGATTCACATTTTTCTGCTTGGCCCTGACCCAATAGCCGCAACCCGAGGTCATCATGCTGGTATCATCGGCATAGGTACCATCTGTCCATTCCCACAGCCGGGTATCAATATACGGGTTGGTATTATCCAAATTGCCAATCCGTTCCGGACCGAATACAACATTGCAGCCATCGCCATACACTACCACTTCCACATCGCTCCATAGGTAATTTCGGTCATTGGGCGGACCGATCATGTTCCAACCATTATTGTTGTCATTGTTGAAGTTTAAAGGGATATCCACATCCTCGGTAATACTCACCGGCACACCGTCAACATCCACTGTCAGCCCGTTTCTGGCCAAAAACCACACGGCACGGCCGGGGGAAAGGTTGAAATTCGGATATTCCACATATGTCCCTCCATTTAATCCAGGATTATAGATGCCGATGCGGTAATGTGCTGTATCATAGCCACCCGGCAAGTCATCGCCAATAACAGCTGAGGCGCTCGGATTGTCTGGTATATAATGCTGACAGCACAACATGCGATAGTCTGCTGCCGTAAGGCCCGGTGGAAGCGACATCGCTTCGTCCAACTGCTTGTAACCGACAATAAATACATTTTCTACTGGCTCATCGCCATCTTGAGCACCCGAATTACTTGCCCGAGAGATGGGGATAGCGTTAATGTTCTGATCACCATTATCAGACCAGGCAAAAACCCGACTGCCGGTATCCCGGTAACCCACTATCCATTTGTACGCCATCCCGGACACCAGATTTTCGCCAGGTATGGTGTATTCCGTCAGATTCTTGGCCGAAAGGTGATCAAAAGAAGCTGGATCATCACCACATCGAAACGGATTGCGGTCGCTCCGGGCAATCAGCCAGTGACTGTCCATATGGCCGTCGCCTTCAGGGTCGGCAAAGGCGCTGGCCCGGAGAGTAACCGTATCGCCCGGGCGAAACACCTGAAAGGGCTCGGGATAAACATACTGAGGCGGGTCCGGGGGCAGGTTATCGGTGTTGGTCACATCGACATCCGCTGGATCCAAACCGGCATAGCCGGCATCGCTGCTTATGGCAGAACTGGAGACGATGGTATATGGCACGTCTTCAGTGCTCGCATTATGCTGACCGGTGACCGTTACTGTTTGAGGTGTATCCCAGTTGGCAGCCGTGAAAGTCAGCAAGCCCGGCGATACGATCCCGCAGCCCGGATCCGAAGATGAAAGGGAAATGTCGACTGCCGCTGTTGGTTGACTGCCCAGCACCACTGTAAAGGTATCACTGCCACCGCTTTGAGAAGTCGTCAAACCGGATGTGGGCTTAACAATAATATCGGCAGTGTCATTGTCTTCATTGGACAAGCTGATTTCCCGGGCTTGAAGATCGGCATATTCGGGATACGCAGCGCTTAGGGAAATCGTAATCATATAATTGACAGTCCCGTCATCAATGTCGTCATCAACGCCGGTTACGGTTACGTGCCGGGGCGTATTCCAGTTATTAGCGGTAAATGTAAGCGAATCCGGCGAAACTTTTCCTTCGCTTGGATCAGAAGTTTCCAAAGAGAAATGGATATCTTCTGCAGGTTTGGAACTCAGGCCCACGGTAAAAGTATCTCTGCCGCCTTCTTCACTCGTCGTAAGACTTTCTGCGGACTCTATTTTGAGGTTGATGTTGTTATCCTTGTTTGTCACTTGAATATTATCCGGGTCCAGCCCGGCATAACTGCCATCACTGCTGCTGCTCGGGCCGATGGTAATGGTGTAGGCGATATCCCCGTCATCCAGGCTGTCGTCAACACCGGAGACGGTTACAGTCCGGGGCGAATCCCAGTTGGCCGGG
>CAZWNV010000215.1:0-4845 GCA_964635265.1 uncultured Desulfobacteraceae bacterium
CGGGTTTCCCAAAAAGAGGAGGCGGACTTGGAGGTGCCCGTGGGCTGGGAGCCCTAAACCTTACCGGCAGCAATAAAGGTTCGGTCCAAGGCGGTCCTACAGAACCTCCGCGCCAGGCGTGCAGGGCCGCCTTTTACATCCCCTCAGGCGGCCTGCCCTTGGGATAAGCTACTGTAAATCCCAGATCGATGGTTTCGGATGCCCGGGCTTCGATCTGCATTTCCCACATCATCACCCCCGTATAATCATTATACGCCTTTCGTGCAGGAGCCGGTTTCAGGGCGACGTCATCGACCTCGATCTTGTCTGTCTTTGCCACGGGAACCTGATCCAGCACCCGGATCCGGATGGTCTTCTCCTTCCGGTTTTCTGCCGCAATCCGGTAGCCGAGTTCCCGTACCACCATATCCCGATCAAACTTCCCGAAAAATGTCTCCTTGACGTGATCGGTCACCTTTTTCCGTGTTACCCGCACCCCCCGGTCGGTCCCCAGAGCGAAGCGGAGCTTTTGGGCACCTGAATCCGGTTCAAAAAAGGTCTTTCCGGCATAGCGGCCTGCATAATAAATATGCATGGGGCCGGCAAGCATCTCCTGGTCCGGCTCTGCCGCACACACCAGATACGCCCGCGTATTGATCCGCGGCACGCAATAATAGTAAAATTCCCCTTCAAGGGCCTTGCTGTAAACCGGCAGCAGGGTATCCTTTTTCCGGGAGGCAATTGTTACCGGCCGGGAGAATTCATACGCAAAGGCGATTGCCGACTTTTTTCTTTCTGCTCCGGCATAATCCGCCGCCCTGCGCCCGGCCTTTTCCTTCGCGGGCACGGCCGCAAGCTGCCCGGCCTCCCGCCGGGCAGAAGCGCCGGACATCTTTTTGGCTGCTTGCTGCCGCGGCAGATCTATCCACCAGGGGTGAAGCGAAGGCAGATGCATCCCTTTCAGCGGCACCGCGTTGGATATCGAAAGACGTACATCCGACCAATCTTCACCTGTCGTCTGCCGAATCCGGGCGTTCATTACAAGCTCCATACCCGCCGCATCTTTTTCCACCACCGCTCGGTAGACAGGCGACCAGGAGGCATTACGGGCCACATAATCAGCAACAACGCGTATCTGCTGGTTTTTTGCAGAATCGAACACCACTTCAATGGCTTTCTGTTCGTTCTCGCCGGGCTGCCTGAGATCATCCAGCCTGCGCCTTGCCAGACGGATTGCGTCCACAGTCTTCGAAATCTGCTGCGAAATTTCGGTTTTCTTCCGGAACACCTCGCCAAAGCGCTGGCCCAGCATCTCAAAGGTAGCTCCCACCTCCTGCGGATCCAGCATCTGTGTTGCGAGATCTTTCGGTATCTGGGAATCCGCGAATTCCGCAACGGAATCCAGAAATCTTTCCTGGCGGGATGCGGCTTCCTTGCGATCCAGGAGCTCCCGCTTCTCCTTCTGCAGCTCCCCGATTTCTTCCTCCAGCTCGCGAATCTGTTTCTGGGGAGGCTCGGGCAGGGGCAGCCTTATGACCTGCACACTGACGACCGTCCCCTCGCCAAAGACTTTGGCTGAGACAGACTGGGCATCGATCGAGAAGGCCTCAAGGGGCAGGCGGATTTCGTGAATCCCCGCCCCTGCGGCAAGCTCTGCCTCCCGTTCGACAAATGCCTGGTCCGCATAAAGAGTAACCGCGGAAATCTTTGATGAGACAGTTTCCCGGGCATGAACCGGCACGGCCGCCAGCAGAACCAGAAACATGGACAAAGCAGAGAAGTGTTTCATTTGTCCTCTCCATTTTCCAGGAATTGCATTAACTCCGCAAACTGCGGCGGGAACTGGCCCTGATAGGCAAGAAACGGGGTGGATGGATACCGCAGGCCGGCTTTGTGCGTTTTCTCCAGCCCATCCACAATCATTTCCAGCCGGTTCGCAGGAATGGCAAAAGCCCCTTCATGATCCTGAACCTGTGCAAGGGCCCTGTCGCCGCCGCCGGCAATGACCAGCCGGCACTGCTGGCTGGCAAAAGGTAGGGTAATTTCCGCGCCGCAGGCAAAGCCTCCGTAATTATCGGAAGCCACGGGCTCCCCGCTTGCATGGACGGCGCTCTGGGCCAGCCTGGACAACTGGGCAGGGTTTCCGTAAAAAATGACGACGTGGGGAGCAAAGTCGGCCTTGTGCAGCGGTGCCACGATCAGTTCCCGGAATCTGCCGTACTCCAGCCTTGGCAGGTTCCCGGCCATCTTTGCCCGGATCTCCCTGTCGCGCACCCAGAAGGGAACGTTGAAGTCTCCATCCAGAAACTTCTGCCTGGCCGGAACAAACCCCAGCGTTACCGAGCCCAGGGGACAGAGCATGTCTTCCTGGCTCATGGCAAGCGACCAGCCGTAACGCCGTGCCATTGTAACCGCCTGGCATACCGGCACCTTTATCCCCAGATCCTTTCGGGGCTGCTTTGCCGCAAAAGCGCTTTGCTCATCCGGGGCGAGGAGCCGGACGGCGACCGGAAAACTCTGCGGCCTCAGATACTTCTCCATGGCCTGGTGTACTTGCTGCAGATCCATTTCTCCCCCTTTCTTCCGGACTTGATTTCGGCATACACATCCCATGGCGGCCTCTGCTGCAGAATTTTGCCGCAGCAGAGGCAGGGATAATTTATCACGGATCCAGGCACCGGGCAAGCTTCCCGCAAGCCCCTGATGCTCCTGAATCAATCGAGGATTTCGTAGCTGCTGATCTGGACACTGCCCCGAAGGTTGTCCAGAACACGCTCCAGGAGAATTCCCTGTCGGGTGTCGTAGGTATGGCCGAAGGTTGCCCGCACACCCAGCGAAATAAACTGCACCGCCCGGTCCAGGGCAATGGGGAGGCTGTCGCCCTGCAGCAGGCAGCCGACCACCACGCTGGCAAAGGCATCTCCTGTTCCCGGATAATCGGCCGGCAGGTAATCGCACATGACCTTCCAGAAACGTTTGTGCCGGCTGTTGTAGGCAACGACGGAGGTTTCCCGGCCCCTCTCCGATTCGGGGACGGAAGTGATAATCACGATATCGGGACCTTTTTCCGCCAGGCGCAGCGCCCATTGCTTGATTTCGGCGATACCGGCCCGGGGGTTGTAGGCCTCCTGCAGAAGCAGGGCCGCCTCTGTCATATTGGGGGTGATCACATCCGCATGCGTTATCAGGGCCCGCATTTCCGCCACCATATCCATTCCCAGCGGCCCGTAGATGGCGCCGTCATCGCCCAGGACAGGATCGACAACCACCAGCTGATCCGGCCGCCGGAATCGTTGGATCAAGTCGGTGACAATGGCCACCTGCCTGTGAGATCCCAGAAACCCGCTGTATATAGCGTCAAATCCCACGTCCAGGTTCTGCCAGTGCGCGATCATGGCCGGCATGTGCTCGGTAAGATCCACGAAGTGGTAGTCCGAGAATTTGCTGTGAGTCGATAAAACAGCCGTTGGCAGCGGGCACACCTGGATGCCCATTGTGGAAAGGATGGGAATGACCACGGTAAGAGAGGCCCTGCCAAAGCCGGACAGGTCATGAATAGCAGCAATTCGCTGAACCGGATTTTTCATACTGATCTTCATACGCTCTTCCGGCCGTACAATCAAGGCCAAATCCATCCGGGCGCCGACACATGGCGCCGAAGCTGTCAACGGCCTGCCCCGATTGCCCAAACAATCGCATCTTACTTGACAATACCGCCGTTTATCATTTATTTCCGGAATATATGCCATGCCGTTATCCTGCGGCCAACCCAAATGAACAAGGATCTTTCATGAGCCAATCGCCCAATAAAGTCATCTGCTCCATGAATCGTGTGAGCAAGTACCGCAACAAAGAGCCTGTTATCGAAGATATCTCCCTGTCCTACTTCTACGGGGCAAAAATCGGTGTACTCGGATTAAACGGGGCCGGCAAAAGTACGCTTTTGCGCATCATGGCGGGTGTGGACACGGAATACAACGGCGAAATCGGGTTCACCCCCGGCTATTCGGTAGGCCACCTGGAGCAGGAGCCTGTGCTGGACCAGCAAAAGACAGTGCGTGAGATTGTGGAAGAAGGGGTGCAGGATATTTCCGCCCTGATGGAGGAGTACAACCGGATTAACGAGCAGTTTGCCGAACCCATGTCCGACGAGGAAATGGACAAACTGATCGAAAAGCAGGGCGAGGTGCAGGAACAACTTGACGCCGCCGATGCCTGGGATCTGGATTCCCGGATTGAGATGGCGATGGATGCGCTGCGCTGCCCGGACGGGGAGACTCCGGTCCATGTGCTCTCCGGGGGTGAGCGGCGTCGTGTCGCCCTTTGCCGGCTGCTCCTGCAAAAACCTGATATTCTTCTTCTCGACGAGCCAACCAATCATCTGGACGCAGAAACCGTGGCCTGGCTGGAGCGGCACCTCCAGCAATACGAGGGAACCGTCATTGCCGTAACCCATGACCGCTATTTCCTGGACAACGTGGCCGGATGGATTCTCGAACTGGACCGCGGCCGCGGTATACCATGGAAGGGCAATTACACCTCCTGGCTGGAGCAGAAACAGGAGCGCCTTCGCAAAGAGGAAAAGGCCGACAGCCGCCGGCAAAAGACCCTGGAAAACGAGCTGGAATGGATCCGCATGTCGCCCAAAGCCCGGCAGAACAAATCCAAGGCGCGCATCAAGGCCTATGAAAAACTGCTCTCCGAACAGGGGAACTCCCGCGCACGGAACATGCAAATCTACATTCCCCCCGGCCCGCGGCTTGGAAAACTGGTGGTCGAAGCCGAAGACGTATCCAAGGCTTACGGCGATCGCCTGCTTTTTGAAAATATGTCCTTCAGCCTGCCGCCCGGCGGAATTGTCGGTGT
>CAZWNV010000216.1:0-4776 GCA_964635265.1 uncultured Desulfobacteraceae bacterium
TCCGAGAGCATACTGCGGGCTGTCGCAAGGCGCCGGGCAAGACGGGCGGCAGCGTTTCCGGGGTTGTTATGCCGGCCTTCTGCGCCTTGCTGCCCTTCCAGAGCCCGGATTCTGCCGCCGATTCGGTTCAACGCGAGCATGATTTCCAGCCGTCCGGCAAGCTGGCCCAAATTTGACTTCATGCCTTGGCCGGGGCCTTCCTCCCGGTTTTCCACTTCCTGCAGGACCTGCAGGTAGGCCCGGGGACGGCCTGCCAGGAAATCCCGGATGGCGGATTCCAGCTTCGGGTTCCCGTCCGGCCCGGCCAGCCGGTCAAGGAGCTGCTGCTCCGCATTGCCGGGAGTTTCCCCCTCGCTCTCCGGCGTCCCGATTTCCGGATCATTGCGAAGTTCGTGGAAAAACAGGCGGTAGAGACGGTCAAAGGCTTTCTGCTCCCGCCGGCTTTTGGCGAAATTGGCCCGCAAAACCGCGTGAAACTGTTTTTCATCCAGTTGGTCCACCAGTTCCAGATGCCTTGCGCAGTCGATTGCCTCGGCTGTGGAAACCCGCAGTTCCCCCTGCCTGCAGACCGCGGCGAATGTTAAGAGGGTATCGAGCATAAGCGATGTCAGGATGCAAAAAGCTGGTCCATCTGATCACGCACCAGTCTGTTGTCGCTCTGGTATTTGCAGATTACGCCCAGCGTGTCGGAGAGCACCCCGGCGGAGAGCTGCTTTGCCTCAAGCGCTAGCAGGGCCTGGGCCCAGTCCAGGGTTTCCGAGATGCACGGGCGTTTTCTGAGGTCCAGCTCCCGGATCCGGTTGATCATGGATACAAGCTGGTCGGCCATACGCTTTTCAATGCCCGGAAGTTTCATTTCGATGATGCGCTTTTCCAGCTCCGGTTCCGGGTAGTCAATGTAGAGATGGAGGCAGCGCCGCTTTAAGGCGTCACTCATATCCCGGTAGTTGTTTGAGGTCAGCACCACCAACGGGATATGCTTTGCCTTGCGGATGCCGATTTCCGGGATCGAGACCTGGAATTCGCTTAAGAGCTCGAGGAGAAAAGCCTCGAATTCGGGATCTGATTTATCGACTTCATCGATTAAAAGCACCACCGGCTGGTCTGCGGATATGGCCTGCAGCAGCGGCCTGGCCAGCAGGAAACGCTCGGAGAAAAAGGCGTCCTCCTGTTCTGCGATCCGGTCCACGGCTTCGGCAATGGAGGCGGTGTCGGTCAGCAGATCGTTGATTTTCTCTTTTACCATCTGTGTGTATAGAAGCTGCTTGGCGTACTCCCATTCGTAGAGGGCCTTGGCCTCGTCCAAGCCCTCGTAGCACTGCAGGCGGATTTTTTCGCGGTGTAAACACCGGCCCAGGGCCCGGGCCAGCTCGGTTTTCCCGGAGCCGGCCGGGCCTTCAACCAGGATGGGTTTTTCCGCTGCGGTTGCCAGAAAGACCACCGTGGCAATTTCCCTGGAGGCGATGTAGCCGGCCGCCGCCAGCTGCTCCTGTACTTGCGCAACATTTGCAAATGGCATCAGTCATTCCTTTGTCGTTTTACGGGCAGAGATCCATCAATTCCAGATAACGCAGATAGCAGCGGCGTTCAATGGCGGCAAGCCTTGCAATCGCGTTGTTAAAGTCCGTCTCGTCGCAGCAGAATACCCCGTGACCGTAAACGATGACACCCGGGCCCTTGCAGATGGCAGGGGGGACTGTGTGGCAAAGCCCCCACCTCCCTCCGCCGACCTCCCCGGAAACGATGGGGATGTCGCCGCAGGCGTAGCGGCTGTAGGGGCAATACCGGTAGCATGTGCCGGCGTGGGGGCAGTTCGCGTAATCGCAGTCCATGGACAATACCACGGAAAAGCGCGGATGACCGTGAACAATCGCCCGGCAGCCGGTGCGGCAGGGGATTTCCAGATGGGCGGGCAGTTCGCTGGACGCTTCGGGGTGGCTCTTTGGAGGGTCTTTTGTCGGGCATGCGGTGATGCCTTCCTCCAGGGCGTCCAGAAACGTGCCGGTTTGGCTGATATAAAGCGTCTGGTCCGCACAGTAGGAGACGTTGCCGAAGAAAGAATTCACCAGACCGAGGGCAACAATTTTTTTGCCAGCCTCGCATACGGCGGCCCTGATGGTCTCCTCGCCACTGAAGGGTCCCCGGCGAAGTCCCGATTTCCATTGCGGCGGCGGGGTCGTCCGGGAAATGGCGTATTCCAGCACCCGCCTGCTCTCCGTGTCTTCGTTTCCGGACTTCCGGGCCTGCAGCTGATCGGTGAAGAATTTGACAAAGCAGGCAAAGCAGACCGAAGATGCAGTAACAAATGCATCCCGGAGACTGCGGCGACTGGCTGCAATAATGCCGCTTCCGGGGACGATGATGCTCTTGCGGCGGTCAAGGAGTTCGGCGAACGCTTCGCCGGAGGCCTCCGCCGCAACCGGAAGATCCGTCAGAAACAGCCGGGTTTCACAGTCCTGCGGGCAGATCGTGCTGCCCGGCAGCCCGGCGAGAAATTCCAGAATGCTGCGGTAGGGCTCTTCCGGCAGGACCCGGATCAGGGCCTTTAACTCCAGCTTATCAAAAAGCGGAGCGAGCAGGGCAGCGTCTGCTGCGTCCCGGTTGAAGCGGACGCCCGCATCTTCCACTGCAGCCATCAAGGCCGCGCCCGGGGCGGCCAGGCCGTTTTGCACCAGGCGCTGTTCATAGGTATCAAAAAGCATGCGTAGCATCCTCCTGGAAGGGCCGGAAATCCCTTTGGTCGTTTTTTTACAGGGGTAGGGCCGGTATGCTGCAGCGGAAGCAGCTGTTTATGGGTTCTCTGCCGAGCGCCACCGCAGGGGCAGCGGGGGCTGGATACAAGCCTGATAAGCGCTGCAGCGGGATTGGTACCGGCATTTGCGGCAAACTGCGATATGCTTGCGGGGCTGCCCTTTTTTGTACGGGCACGCAATATAGCATCGCCCGGGATCTGCCTGTATCTGCACGCGGTCTTCCATTGCCCTTCCCCCGTTTATCAAGCTTTTCTATCACCTGGCGGCGACTGCTGCAAGGCAAAAACGGGTCAGGCGCCTGCACCGAGATTGCGGGCAACCTCGCGCAGACGCGGATCGGAATCATTGGCAAGCGCTTCTATAATGCGGGGACACCGGGGGTCATTGATCTGGGATATGGCGTAGGCAGCCGATATCCGGACCTGGGGGGACCTGGCCCTGCGGAAAAAAAGACGCCGCCGGGAACGCAGGATATTCTGCAGGGGCAGCACGAAAGACTCGTCCCCGATCTGCCCCATGGCCTGGCACAGGGCGATTTGAAAGTCCTCGTCGCGGGAGTGGGAAAGAAGCTGGATCAGGGTGTCTGCAGCGCTTATGGCGTTAAGGCGGCCCAGGATATTCACGGCTGTCACGGCAGCCGCGGTCTCTTCACTCTGGGCGACCTGAATGAGCAGCTCCACGATAGCCGGGGTATTCAGCCTCTCCGCCAGGCGGCCGGCAGCCTGGCGGACCACTTTCGTAAAATCGAGCAGCGCGTAATACAGCTCCTTCTCGATGTCGGTACTGACTCCGTCGATAACGTCCAGGATGCGGGCCCGGTCTTCCGGTGTGGGCTCGTTCATCAGCGCCTTTTTAATGGCTCCTCCGCCTTGCGGCCCCTGCTTTTTGAGCAGTTCTGCAGCAAGGCGCCGCGCACGAAGGCTGGCATCGCTTTTGATCAGGTTGATCAGATGCGGCTGCACGGACGGGCCCAGGCTGGAGAGCAGTTGGAAGGCGGATTGCTGGGCATTGCGGTCGCTTGTGGCAAGACCGTCCACCAGGGTCTCCAGCACTGATGCCGGCAACTCCGGTATTTTGATGGAGCGGGACCGGGGATGGTTTTGCAGCCGGGTCAGGATCCAGGTGGCCAGGGCGTATTCGCCAAATCCGATAAAATCCTGGGCCGCTCTGCAGCAGGAGGCAGCCATGTGGTTGAGAAGCTCCGGGGCTGTCTCCGCCTGCAGCAGCTCCAGAAACGGCGCCATCACAAACTGGAGGTAGGCTGTATTGGGCCGCCAGTCCTCCGGCGAGAGGATCCTGTCGAAAAGATACAGCAGCTCTTTTTTGCCGGCCGGATCACTTTCTGCGTAGCGTTCCTGCAGTTGGGCGAGGATGCTGCGGGCGCTTTCCAGGCGGCCGCTCAGGAAAAAATCCCGGATCCGGGCGGGCAGGTTTACCCCCTCCGTCCATTCGGCGGCGGGCTTTTGCGGATCGGCATTCTCCGGCGAATGCGCAAGGGAGCCGGGCGCGATGTCCTTGATGCTGTAGAGCCCCTGGTTGACCAGAATATGCTGGATATCGCGGTCGGCCAGTTGTGTCTGCCAGAACGCCGTATCCGGCTGGCTCTCCGCTGCCTCACAGGCCGCGCCGATAAAGCGGGAGAGCTCTTCCGGGCCTGCTTCCCGCAGGATCGTGATGCTTTCGATACCGGAGTCGGAGAAGAAGTTGTGCATTCCGCCCGCAAGGGTTTCAAAACCCGTGAGGTCCAGCCGGCTGCCGTTGGCGAGCAGGGTGTTTTCCACCCGGGCTATGGTGAGCGCTTCGTGGCGGGCGAAAAGGCGCTGCAGCGCACGAAAAAGATTGTCCACCGCCTCTTTGGCAACAGGAGAAGAGGCGGGATAGAGCTTTAACTTGCTCGCCGCCCCCAAAAAATGGCTGAGTATCTGTTGAATGGTCTCCAGGTCCGCCTCGCTGAACGCGGCGGGATTTTCCGGTTCCGGTGCAGGGGATGGCCCCGCCTGGGCGGCAGATGCAGTGGCGGCCT
>CAZWNV010000217.1:0-4773 GCA_964635265.1 uncultured Desulfobacteraceae bacterium
GCTTTGCTCCAGGGTTATTCCCATTGCCCCTGCTGCGTAATCCATGAAATACTGAGCGTCCACTTCGCCGTCATGGTTTTGCTCGTTGTCAATCGCGGCCTCGTAAATCTCAAACAAGGTTGTCATGATGCACCCCCCATAAATAAAAAGCGCCCAGGAAGGCTTACGGTCCACCACAGACCGCCGGGGCATTGCTGCTGTCCGCTTCCAGGGCGCGTTATATTTTCTGCAAATAAAAATAGCCATTACGGTGGCCTCCGGTGGTGGTTCCAAAGCAATTACAGAATATCACAGCGGTGGGGCGGGTCAAGGAATTTTTCGAAGGGGTAATACCCCTACCCAACAATTTTATCGGCCTTCCTGGCGCTCTCACGGCTCCAAAAAAGAAGGCCGGACTGCGTGCCACCCGATGTGACACCGCCCGGCCCTACGACAAAAGGATTCAAAAATGAATGAAACCCCGCCCTGGCGCTGCCAGCACCGGGCGGGTATGTTCACGCGGTTTTACGCCCCGCGATACGGCCTATTATGCGCCGGGTTGCTTGTAAAGGCCCTTAAAATCCAGGGCTTTTACGCCCCAGCAGAACCGGACCTTGAATTTCCAGGCGTCTTTCTCGAACTCCCAGGCTTCATCAATGAAAGGGACCTCGTTTCCGTCCAGGTAGGCAACTTCCACAGTATCAAAACGCTGCGGATCTGCCGCCAGGTAGAAAGCGGTTTCCGAATCCCCGTCAAGCATGGACTCGGTGACAACATCCAGTTTCTGATAAAGCGGGTTGCGGGCACCAGGCCCCCCGTCAGCTTCGAGTCCTACATTTGTGTTGATGATTTGATCTGCATCAGTTTCCAGGGCGGCCGGAACAATAAGGAATTTGGGCTCGATGTTCAGCGGATAGCTGGTCTGCATGCCGGTTTGCATCCGCATGGCCCGCCTTGCTTCGCTCAAGGTGATGATGGAAAGCGCGCCTACATCGCCGCTGGTGGCAAGATTGTTATGGTCGGCATGGAAAAGGGCTGTCCCGTCTGCCATTGCCGGATTGTTGATGAAAACATTGAAAACGGCAGAATTCAGCCCCCGGATCGCTGATCCATTGAAGGCCCTGGCAATACGATCAAAAGCGCCCAGGTCGTCATTTATCAGGCTTTCCCAGCTTATATAAAACAGCCGGCCGTATTTGCGGATCTGATACTTTTCGCGGGTTTCGCCGAAGGAACTGTATTTGTATTCGCCGGCTTCGCCCACGGCCTCCAAATCTTCAGCCTCGGAAAGCCTGTATCTTTTAAGCTCCTTGAAATCCCGCGCGGTGGCCTTGCTGGTCCACTTCTCAAAAGTCGGATTTGCGTTCCGGTAGCTTTCGAGCAGGATTTTGTTCATGCCGTCTTCCAAAATTTGCGGGAAATCATCACTTGTGTGCATCCCCCTGTGTCCGGTCATGGCCTTAGAAATCACCTGAGACGGTGACATGGACCGGACAGGTTCACGAACCCCGTTTCGCTCCAGGGATTCGCGGGCAATGTCAACCAGCGAATAATGCCGGAACTGCTCAGCGCCAGGAGCGGATTTTTCCGGCTTGTATCCGGCCCGCATAACCAGGGCATCCCGTACACAAGCGCCCCATTTCTCCCCCTCTGTGGTGCCAACTGAAATTCGGCCCGCACCAAACGGGGGGTTGACTCTTTCCATAAAATCGAAAATCTTTTGCCCGGCTTCATCAAGGCTTGTGCCATCCGTTACGAGTTTTTCGGCCAACTCGTCACAGCCCGCTTTTTTACACCACGAGTGAATCGTGCTGACTCTTTCGCGTTCGGCTTTTACTGCGGCCTCGGGGGTCTGCGGCTGCTGCTTGTTTTTGTCTGTATCCATAATATTTTTCCTTTCGTTTGCCCCTTCGGGCGTTTGATTGAAAACTGCAAGATTGAAAATTTGAGCGGATGCGGATGCGGCTTCTTCCGTTTCTTCCATCGAGCCGGCAAGACCGTATTCCACGGCCTCGGGACCAGAAAACCATGTTTCGCTGTGCATCCACTCCCGGATCTCGGCCTTGTCCTGGCCTGATTTTTCCGCATATATATCGGCCATTGTCCCCTCGAGTTTTTCGAGTAGGTCGGCTTCTTTCCTCAATTCCCGTGAATTGCCGCTCAGCATAACCCAGGGGTCATGAATCATCATATATGCAGATTCGGCCATCGTCGGCTTTTCATCACCTACCATTGCAATGATGGAAGCAATGGAGCCGGCCAACCCTTCAACCGAAACGTTTTTGCGGGCCTGGTGCTGCTTTAACCAATTAAAAATAGTAACACCCTCCCAAACACTCCCGCCAGGGCTGTTGATATGCAGGTTGATCTCCCTGGCGTCATCCGGGATCTGCCCCGCCACGTCCTGAGCTTCCAAAAACGGGAAGGCGATAACGTCATAAATATAAATGCTTACAACACCGGTTTGCCCATTCGGGTCAACGGCGACAATCGGTTTGCCGCTGTTCTTAGGCGAGTGCTGGTCTGCGCGCAGGGCCCTGCTTTTTTCCGGGTCCTGCAAGCCCTTCAGTCGATCCATCAACGATTGTTCAAACATATATCCGGTCCTTTCAAGTTTTGCCCCTTATTAAAGCACAAAAGCCGCCATTTGACAAAAACACCAGGGTTCAACTGTCCCATTTGACACAACTTTTTAATAATTTCCCAGGGCATACAGCTGCGTCTGCCGGTGTTCGTATTTAAATATCGAGTCAACCCGGATTCGCAGGCTTCCCCGAACGCGCATTGCCACCAGATCACCGCCCGCCGCCATTCGGTAGATCGTCTTTTTGCTGACTGCCAAATATTCGGCGGTTTCGGCAGGAGTTGCCCATCGTTTTTGTGTCTCGTGAAAATTCATTTGTGAAAATCCATCATGGCTTGAAGTGTTTGCGCCGGTGCATCCTGGCAATCGTCACATACTGGCAGGAAAGCTATCTTTTCGCCCAGGTGCAACTTCCGATACCCGGTGGATGCTTGGCCACAAAGGATGCAAGATGCCTCCCGGAATTTCCGCGCCATTGCCTTTTGTTCGGCTTCCGTCATTTGCGTTAAATCAACTTTCATCCTTTGCCCCCCTTTTCGCTTAGAGTTTTTGAAACATATTCAAGCACATGGTTTATCTCATGCACCATCAACTGCTTGACTGTAAACTGATCCGTCTCTGCGGCCAGCACAGCGGCGAGCCTGTCAGGTATCGCCGTGAACTGGTCACGGACTGCCCTTGCAAACTCGAATCCTTCGCGTTCCACTGCCTCCGCCTCGATCAACTCGCCTGCTTCCTTCCGCCGCTTGATCTGCTGGATGAGGAGTTTTTCAAGCTCGTTCCGGCGCTGTAACTCAAAGATTGATAACTGCGCCAGGTCCCCGATAGTTTCGTTTAAGTAGTCCTGAACCTCGGCCTCGGTTTCCGGCTGCATTTCCGGCTGTTTTTCCCATCGCTTATTTTGCGCCTGCTGCTGTTTTGGAGCGATACGGTTATAAATTTCTGCGGCTGCCGATTCCTTCTCGATCCGGCCATTTTTAATAAAGTCGTTTAATTTTCCGCGCCGATGCCACGCCCGGATCTTGTCTGCCGGCTCGTCAATATACCGCGCAAAATCGACAAGCTCGCCGCGTTTAAGTTTTTTCTTCATGATTTATCCCCTCTCCTTGCTGTCTCATGTTTATACTAAAAAACGTGATACACTTTAAACTGCTGTCTCTGCACAAAACTCGAGCTTTCGCCGATCCGCGAGTAGCAGCCCCTCAGGAGTACCTTAAACCCGCGCCACGCCTGCGTTTGCGCTCACTTCATCACCTCGCGGCATAGCTGCTGAGCTCTCACATAGTCAAGCACGCGCCATAATGGGAAACGCTCTCTATCGCAGATTTCAACCACGGCATATAACGGAAGAGAGGCAAGCGTTTCGAGTCGTTCCTGGACCTCTTGCTCGTCAAGGATCTCAGTCCTCAGGTCAAAAATGGCGAAGTAAGCACGGTCTCTGGCTTTTTCTGGTGTCATGATGCTGTTTCCCTTTTAAGTGTTAAGACATTTTGCCTTAACACTTACAAACCTGATCTGCCGGCTATGCCATATCAAATAAAACCCATCCGCTAATTCCTCGATAGGGTAAGGATAATCATAAAGGGGGTTTATGTAGGAAAGCGGCACCACGGTAAAAACTTTTATCAAGCCGCGATACCGCAGCCCCTTAACCGCTCTGGAAAAGGATGCCTGCCACCTCTCCGTGGTATAATCTCCATGTAAGACCCCCCCGTATTTGTGCGCCATCTGGAGATTAACCACTCGAAGGTCATGGAGTCCCTTTTCAAGCAGAAGGTCTTTATCTCCCCCCACAGCATCGCCTCCGGGCCTGGCTCTAAGTTCTTCCATGATCCTACGCTGCATTGATCCTAAGCCCCGGCTCATCGCCACATTCCTTTCGGGCATCGTTCAAGATCGAATATCGGCACGCCATTTATCGCGCAAAACGGCCGATCCGGTGGATCGGAACAAAGATATTCACAGGGGTGCTGGTGGAGGCATTTGGTCATTTTTTGAATTTGAAACTTTGGCCCGGCTTCCGGTAGCCCGGCCTGAATCCATTGCCGAACACTCACCCCAGCCTGCTGCATCTCCGTCGGATCTTTGGCCCGGATACACGGCCAACGTTTAGCTCGGTAATTGTCGAGCCAAAATCCCCACGCCTCTTTTGCGCCCGCTGCATCCGCGTCAAGCGCATTCAAAATAATGTCCGCTTGCCGGAGCCTGGT
>CAZWNV010000218.1:0-4766 GCA_964635265.1 uncultured Desulfobacteraceae bacterium
AGAGGACAGCCAGGGTTTTGATGCCCTGTTTTTTCATATGCTGCAGAATCGATGCGACGGCCAGCACATCGCTTTGTGCGGTTTTAAATACCCAGGGTTTTACAGGCTCCACGATTTTTTTGCCTGCGGCGCAGCTGATGAAGGGGATTTTCGCTTTTTCTATCATGGGCATGACAGCCAGCGTCGTGGGGGTCCGGCTTGGGCCGATGATGGCGTCGACCCGGTCCTTATTGATCAGTTTGCTGGTGCTCATGACGGCTTTGGAAGGGTCGCCTTCGGTGTCATAGATGACCGTCTCCAGCTTGCGGCCGTCTATGCCGCCCGCTTCGTTGATCTCCCGGACCGCCATCTCCATGGAATTTTTTTCCGGATCGCCAAGAAACGATGCCGGGCCGGTAACCGAGAAAATCCCGCCGATTGTATAGGTTTCCTCCGCCGATGCGGGCCGGGGGGCAAGGGCCAGCATCAGTGTCAGGCAGATGGCAGCGGCAAGCACTGCCAGGCGGCGGGCCGCGTAAATGGTGGGGTGCAGACGCATGGGGTTCCTCCTTTACATGGGGTTTCGGGGTTGTGTTTTTGGCAGTCCCCCGGATTTACATGGTGTAGAGCTTGCTTCCGCTGATAACGGTGACGCTGTTTTGCTCCAGCACGCGGATGGCTTCCTCCAGCTGATCGAACCGGAATATCATGATGGCATTGTCGCCGCTCTGCTGGACAAAGGCGTACATGTATTCCACGTTGATACCGGCCCGGGTCAGGGTGTCCAGGATATAGTGGAGTCCCCCCGGCCTGTCGTCCACCTCGACAGCTACCACATGGGTGATGCGGACGGTAAAGCCGGCATCTTTCAGGACCTGTTCCGCTTTGTTATTGTCATCCACGATCAGGCGCAAAACGCCGAAGTCGGTTGTGTCCGCAAGCGAGAGGGCCCGGATGTTGACCCCCGCCTCGGACAGGGTGCCGGTGACTTCGGCCAGCCGGCCGGCCTTGTTTTCCAGAAAAATCGATATCTGTTCGGCTTTCATGGTCTCCTCCTTGATTGGTAAACCCTGCATCAAACTGGGGTTCCTGGTTCATGGAAGCTTGCCTCCGCCATTGCGGTGTCGGGTTTGCGGCCTGTCTATAATTTTCGATTGTCGATGACCCGGGCCGCTTTTCCCTGGCTGCGCTCAATGGATTTGGGTTCTGCCAGCCGTACCCGGGCGGAAATGCCCAGGCACTCCTTGATTTCGGTCTCAATGGTATCCGAAAACTGCTGCAGCCCTTTTACCTCATCCGAGAAAATGCCTTCACTGACTTCGACCACCACCGTGAGACTGTCCAGGTTGTCCTGGCGGTCCACAATCATTTGATAGTGGGGCTCAACACCTTCGATGTTCATCAGTACGCTTTCAATCTGGGAGGGAAATACGTTGACACCGCGAATGATGAGCATGTCGTCTGTCCGGCCGGAAATTTTGCTCATCCTGTAATGCGTCCGTCCGCATACACAGGGCTCCGGGTTGAGCGAGGTGATATCGCGGGTGCGGTAGCGGATGACCGGAAAAGCCTCCTTGGTAAGTGTGGTAATAACAAGCTCTCCGGTTTCCCCGTGGGGCAGCACCTCCCCTGTCTGCGGATCAATGATTTCCGGGATGAAATGGTCTTCGAAGATATGCAGCCCTTTCTGGGCTTCGATGCATTCAATGGCTACGCCGGGGCCGATGACTTCGCTCAATCCATAGACGTCAATCGCCTTGAGCCCCAGTTTGTTCTCCAGTTCGGTGCGCATGTCCTCCGACCAGGGCTCGGCCCCGAAGATTCCGCTTTTAAATTGCAGATCCCGGAAAGAGACCCCCTCCTCTTCGGCAGCTTCTGCCAGATGCAGGGCGTAGGAAGGCGTGGAAGTGAGAATTGTGGGACCGAAATCCCGCATGATGATCACCTGGCGCTTGGTGTTGCCACCGGAGACAGGGATTACCGAGGCCCCCAGCGTTTCGGCGCCGTAGTGAAAACCCAGGCCGCCGGTGAACAGGCCGTAGCCATAGGCGTTATGGATGATGTCGCCGCGGGATGCCCCGGAGGAGGCAAGGGAGCGGGCGATAAGCTCGGCCCAGGTATTGATGTCGCGGGCGGTGTAGCCCACCACCGTGGGTTTTCCGGTTGTGCCGGAGGAGGCGTGAATTCTGACCACGTTTTCCATGGGCACGGCAAACATGCCGTAGGGATAGTTGTCCCGCAGATCCTGTTTGACGGTAAATGGCAGGCGCCGCAGGTCATCCAGCGATTTCACATCCCCGGGCATCACACCTGCTTCGTCGAATTTTTGTCGGTAAAAGGGGACTGTCGCATAAACTCGGGACAGGGTGTTCTGGAGTCGTCGGAGCTGAATGGATTCCAGGGCTTCCCGGGGCATGGTTTCGTATTCCATGTCAAAAATCATTTTCTACATCCTCCTCTGCCATCTCAAACTGATTTCTTACGAGAACATCGATACCTGCTGCCGGAAATAAAAAAAGGCTGCCCGGGGCGCCCCCAGCAGCCTTATAAAATGCAGCCATAGGGGGCCGTTGTGGCGTCTCCCCATGGCTTCTCCTGCATTGCGAATGCTCTAAATTTTGCTTTGCCGGTCCATGGGAAGACTATCGAAAAAAGAAATAGTTCCCAAAGCCAGCAAAGCCGCAGCATTTTATCGACATTGGTCCGATGCGATCCTTTGCGTTGTGCAAGACGAAAAACAAATAAAAAACTATGATTTATCTATCTCGGAGCAAACCGCCTGTCAAGCAAAAATTGGCTATCCCTTCAAGTTGCCTTTGAAATCCGGTTTGCGCTTTTCCAGAAAGGCGCTGGTTCCCTCCCGGGCGTCATCACTTGCCAGGCAGATACTGAATGCATCGATTTCTATACTGCATGCAGTGGCAAGATCCACGTCCATTCCCCGGTTGATGGCTTCTTTGGCCGCATTCAAAGATACCTTGCCCTTGGCGGCAATGCTTTCTGCGGTTTTCTGCGTCTCCTCCAGGAGCTTGTCGGCTTCCAGGACTTTGTTGACAAACCCGATCTCCCGGGCCTCTTCTGCCGATACCGTTTTGCCGGTAAAGATCATTTCCTTGGCCATGTTTTTGCCGATTATTCGGGCCAGCCTCTGGGTGCCGCCAAACCCGGGAATCAGCCCGAGGGTGATCTCCGGCAGCCCGAACTTGGCGTTTTCCGATGCGTAGATAAAATCACAGGCAAGGGCAAGCTCCAGCCCTCCTCCCAGGGCAAAGCCGTTTACCGCCGCGATTACCGGAATTGTGAGATTCTGGATTTTGCTCAGGCATTGATGGCCCCGGTGGGCGAAGTACTTTCCCTGCAGGGTATTGAACTGGGATAGCTCGGAAATATCCGCTCCGGCCACAAAGGCCTTCTCGCCTGCGCCCGTGAATATCAGAACGCGTATACCCTCGTTTCCGGCGATGCTGTCGAGCAAACCCCCGAGCTCCCCTATAAGTTCGGTATTGAGGGCGTTCAAGGATTTCGGACGGTTGATGGTAACGGTGGCAATGCCGTCGGATTCTTCGTAGAGAAGGGTATTGTAAGCCATAGCTGCCTCCCTGAAAATATTTGCATGTGCTGTTGCCGTCTATCCGGAAAACCCCGCCGGTTTTTCGGACCAAAAATATTTCTAAATAATTGCGGAGGATTTGTCAATTGCCTTGCGCCCGAATGCTACGGGTTCCGGAGGGGCGGAAGGGAAGGAAGGCTGCTTCCGGGAAGGCATCCTATTGTTGACTCCCCGGCATTTTTGCGCATAATAGGGTTTGTTTCTGGTCTTGCAGCCATTGATGGCTTCGCGGGCTGCGCGTGCACAGATCCATCAGGCAGGACGAAGATATGAGGATATATGGAAATGGAAATGGATATGGATGAATCGGCAGTCATAAACAGCTACAAGCGGCTGGCCGGCAGTTATGACAAGATTTTTGGCCGCATATTTGAGCATGGCCGCAAACAGGTGGTGGAAAAAATGGGCTTTCAGGACCAGGATCGGGTGCTGGAAGTGGGCATCGGCACCGGTCTGGCCATGGATCATTATCCCCCGAATACGAGTGTTTACGGGATCGATATATCCCCGCACATGCTGGCGGTGGCCAGGCGCAATATGGCACAGAAAGGCCGCCAAAATATCAAGCTGGCGCTCATGGATGCCCAGAGACTGTGTTTTCCGGACAACTTTTTCAACAAGGTTTCGGCTATGTACGTGGCCACAGTGGTTCCGGATCCCTGCCTGATGATGCAGGAGATCAAGCGGGTATGCGCGCCCGGGGGGGATATATTCGTCCTGAATCATTTTAGCAGCCCGCACGTTTTGCCCGGTCTGCTGGAATCCATGCTGACCCCGCTGCAGCGGATCATCGGTTTCCGCCCCCGTTTTTCCATGCAGCGCTTTATTGCGGATAATTGCCTCGAGGTGGTGGAGACAGAGCCTGTCAATCTGATGGGCTACTGGACCCTGATCCACGCCAGAAACCGCGAAGCAGCCGCTTCTTCGTCCTGAACCGCTCGTCCGGTGCAATCCTGTGATAATGCTGTTTGAATTCTTGCAGGGTTCGTGTTATACTGCATAATTCTTCGGGATCAAGAGGCTGTCTGGTAAGCGCTGGAATCAAAAGGGCTTTTCCCGTTGCCGGGCAAAGCCCTTTCGTTGCTTCTGGTGCGCCTGGTGCGATTCGAACACACGGCCTACGGATTAGAAGTCCGTTGCTCTATCCAACTGAGCTACAGGCGCAGGAGGGTTTTCC
>CAZWNV010000219.1:0-4760 GCA_964635265.1 uncultured Desulfobacteraceae bacterium
GTGCTGCTGCAATGACATTGCGGATGTCTTTTACCCCGGAGAGCACGGCGGAGAAATGCACAAAATGGCAGCGGGTTTTTTCTGCAAGGATGTGGGCAATAGTGGTTTTTCCTGAGCCGGGCGGACCCCAGAGGATCATGGAAAACAGCCGGTCGCGGGAAACTGCGTTCCAGATCAGGCTTTTCTCGCCAACGGCCTGCTGCTGGCCGATCACTTCGGCAAGGCTTTTGGGGCGCATGCGGTCGGCCAGGGGACGGGATGCAGCCCCTGCAGCACGGCCAGGCTGATCAAACAGTCCGGGCCCGGATTCGTTTTTTGAAGAAGCTGCCATAAGCCCTTATCGTGGTTTTTTTTTTGCCCTGTTTTTTTTCTGGCCTGTTTTGCCAATCCTGCGGGGCTTTTTCCCGCCGCGCGGTTCGGATTCGCCCCGCTTGCGGAAATAGAGCTGCACCGGAACCCGGTCGAGCCCCGTCTCCGATCGGATCTGGTTGATCAGGTAGCGCTTGTAGGAAAAATGCACCCCTTCGGGATAGTTGACAAAACAGATAAATGTCGGTGGCCGGGTGGCGGCCTGGGTGGCATAGTAGAATTTCAGGCGCCTGCCCCGGAAAAGGGAGGGCTGGGTGCGCTCGGTGGCCTGTTCGATGATCCGGTTTAAGGGGCCTGTGGCAATCCGGCGCGTATACTGGGCAAACACCGGCTCCACCACCTCAAAAATTTTCGGGACCCGTTTTCCCGTGAGCGCGGATACGGCAACCACGGGGGCAAAGCTCAAATACTTGGCCTCGTTTCGCAGCCAGGCCTGCATCCGCTGCATGGTCCGGGAGTCTTTCTCCACCAGGTCCCATTTGTTGAGCACGAAGATGCAGGCTCGCCCCTTTTCAAATGCGTAACCCGCGATTTTTACGTCCTGCTCCGTGATGCCCTCCTGGCTGTCGAGGAGTATGAGCACAACATCGCTTCTGTCGATGCTCTTCAAGGCCTTGATGATGCTGTATTTTTCCACCCGGTCGCGGACCCGCTGCTTGCGGCGGATGCCCGCGGTGTCGATCAGCGTGTAGTCCTTTTCGTTGACACGGAAACTGGTGTCAATCGCATCCCGGGTTGTGCCCGGCTCGCTGCTCACCATGACCCGGGATTCGCCCAGGATCCGGTTGACAAGCGAGGACTTGCCGACATTGGGCCGGCCGATGACGGCAATTTTGACCGCCTCTGTCCGCGGTTCTTCGGCGGGGGCCGCTGGAAACTCGGCCGTTAACCGGTCGAGCAGTTCGCCTACCCCGAATCCATGCTCTGCCGAAATGGCAAACGCATCGGTTATGCCCAGTTCATAGAAAGGATAGCACAGATCTTCCCGCGTCCCGGCGTCCACCTTGTTGACTGCATAGAGGACAGGGCCGGAAAAGCTGCGGGCAAGCTCCAGGAGTTCGCTGTCATAGGGAGAGGGCCCGGATTTGCCGTCCAGGAGAAAAATCGCGGCATCCGCCTCCCGGATCGCCTGCTCGAGCTGCCGGCGGCTCGGGTCGGTCCAGGCGTCTTCTGCCCCGGCGAATCCCCCGGTGTCGACCAGGGTAAAGGCGCTCTCGTTCCACTGCGCATCCCCGTAATGCCGGTCCCGGGTCAGCCCGGCCGTGTCATCTACGAGGGCATCCCTTGTCCTGGTGATGCGGTTGAACAGGGTGGATTTTCCGGCATTGGGACGGCCGATAATTGCGACAACAGGTTTCATATGGAATTCAATTCGGGAAGGAGCTTTTGCGCAGTCGTCAGATTTTATAGATGATGCGCTCGTCTGTAATAATGATGTCCACGCATTTGTCGTGCGATTCCAGAGGCACCAGCGGGGCGATCTGGTCTTCGAAGGCAACCGCCACCTTCCGGGTAGTGGCCGGCAGCTTGGGAATGATCCGATCATAGCGGCCGGTGCCGGTCCCCAGCCGCCCGGCTTTTTCGTCAAAGGCGATTCCGGGGATGATGGCAATATCGACTTGCTCCATCTGGACCGGTTTGCACCTTTGGGGATTGGGCTCCAGGGAACTGCCCGCGGATTTTTTGAGGTCCGCCTGCAGATCCTGTATCTTAAACAGCCTGGCGCTGCCGTTTTTGGCATCGAACAGCGGCAGGACGATATCTTTGTTGTTTTTCAGGCTTCGGTCAATGATGCGGCTGCTGTCCACTTCATGCGGTTCGCTGATATAAAGCATTGAAATTTCGGCTTCAATGAAGTTGGCAAGCTCAAAAAGCTGTTCCTCGATGGCCGCGAGTTTTTTTTGGATTTCCCCGCTGCCGAGTGCATCCAGTTTTTTCTCCACCTGCCTGCGCAACTGCTGTTTTTTTTCCTTGACATCCTCCATCTATCTTTTCTCCGTCCAGAAAAATAAAATAAATATATTTTTTCTATCAGATTTCTCCGGGATTTTCAATAATTATTGACCAGGCCGGCGGCGAATGCTAATTTATAATATTTTGTATCTCTCCAAATCTGTTTAATCCAAGAATATAGGGATTCTATGCTGGAAATCAAGTATGTGCGGGAAAATTTATCCGCAGTTGCGGAGGCTTTGGAGAAGCGGGGAGAGGCTGCGGATCTGGACGGCTTCACGGAGGCGGACGCCAGGCGCCGCCGGATCCTCTCCGAGATAGAGGAATTGCGCCATCGCAGGAACGTAGCCTCGGACGAAATTGCCAAAAAGAAGAAAAACGGTGAGGGGGCCGAGCAGGAGGTGGAGGAGATGCGCTCGGTATCGGGCCGGATCAAGGAGATGGAGCAGGAGTTATCCGCCTGTGAGCAGAGCCTTCAGGAGATTCTGATCCGCATCCCCAACATTCCCGAGGCCTCGGTACCGACAGGCGTCGATGATTCCGAGAATCGTCTGGTCAGGGAAGCCGGGGAGAAACCGGTATTTGGCTTTGCCCCGCGGGCCCATTTCGACCTGGGCGAAAAACTGGGGATTCTCGATTTTGAGCGTGCCGCAAAAATTGCAGGTGCGCGTTTCCCCCTGTACTACGGAGCCGGGGCGGAGTTGGAGCGGGCCTTGATTTCCTTTATGCTGGATGTGCATATCAGGGAAAACGGCTATACTGAGGTGATGCCGCCCTTTATTGTAAACAGCAAAACCATGACGGGCACCGGCCAGCTCCCCAAGTTTGCTGCAGACCTGTTCAAGCTGGAAGACTGGGATTATTACCTGATTCCCACCGCGGAAGTCCCGGTCACCAATATTTACCAGGACGAGATCCTCGACGAAGAGCGTCTCCCCATTTATTATACCGCGTTTACCCCTTGTTTCCGCTCCGAAGCAGGCTCGCATGGCAAGGATACCCGGGGGCTGATCCGGCAGCACCAGTTCAATAAGGTAGAGCTGGTCAAGTTTACAGCCCCCGAGAATTCCTATGAGGAGTTGGAGAAGCTCCTCGCGGATGCGGAAAAAATCCTCTGCCGCCTGGGGCTGCCCTATCGGGTGGTGGTGCTCTGCACTGGCGATCTGGGCTTTTCTGCAGCCAAAACCTATGATATAGAAGTATGGATGCCGGCCCAGGAGAAATACCGCGAAATTTCCTCCTGCTCCAATTTTGAAGGCTTTCAGGCCCGGCGGGCCGGAATCCGGATGCGGCGCAGGGGCAAAAAAGGCACCGAACCGGTCCATACCTTAAACGGCTCCGGCCTTGCAGTGGGCCGGACACTGGCGGCGATACTGGAGAACTGCCAACAGGAGGACGGCACCGTCCGGATTCCGGAGGCGCTGCGGGCCTACATGGGCGGAAAGGAGTGGATCGCACCGTGAAGGCAGCGGATTTTCCGGAAGATATCCAGCCCCATTTGATCCCCGCCCCTGCCGGCAGCCTCATTTACCGCTGCCTGGGATGCGGGGCCGAGTACGGGATCGAGAAGCTTCTCTATACCTGCCCGCACTGCGGGGGAGTGCTGCTGCTCTATGATCCGCGCTTTGAGCGGTTAAAAAAAATTTCCGGGGCTACATGGCGCAGGGTTTTTGATTACCGCAGAATGCTCAACATTCCCGCCCTGCAGGGCATTTACCGTTTTCACGAGTTTATCGGCCCCATACTCCCGCTCGATTCCGTGGTTTATCTCGGCGAGGCCCATACCCCTGTCATCGAATCCAATGCCCGGCTGCAGGAAAAGGCCGGGGCCAGGATATTTTTCAAGAACGACGGCCAGAACCCGAGCGCTTCGTTCAAGGACCGGGGCATGGCCAGTGCCCTGAGCTACATCCAGTATCTGCTCCGGCAGGGCTATGCCGAAGACATCCTTGCGGTCTGCGCCTCCACCGGCGACACCTCGGCCTCGGCCGCGCTTTACGCTTCTTACCTGCAGCCGCATGTCAAATCCGCCGTGCTCCTGCCGCACAAAAAGGTCACCCCGCAGCAGCTCTCCCAGCCCCTGGGCAGCGGGGCCGCGGTGTTTGAAATCCCCGGCGTGTTCGACGACTGCATGAAGATTGTCGAGGCCCTTTCCGAGAATTACAATGTGGCGCTTTTGAACTCCAAGAACGCCTGGCGGATCCTGGGGCAGGAATCCTATTCCTACGAGATTGCCCAGTATTTTGAATATGACCTGGCCGATACGGTGGTGGTGCTGCCCATCGGCAATGCCGGCAATATCACCGCGGTGATCAAGGGCTTTCTCAAATTCTACGAGACCGGCATTATTGACACGCTGCCCAAAATCATCGGGGTCCAGTCCGAGCATGCCAACCCGGTCTACCGCTACTACCTGGAACCGGACCCGGACAAGCGCC
>CAZWNV010000220.1:0-4744 GCA_964635265.1 uncultured Desulfobacteraceae bacterium
TGGGGGTCTGCCGGTAGTCGAGCTCTTCCAGCAAAGCACTCAAGCGCAGCCTCCTTTTGTTGGCCCCCCGGCTTATCCGGGGCCGGGACAAAGTCCCTAATTCCTTCCTGCATCGCTAGCGCACGGACGGTGCAGAGGGTTTCTCCCCGGCACCGTAAGTCATAGGGAACAATAGATCGGTTCTCCATCCGGGGTCAAGGAACTTGATGCCGCCTTGAATTTAATCTTGATAAAACCAATGAAAAGCGTTTATTCTAGTAAAAACTGATTTTCTGCAAAAACCCTGGTGCCGCATTTTCCGTAAATCTTGATCCATAAGGAGGCAAATATGGCCAACGCAATCGTTGACGGTTTTCCTGCCACCTCGGGCGACGACTATCAGCTCAACATCATCACGCTTTTGCGCCATGCCGCCAGAACTTTTCCGGAGCAGGAAGTGGCCTCGAAGCGGATTGACGGAAGCATTTACAGGTCGGATTACGCAAAGACCTATGAGCGGGTCAAGCAGATGGCCAACGCCCTGGCGAATCTGGGTGTCGGGCCGGGCGACCGGGTGGGGGTGATGGAATGGAACACCCACCGTTTTTTCGAGCTGTATTTCGCGATCTCCGGCCTGGGCGCCGTGCTTCTGCAGCTCAATCCCCGCATTTCCGCCGATCATCTCACCCATGTCATCAATCACAGCCAGGCAAAATACATCTGCATCGCCGAAACCATGGCGCCTGTTATCGAAAACGTCGCCCCGGGCCTGGAAAGTGTGGAGGGCTATATTTTTCTCACGGATTCGGCCATCGACGACGTCCAGTCAAAGCTTGCGCCGACGTACGGCTATGAGGAGCTGCTGCAGTCCGCATCCGCCGATCTGCAGTGGCCCATGATCAACGAGCGCTCGGCCTACAGCGCCTGCTACACCACCGGCACCACGGGCATGCCCAAGGGGGTGTATTACTCGCATCGCAATATCTACCTGCATACCATGCAGTTTGCCAATATCGGACGGATCTGCATGGATGACGTGGTTATGCAGATTGTCCCCATGTTTCATGCCCAGGGATGGGGCGTTTTTTTCACCGGGCCCCTGACGGGCGCCAAGCTTGTGCTTCCCGGGCGCTACAGCCTGGAGGACCCGAGCAGCCTGGTGGATCTCATGGTCTCGGAGAGCGTGACGATTTCCTGCGGCGCTCCGGCCATCTTCATGCCCATGCTCCAGTATATCCAGAAAATGCCGGAGAAGCCGGATCTGACGGGTCTGCGCATGTTCTCCGGCGCCACGGAGCCGCCGCTTTCCATGATGAAGGGCTACTGGGACCTGGGCAAGGCCCAGGTCATCCATGCCTACGGCGCCACGGAGACCACGCCCCTGGTGACCTTCAACGCCCTCAAGCCCTCCCTCCGGCACCTGCCCGAGCAGCAGCAGTGGGAGTTGAAAAAGAAACAGGGCCTGCCGGTGATCGGCATCGAGGTCAAAATCGCGGATCCGGAGGGCAATGCGCTGCCCCATGACGGCAAAAGCGTGGGCGAGCTCTGGATCAAGGGGCCGTGGATCACAACCGGCTACTACAGCGACGCCCGCAGCGAGGAAGCTTTCCAGGAGGGCTACTGGAAGAGCGGGGATGCCGCCACCATCGATGAAGACGGCTATATCAAGATTACCGACCGGATAAAGGATGTGATCAAGAGCGGGGGCGAGTGGATCTCCTCCATCGACCTGGAGAACACCCTCATGGGCCATTCGATGATACTGGAGGCCGCGGTGGTGGGCATCGCCCATCCCAAGTGGGAGGAGCGGCCGCTGGCCCTGGCCGTATTGAGCGAGCAGGGCAGGCAGCAGATCAGCAGGGAGGACGTCTACGCCTTTCTGGGGGAAACCTTTGCCAAATGGCAGCTTCCCGACGAGATCCTGTTCGTGGAGGAGATTCCGAAAACCAGCGTGGGCAAGTTCTCCAAAAAGCAGATCCGGGAGAGGTACAAGGACTACTACATGCAGGGCGGGTAGCGGCCGGGCGCGGGTTCGGGCAAGCCGCGCCTTATCGTTCAAGTGCGGGGTCGATGGAGCCGTCCGGAAGCATCGTGTCCGGATGGGGCGCACCTTTCTCCTCCATCTGGTAGCGCACGCAGGACTGCCAGTCTCCCTTGCAGTAAAGCTCGATCCAGGACGGATCCAGCCGGTTCGCCCGGTAAAACCGTCTCATGGGGCATAGCCGAAACCATTTGCAGGTGGTCAGCAAAACCGGGATTTTGCGGAAGTGACGGAGAAGATCCGCCTTGAGTGCCGGGTTATGCAGCGCAGCAGCCGGGTGATAGACCGGAAACAGCTTTTTCTGCCCGCTCCAGAAAAGCCTGCCGCAAACCCCGGAGAATTTTCCCTCCGCCGGGGGGTCCAGGCCGTACTGCAGAAAAAGCCGGGAGGCTGCCTGGAAACCGAGCGGCACAAGAATCCGGGGATCGAGCATTTCAATTTCCTTTTCCAGGTAGGGCAGGCAGGCGGACACCTCGTCCCGCGCGGGCGGCCGGTTTGCCGGGGGCATGCATTTGACGAGGTTTGTCATGTAAAGCCCGTCCCTGGCGAGGCCGGCCGCATCCAGCATCTCGTCCAGGACGCTTCCGGCAGCCCCGATAAACATGCGGCCCTGCCGGTCCTCCTTTTCTCCCGGCGCCTGGCCGATCAGCATGAGCCGGGCCTCCGGGTCTCCCTCCCCGCAGAGGGCGTTCGTCCGCGTGCCGGCCAGCCGGCAGCGGCTGCAGTTTTGGATTGCTTTTGCGAGCTGTTCCACTGGTTCACCCCAAGCCGGGTCGTCGTTTGCGCGGGACCGGTCCATGGCCCCTTGCCGGCACAGCTTTTCTAGGCTTTCTGCTCCAGAATTTCCCGGACTTTTGCCGAGAGATCCTTCACCGAAAACGGCTTCTGGAGGAAATTTTTCTCCGGATCTATCGCCCCGTCCCCTGCCAGTATGTTGTCCGTGTAGCCCGACATGTAAAGTACCCGGGTTTCCGGGCGGGCAGCGGCGATTTGGGCAAAGAGCTGCTGGCCGTCCATATCCGGCATGATGACATCTGTCAGCAGCAGATGTACAGGGCGCTCGTGGCTTTCCAGGAGCTCAAGCGCCTGCTTCCCGCTTTCGGCCGCCAGTACATGATAGCCCTGGCGCTCCAGCACGGTATGGGCCAGCTCTCTCACCTGCTGGTTGTCCTCTGCCAGCAGTATGGTCTCGGAGCCTCCTTGCGGCGTCCGGGTGCCTTGCGCCCTGTTTTTCTGCAGGTGCGGGGCTTTTTTCGATACGGGCAGATAGATTTTGAAGGTTGTGCCAACACCGGGCTCGCTGTAGATCCAGATATTGCCGCCGTGCTGCTTGATGATGCCGTAGACCGTTGCCAGCCCGAGGCCGGTGCCCCGCTCTTTTTCCTTGGTGGTAAAAAACGGCTCAAAAATGCGGGCGCTGGTCTGCTCGTCCATGCCGATCCCGTTGTCGGATATGCGGAGCATGACGTAGCGGCCGGGCGTCACGCCCTCGTGTGCGGCGGCATAGGCTTCGTCCAGCTCGGCCTCCGCGGTTTCAATGCGCAGCGCGCCTCCCTTCGGCATGGCGTCCTGGGCGTTTACCGCAAGGTTCATCACCACCTGTTCGAGCTGCCCGACGTCGCCTTCCACATGGGCGACAGCCTCCGCCAGGCTTGTGTGGATGGCGATGTCTTCGCGGATGGTGCGCCGCAGCAGTTTTGCAAAGTTCTTGACGAGCTCGTTGATGTCGATGGATTGAAAATGCAGCGCCTGTCTGCGGCTGAACGCCAGAAGCTGCCGAACAAGGCTTCTGGCCCGCTCCCCGGCGCTTATGATCTCCTCCAGCGGCTCTCTGCGGAGATTGCTGCAGCCGGCCTCATCGAGAAGCATCTCCCCGTAGCCCAGGATGGGAGAGAGCATATTGTTCAAATCATGGGCCACCCCGCCGGCCAGCCGGCCGATGGATTCGAGCTTCTGGGCCTGGTTGACCTGGGCCTCCAGCCGGGTTTTTTCCAGCTCCGCCTGTTTCTGCTCGCTGATGTCCTGGGTAAACTCCACGAGCGCGGCCACATCGCCCTTGTCATCGAAGACGGGATAGCCCCGCACAAACCAGTGCCGCCCGTCGGGCGTCTGCATTTCGCCATGCTGGGGAACACCGGTATTTTTTACCTCCAGCAGGGGGCAGCCGGTGCAGGGCGCCTCTGCCTGATGCCAGATTTCATAGCAGTGCCGGCCGGCCAGGGCTTCCGGAGTGCTGCCGACCGAGTCCGCGGCCGCCCGGTTGGCCCAGATAATGCGCAGCTCGCGGTCATAATAGGCCACCATTTCGGCGGTGGCGTTCAAAATCAGGTTTTTCTGCTGTTCGCTCTCCCGCAGGGCCTCGAGGGTGACCTGCTGCTCGGACTCGAAACGCTTCTGCTCCAGTTCCCTTTCCCGGCGTTCGCTTACGTCCCGTACGTTCTCCAGCACGTAGGCGACCGCCCCGCTATCATCGAAAATCGGGACAACGCTGATTTCCTTGCAGCTTCCGTCCACGGGATTTTGGTCTTCGTACCACCGGGGTCTGCCGTCGGCAAAGCTTTCGAGCGGCGGGCAGCTTGCACAGGGGGCGTCCAGGTTTTTCAGGACCTGGTAGCAAAGCGGGGCGTTTTCCCGCTCCGCGATCGGCACCCACTCATGATCCTTCCAGTTGCAGAAAACAATGCGGTGATTTTCGTCAATCACCACGAGCAGGCTGTCGACGGC
>CAZWNV010000221.1:0-4703 GCA_964635265.1 uncultured Desulfobacteraceae bacterium
GGGGTGCCCGCAATGGCCGTCCCAGCTATAGCGCCGCCCCCAGGGGCTGTCTGCGGCAACGATACCCATCACCAGACTTCCCCCGGGTCGCAGAACCCGGGCGCACTCCTTCAGGGCCCCTGCCGGATCATCAAAAAAACAGAGCGTAAGCGTCAGAAGCACTCCGTCCATGCAAGCCCCGGCAAAGGGCAGGTGCTCGCCCTGGGCCGCCAATACGCAGATTCCCCTGGACCGGGCGATCTCCAGCATATGCGGGGCAGGATCCACCCCCAGGCCAATGCCAAGGGCTTGCGCAAACCGGCCGGTCCCCAGGCCCGCCTCCAGCCATCTGCCGGAAAAATCCGGCAGCAGCCGGCGCAGACAGCCGAGCTCGGCCTGAAACAGCGCGGCTCCCATGGGACTGTCATACCAGCCGTCATAGGCCGCCGCTCGTTCGTCAAATGCCGCCGCTGATCGCATCGCCACCTCCCGGCCGGCACCCGGCCCCTTACTTGAAACGATCGTCCGCCTGACTGCCGGATGCGGTTCTGCCGGAGCTTTCCAGCCATCCGGTACGGACTTCGCCCTGCGCATCAAACTGGGGGACATAGGGCTTGATGTCCAGAAGCGGCGTGCCGTCCAGGACATCCACGTCCCGTACGTAGAGCACACCCGCGTCGATGCTTTCCAGGCGGACCACGGATAGCCCGATGGGGTTGGGCCGCTTGGGCGCCCGGGTGGCAAAAAGCCCCCGCTCCCTGTCATCGAGAAAAGGGACGATGCGCAGGCTGTAGCCCCGGCTCAAATGGAAATGATAGAGTAGAAAAATGTGCGAGAATCCCTCGAGATCCCGCAGCCCTTCCTGGTATGGGGCAAAGACTTCCACCGTGCCTCTCGCCCCGGCTGCTCCGGCGGGCTGGACCGGCATGCCCTCGAGTTCGGCAAAAGGGGAATGAATCACCCCGATGGGTTCGAATTCGATTTTCATAAACACCGCCTTTCCGCGCCCTTTGGAATTTCTCTGCCAATCCGCCCTGCCCGCTGGTGCGGCAGGGCTCCGGGCACAGGCCCCGGCTCTGGCCTCGGCAGAAGGTTTACCACATGGCCCCCGTTCTTGCCCAGAAGAATCGCCGAAATCCCGAAAATCCGCCCGGGTCGCCAAAAAAGCGCCACCCCGTTGACATTTCATCTGCGGAGGTTATATTCGAATGCACCTTCGTTCTGCCACCAAGGCCTGCTGCCGCACCATGCAGGTGCGCGCCGGAAAAATCGATAAAAAACAACAGCGGAAGAGGGAGGTTTTCATGACAGAGGCATGTCCCCTATCGTCCGAGATGATCAACGAAAAGGCGGCCCGGGTCAACGGCGCATTAACCGTACTCTGCCTGCTCGTTTTCCTGCTTACGCCCTTTAAGGCCGTTATCTGGATCCTGGGCGCGGATTTTCTGATCCGGGGTTTTATCAGGCCCTCCTACAGCTTTTTCAGCTTTGTCAGCAGAAACATCCTGCGCCTTTTGCACGCTGAACCGGCCATGATCAACGCCGGCCCCAAAATTTTTGCCGCAAAAGTCGGCTTTGTTTTCTGCTGCCTGATTGCCCTGCTGCAGTTTCTGCACCTGCCGGCGGCTGGCGCGGTCATCGCCGCCCTGCTCCTGTTTTTTGCCTTCCTGGAGACAGCCGCGGGCTTCTGCGTTGCGTGCCGGCTGTATCCCTACATGCCGAACTTTGTGAAATAAAAGCGGACACGGAAAAATAGTGGCGCCCCCGGGCGGGCGCCATTAGTTTAGGGGCATGAATACTGCAACCCGGGCCAAAATCGACCGCATCAAGTTGTTCCTGGCGCTTTCCCGCACCCCGCACGGGCTGCTGGACATGGCCACCCCGGCCTTTGCCGTACTTCTCTACCTGCGGGGCGCACCCTCTCCCGCGGTGATCGGCATCGGGCTGCTGACCGCCTTTGCCGGCTACACCGCCGTATACGCGTTCAACGACATCATTGACATGCGCGCGGACCGCAAAAAGGCAAGCCCCTCCGAGCAGGAGGCCGGAAGCTACATGGACGCCATCATGGTGCGCCATCCCCTGGCCCAGGGACTGTTGAGCCCGGCCGAGGGCCTTGCCTGGGCGCTGGGCTGGTCGGCAGTGGCGCTCGTGGGCGCCTTCCTGCTCAACCCGGTCTGTGCATTGCTCTTTCTGGCCGGCGCGTCCCTGGAGGCTCTCTATTGCATGCTCTGGCAGATCAGCCCCCTTCGGGCCGTTGTCAGCGGATTCGTCAAGAACATGGGGGCGGTTGCCGCCCTTTTTGCAGTGGATCCGCATCCCTCGCCGGGGTTTGCCCTGCTGCTGTTTGCCTGCCTGTTTTTCTGGGAAATCGGCGGCCAGAACATCCCCGCGGACTGGGAGGATATCGAGCGGGACCGGCGCTTTTGCGCTAGGACCATCCCGGTACAGCTGGGCGAGAAAAAGGCCGCAGCCCTGGCTTTTGCCTGCCTTCTTCTTGCTGCCGCCCTCTGCACCGCCCTGTTTTTCCTACATTTCTCCGAAGCAGGCTTTCCCGCAGCCCTGCTGGTGCTTGCCGCAAGCCTGTTTCTGCTGCTAATCCCCGGTGCAAGACTTTATAAGAGCAGGATCCGCCCGGATGCCATGGCGCTATTCAACCGGGCAAGCTATTTCCCGGCCGTCATGCTGGCCGTCGTTCTGGCACTGATCGTGTAGGCGGGGCCCGTATCAGGGCGCGGGCGGCTTCCTGCCGCAATGGACGGCGGCAATGCCGTTTGTAAGACGCTTGTAGGACACAGCGGCAAACCCCGTGGACTCCAGGATCGCTTGGAGTTCCTCCGCTGTGGCAAACATCCGGATGGATTCGGAAAGACAGCTGTAGGAGCGGCTGGAGCCTGCCAGAAGTTTTCCCAGAAGCGGCATTAGAAAAAAGGAGTACCCGTCATATAGGGTGCGGAACAAGGGGTTGACGGGCTTGGAAAACTCCAGGCACACAAGCCTGCCGCCCGGCCTTAACACCCTGTACATCTCGGAGAAGCCCTTTTTCAGGTGCGTCAGGTTCCGGATACCGAATCCCACCATGACCGCGTCAAACTGATCGGCGCCGAAGCAGAGCTGCTCGGCGTCGCCTTCGACGCAGTGGATGCGGTTTGCGTGCAGACGGTTCTCGGGCCGCCTGCGGCCCGCCTCCATCATCCGGCGGTTTCTGTCATACAAAAGCACATTGCCCGCAGGACCCAGCCGCCTGGCGGCAAAAACCGCCAGGTCCCCCGTGCCGCCGCATACATCGAGCACCCGGGAATCGGGGCGGACATCGAGCAGGCGCACCGCTTTTCGTTTCCAGGCGTAGTGGATACCGAAGCTCAACAGCGAGTTCATGAAATCATAGCGGGGCGCCACCCGGTTGAAATGGGCGAGGACCGCCTGCTGCTTCTCCCGCCGGTCAAGCTCGCGGAAGCCGAAATACGTCCTTCCGGAGCGCGCAATATGGTCATCCAGCATCTTCTCCCGCTCCGTGCGGCCAAACCAGCCCGGCACCCTGAGTCCTTTCATTCCGGCCCCCTCATCCCTTGCTTCTCATTTGCCTGCCTGCAGATGCATCATGTAATTCATCGGCGAAAACCCCGTCAAATATGCTCTTCCCAGGACCGGCACGTAGAGATAGCCCGTGCAGCCGCAAAGCGCCAGCCCCTCCGCCGCGGCCCAGCGCGCCAGATCCCGGGGCGGGATAAAGCGGCGGAAATGATGCGTCCCCTTCTCGACGATGCCCAGGACATGCTCTGCCACCAGGATCACCAGCAGGCCGCTCAGCCAGGTCCGGTTAATGGTGGAGACAACCACGTCTGCGCCCGGTTTTGCCAAGCGCCGGCATGCAGCCAGGATCGAGCGGGGCTCGGGGACGTGCTCCAAAAGCTCCATGCAGACCACGAGGTCAAACCGCCGCGGCATCTCTTCCGCCAGGGCCTCGGCGGTTATCTTGCGGTAGTCGATCGCCAGGGCCGATATCTCCCGGTGGGCGCGGGCGGCTGCCAGGGCCGGGTCCGAAAGGTCGATCCCCGTCACCCGCGCGCCGGCCCGGGCAAGGCCCTCGGAGAGGATGCCGCCGCCGCAGCCCACATCCAGCACCTCCCTGCCCTCCGGATCCGCGCGCCCGGCAATATATTGCAGGCGCAGGGGATTAATGTCGTGCAGCGCCTTGAGCCGTCCCCGCGGCTGCCACCAGTCCGCGGCGTGGCGGTCGAAACAGGTGATTTCCCGGTCATCGATATTTTTTGCAGCCGGCGGCATCAGCCGCCCCCGATCCCGGCCCCGGCCAGAAAGGGCCGGATGTGATCCAGGCCGGCACGGCCCGCCGCCTCCGGCATGTCGGCGTAGGTATAGAGCTCCAGGCTGATATCGCCCGTATAGCCGAGCCGCTTCATGCACTCAAAAACGGCGGCAAAATCGATGACCCCGTCGCCCGGCACCAGGTGATGGTGAAGCCGGCTTTGCCCGATGTCCTCTACGTGCACGTGTCCCACCCATTCGAAAAGGGTCTCGAAGGCTTCCGCCGGATCTTCACCGGCACAGAAGAAATGGCCGATATCGAAATTCAGGCCGACAAGAGAGGAGCCGACCCCCTGTATAAACTCGCGGAACTCCGCTGTCCGCTCTATCAGAAGATCCGGCTCCGGCTCCACCAGGAGCCTGACCCCGAGCTCTTCGGCAACGGGGATCACGGCCTC
>CAZWNV010000222.1:0-4694 GCA_964635265.1 uncultured Desulfobacteraceae bacterium
GATCAAGCTGCGGGTCCGCGAAGGCTTCAGCGATCAGATAGAGCGGTGGCTGGCCAACGGCGACGTCGAAATCGGGCTCGTTAGCAAGTATCGCGAGGTTGGCCAAGTGACGGAACAGGCGATTTTCTCATCGCCCCTGGTGCTGGCGCGAGCGAGGTCGCAGGGCCCGGCACCCATGACAGTCGATTTCGCCGATATCGAGCACAAGCCGCTGGTGCTGCCCATGCTGCCCGTGATGATCGGCGCTGCGGGCATTTTCCTCACCGGGTTGACCGACGATATTTTTGAGTTAAATCCTCAGTATAAACTGATATTTCAAGTCGTTATTGCGTCCGCCCTGGTTTTTTTCGGAATCCAGGTGCACTGGTTCGAGGCAAGAACGGTCAATATTGTGGTCAGCATATTCTGGATCGTTGGGATTACAAACGCCTTTAACCTGCTGGATAACATGGACGGCCTGTCTGCGGGGATTGCGTTTATATCCGGTTTTTTTCTCTTCCTCTGGCTCTCTGTTTTCCCGGACGCGCATTTTTTGGCCGAACAGTCCCGGCTCCTGCTGTCCGTTTTTCTTGGCGGGATACTGGGGTTTCTTGTCTATAACTTCAATCCCGCCTCCATTTTTATGGGAGATGCCGGAAGCCTGTTGATCGGGTTTCTGCTGGCCTGCCTGGCGATAACCGAGCCTCCGCCCAGCGCGGAAGGCGGCGCAGTATTTAACCAGATTTTTGTGGTGGCCATTCCCTGTTTCATCCTTTTTATTCCCATACTGGATACGGTTTTTGTCAGCCTGATGCGCAAACTGGTGTCGCGCTCCATATTTCAGGGAGGCCTTGACCACTCCTCGCACCGCATGGTGGCGGTGGGCCTGTCCGAGCCGAAAGCCGTGGCGGTCTTATATGGATTTGCCGCGGTCTCCGGGCTTATCGCGCTGGGCATCTATCCCCTCAATGCCTATGTGAGCGTAGTTATTATTGCGGCTTACCTGCTTTTTATCATTTTGTTCTGGGTGTACCTGGCAAAAGTCAAGGTCTATCCGGCCGAGGAGGCCGCCGCCGGCAACAGCTCTCCCTATTTTATCCTTGCGCTGGGAAACGATGGGTATGTGCGGACGCTTCTGGTTATTGTGCTGGATCTGATCCTTATTGCCATGGCCTATTACATTTCGTACCTGCTGCGGTTTGAAGGCAGTATCGGCCCGAATTTCAAGTTTTTCCTGAAATCCCTGCCCATTTTGTTCGCCGCCCAGATTTTTTCCCTGTTTGTTTTCGGGGTTTATCAAAGGCTCTGGCAGGGCTCCCGCCTGACCGATCTCAGCGTCTACGTAAAGGCCGTGACATCCGGTACGGTGGCATCCATGCTGATACTGCTGTTTCTCTACCGGTTTCAGAGTTTTTCCCGCGCGGTGTTTGTTATTTATTGGGGGCTGATGCTCAGTTTTCTTTTATTCTCCCGCTTTTTTTTCCGCCTGCTGGACGAGTGGATCTGCATCGGCAGCAGAAACGGAACACCGGTGCTGGTCTACGGGGCCGGAACCGGGGGGCAGATGCTTGTACGGGAAATCGAGAGCAACACCGGGCTGGGCCTTACCATCGTGGGCTTTATCGACGATGATCCGCACAAAAAAGGCAAGCGGTTCTACGGCTATCCCGTATTCGGCGGGGGCGAGCAGATCGCGAAAACGATCAATAAGCACAATATAAAAGAGGTTATCGTCTCGTTTCAGGCTGGGGGAGAGGAAAAGAAAAAAGAGCTCCACCAGGTGTGCGCGCGGGCAGGCTGTGATGTTGCGGTGCGGCAGATGCGGCTGGTGATTTCCTAGCCAAAACAGAAGGCTGGAATTGTTCATGAAGGTAATCATACACTGCGGGCGATCCAAAACAGGCACCTCCTCGCTGCAGGAGAGCCTGCGCAGAAGCAGTAAACACCTGCAGGAGAGCGGCATCCTGTATTATACAGGAGGTTTTGCAAACCATAACCCCCTGGCCATGCTGGCGGGCAAAAAAGGCAGGCAGTCGGCGGGGCAGTCGGAAGCCTATACCGAGCAGGCGCAGCAGCTTGCGGCGGATATTCGGGATATGGCGGAGAGCCGCCGTTTTTCCCATCTGCTGGTAAGCGCGGAATACATGGAAAACTTTTCTGCAGACCAGTTCTCCGGCCTGATGGACATCCTCCATGTGCGGCCGGAGTCCGTTGCGGTGATCATGTATATCCGAAGCCCGCATTCCATGTATTTGTCCCGGATGCAGCAGAAGATCAAGGCCGATCATCTCCTTCTGCCGCCGCGTGCCTACCGCGATGACACCCTGGAATGCATTGACAACTGGACTGCGACGGTCGGCTATGATAACCTAACCGTTCGCCTTTTCTCTCCGGAGAGCCTTGATGGCGGCGATATCGTGACCGATTTTGCGTATTGGGCAAACAGACGGTTTGCTCTCGGCATAAACGGCCTGCCCGGGGTGCGGATGAACCCTTCTTTATCGGCTGAGTCTGCTGTTACGCTCCAGCAGTACCGGGGTATCTGCTGCGCAGAGTATCCCCGCGTTTTTCTCCACTCCAGCAATCATTTGATCAATGCGCTGGCTGCGGTGGAACAGGAGAGCGGCTACAGCTTCACCAAGGCGCGTTTGCGGGGGGAGGTCGTTTCCGCAATCTATCGGAATAACGCGGATGTGGTGGAGGCTGTTGAGAGCCGGTATCCGGCACTTGGATTCTCCCGGCACTGTCTTGCGGGACTGGGCTCCGTACCGGGACAAGCGGCGGATAAGGCCTCTGCGGTGGACTCGGAAAATTTTGCGGACATTGTTGCCGATTTGAACCCGCAGACCCTGCAGGCACTGCCGTTTTTGGCTCTGGACAGGGCAATCGCCGATTATTTGGCGATGAAGAGCAAAAATTCCGCTTCCTCCGATCTCCGGGCTCAGGTAAAGGTTTTGCGGGCCCGTATCGCTGCCCTCAAACAGGAAAACCAGAAAGCCCCCGGCGCGGCGGGAGCGGGGCGCCGACACAGCCTCATGCATAGAATCAGGGGAATTTTTCGATGCCTGGCCGGAAAAATACGGAAAGCCTGAGCAGGGAAGCTCCGGAGTCTGTCCGGGCACAGAAGTCCGAGTGGGAGTTCTCCATAAACACCGCCCTGGTCCTTGTCCTGGCTGTTGCAGCCATCCTGGTGTATTCCGGCACGTTTAGCGTGCCCTTTCTCTTTGATGATTACACCTCCATTCTTGATAAAAGAGCGGAAATCCAGATCGAAAAACTGAATCCGGAGCAGCTCAAACAGGTGGTGACCGAGTCGCACGGCAGGCATCGCCCGCTTTCCATGATCAGCCTCGCCATCAACTATTATTTTGGAAAGACCGATGTGTTCGGCTATCACGTGGTCAACCTGTCCATTCACATCCTTACCGCCTGTTTCCTGTTTTTCCTGCTCCAGACCACCCTCAGGCTTTGCATGCCAAGCAGGCGGCAAAGCACAAAGGAGGCTTCGGCTGCACAGGCGGCCAAAACTCCCAGCGTCCTTGATCCAACGTGGATTGCGTTTTTCGCGGTTTTGCTCTGGATGGTCCATCCGGTGCAGACCAATGCCGTGACCTATATTGTGCAGCGGATGACAAGCCTTGCCGCGATGTTTTACATCCTCTCGCTGCTTTTGTATGCAAAGGGGCGGATTGCCCTTCGCGAAGGGCGTCGCTATCCGGGTTTTGGCCTGCTCGGGGGCTGTCTGCTCGCCGCCCTGTGTGCTTTTGCAAGCAAGGAAATTGCCGCCACGCTGCCCTTTTTTGTCCTTTTATATGAATGGTATTTTTTCCAGGACCTGAGCTCTGTTGTATCCAAGCGATTTGCTGCAGGCGGGCTGGCCGCGCTTCTGCTGTTTTTGCTCGCAGCCTATTTTTTTCTGGGGGCAAACCCGGTGGACAGGATCCTTTCCACTTATGGTCCCTGGGATTTCACGCTGCCGCAGCGGGTGCTTACCGAGTTCCGGGTGCTGGCCTATTACTTCAGCCTGATTTTTTTCCCGCATCCAAACCGGCTGGTGCTGGACTATGATTTCCCGCTGTCCCATGCACCCTGGGACCCGCCGACCACGATGCTATCCATCGTAATGGTGCTCATGCTGTTTGCGGCTGCGGTATACGGGGCAAAAAAGCACCGGCTGTTCAGCTTCTGCATCCTGTGGTTCCTGGGCACGCTGGTGATTGAATCCTCGGTTGTCGCCATCGAAATCATTTATGAGCACCGGCTGTATCTGCCCTCGGTGATGGTGTTTCTGCTGGCCGTATACCTGGCCTGGGAGGGCATCCGGTACAAAAAGGCGGCTGTTGCGGGGCTGGTGATTCTGGCTTGTATTTTCAGCGTGTGGACTTACCAGCGCAACCAGGTATGGACAAATGATGTGGCCTTCTGGCGGGACTGTGCCGCAAAATCCCCGCGGGATGCCAGGCCCTACCAGAATCTGGCCTACTCATTGCAGCTTAAGGGCTATCACCGGGATGCCGCAAGGTTTTACAGAAAGTCCTTTCAGTTCCAGATCAACACGGCGGCCTTATTCAAGCTGGGATACTGCTACGGCAAAACCGTCCGGCACCTGGAGGCTATAGACGCCTACAAAAAGGCCATTCAATACGGCTACCGCAGCCCCGCAGTATAGATCGGAAGAGCACACGTCTGAACTCCAGTCACTCCGGAGAATCTCG
>CAZWNV010000223.1:0-2199 GCA_964635265.1 uncultured Desulfobacteraceae bacterium
TCATCTCATCCTGGGGTCCGTATTATTGTTTGCAGCAGTCGTTATTCTGGATTATTTGGTGCTCACTTACCGGCTTCCTGATTTAAGGACCCTCACCTACCAATTAAGCAGCAGCACTTTGTCTGGAATATTGTCTTTGCTGATATTTGCTCTGGGCTTTTTGATCTTTGACAGGCTTTTTCAGGATAGTAACTGGTATCATCCGGTTTATAACGCTGGCCTGATGGCGTTGTTTCTGTTATTTATCCACCCCCAAATCAACCGCATTGTGCAGCGGATCATCCAATATATACTTGGGGATGACTTTAACCGCAGACGTGCGCTCAGGAAGTACAGCAAACGGGTCAGCAGCATTCTGGACCTGGAACTGTTGGCTCGGGTTACCGTCGATCTGATCTGCGATGAGCTTGACGTCAAGGATGGGACCTTGTTTTTGGCGGACAAATTAGAATCTGAGAAGGACCCACCTGATTGGTGCCTCAGGGCTGTGAAAGGGGTCACAGACACGGTGCCGGATTTAGAATTGCTGCCTGCAAATAACCCCATCACGCGGGTGTTTGTGGAGGAGAAGCGAGTTCTGACGCAGTCCGAACTTGAAGTCATCCCGAAATATCAAACTATCCCGAAGAATTTATTTGCCTGGTTAAATTCGATCGAAGCGGAAGCTTATGTGCCCATTCATACCCAGGATGAATGGATCGGGCTGTTTGCCTTGTCGATGAAAAGGTCCGGGGGGTCTTTTACGGATGAGGACCTGGAGTTCCTGATATCCGTCGCGGATCAAACCTCCGTGGCCTTACAAAATGCCCGTTTGGTGCGGAATCTGACAAATATTGACAACGAATTGCGCCGGAGCAAAGCTGCTGAGAACGATGCCTTGGAGAAGATCGAGCGCATCAAGCGCTCGGCATCGGATTTTATCAGCATCAAAGCCCATGAACTGCGTTCACCACTCACGGTGATGAGTGGGTACACGCGTTTATTATCCAACGATCCCTCGTTGATGGATGATGAGTATTATCAAAAACTGATTCAAGGTCTATTGAGCGGGTTAGAAAGGCTGCAGGAGATCATAGATAACATGCTTTACACTGCGCAAGTCCAACCTCGCTCCTTGAAGATCGACACAGAACCCATTTCTTTGTACAACGTGATCGATCAGGTTTGTCGGGACCTCCAGAAAAATGTCCAGGCCCGGAAAATCACCCTGTCCCATGATGGTCTGGGGAAAATTCCGAAGGTGTATGCTGATGGAAGTGCGCTGAAGAAAGTTTTCATGTATCTGATCACGCATGCCATGACGCATACGCCCAGCGGTGGAAAGATTTCCATTACCGGGCGGCATATCCCGCTCAGATCGGAATTATTAAAATGGGAAGGCGCTGAGATCGTCGTCCGGGATACAGGGATCGGGGTGGATGCTGATCTGCAGCAAAAGATATTCCAGGATCTTGCCCAACCCGAGTTTGTCGAGCTCTCTTTTGATGAGGGGGTATCTATCGGAAAAGAAGAGGTCACGGAACGGTTGTCTGTGGTTCGCAGTATCGTTGAAGCTCACCGCGGACGCGTTTGGGTAGAATCTCCTAAACAAGGAGAAAGTGAACTGCCGGGCAGCGAGTTTCACGTCGTGCTTCCCCTGCGCCAGCAATCTCATCCCACAAGGGTTGTCGAATAGCAGGATGGCACCATCCCTGATCTGCTGGGGTCGGATTGGATTCGTACCCAGGGGGAAAAATACCTTAAGCGATGGGGTGTTTCTGGGGGTGAAATGGGGGATTGGATCTCTTCTACTCCCCACCCGTATGCTGTTGAATGCTGGTTTCTCTTTTCGGGGTGGGAACATTACATCGAATTCTTGCGGTAAAGACGGGGGACGCGGGGTCCAATGGCACACGTCACTTCGTAATTGATCGTCCCCCAAATGCGCCCCACCTCGTCCGCCGTGATTTCCTTCTCGCCTTGTTTGCCGATCAGGACCACCTCATCCTCAATTTGGGGGTTATGAATGTGATCGAGTTTGATCATGCGCTGGTCCATGCACACCCGTCCGATGACGGGCGTTTTCTGACTGTGAATGAGGACCTGATTGCCGTCAGTCCTGCGGTAGCCGTCCGCGTAGCCCAGGGGAAGTGCACCAATGGTTTCCTGCTCTTGGGTTACATATTCATGCCCGTAGCTGACACCATGACCTGGGGGGAG
>CAZWNV010000223.1:2209-4643 GCA_964635265.1 uncultured Desulfobacteraceae bacterium
GGAGGGTCTTGACATTTGCCAGGACCGTTTTCCAGGTCAGGGCTCTTTGAAAGTCATCCGGGAGAGGAACAGCCGGGGACGGGGGCAGGCCATAGATCGAGATCCCTGGTCGGACCAGGTTGTAATGCGCGCTGGGACGTTTGAGGCTGGCAGCGGAATTCGCCAAATGGATATACGGGGTCTGAATCCCCTTATCTTTCAGAAGCGATAGGGCATATTCGAACTTTTTTTCCTGATGTTCCGTGGGCTCAGGATCGTTTTCATCCGCCCGCGCCAGGTGTGAGAAAACTCCTTGAAGTTGAATATGGGCATGACGTTCGGCGGCCAGAGCTACGGATAAAGCCTGGCTTGGAAAACTCCCCAGACGCCCCATCCCGGTTTCAATTTTGAGGTGAACTGGGGCTTGGACGTCGAGTTTGCGGGCCTGTTCCCCGATTTTTTTGATGTCATCTAAAGTCCAGACCGTTAGCGATGCCTTGAGCTGAAGCATTTCCGCAACCTGTTCTTTTGGAATGTATCCAAGAATTAAAATGGGACATTCCAACCCTGCTTCTCGAAGCTCTACAACCTCACTCGACCGGGCGACTGCACACCAGGTCGCTCCTCCTGCAAGGGCAGCCTTGGCGACAGGCACCGCCCCGTGTCCGTAAGCGTTGGCTTTGACCACCGCCATGACTTCAGCACCCGTGGTTTTCCGAATATAGTTGACGTTTGCCTGGATGGACTCCAGGTCAACTTCAACCCAGGTAGAATAGGGAGGATTTTTGCCCATTTTGACTTCCTTATCGAGATCATAATGGATAGTTCCAGGCTGATTCTACCAGAGGTCTTTTCAGTTTAGTGGGTGTCCCCTGTTGAGAAAATATGTTTCTTTTCCTCGGGGGAGATTCTTCCTTGACAAATTAGAACATATGTTCTATATTGGGGGTAGTCAGCCCTCCCCCGGGGTCCCAACCCCCTCCGGGAAGGCCTTTCACTGATCTTTTTTATCTCTGCAAGGAGGACTCCATGTCTGCAAACAGCATTCCCTTTGTGCCTGACCGTTTTCACGTCAAGCGCGGCGTGGTCTTCGGCGCCCTGCTCGTCACCGCTCTGGTCGCCTTTGAGATCTTTAATTACAGCACGACCGATTTCGCCCTCACCGACCTGCTGGGGGAGCTCCGTTTCTGGGGCGTGCGCTGGGCGACCATTCTAGCCGTCGCTTTTTGCGGGATCGATTTCGCCGGCATCGCCCGCCTCTTCACCCCGGAGAAGGAGAGGGGCCAGGAGGCTGAGATCTGGTACCTGTTCGCTGCCTGGCTGTTGGCGGCGACCATGAACACCCTGCTCACCTGGTGGGGGGTCTCCATCGCCATCGTCAACCATGAGACCCTGGGCAACGCCGTCATCGCCCGTCAGACCCTGCTCAAGGTGGTCCCCATCTTCGTGGCTGTCATGATTTGGCTGCTGCGGGTCTTGATCATCGGCTTGTTTTCGGTGGCCGGGGAGCGGTATTTCGGCACAGAACAGCTGAATTTCGGGCTTTCACCGGCCGCTTCTGCAGCTTCCCCCTCCGCTGGAAGGAAATCTTCGTCCGGCAAGCGCTCTCTGGGAAAATTCCGGCCTGCGCCCAAGCCGCAGTCATCCCGGTCCCGTTCCAGGCAGGAGCCGACCTATGAGCCGCTGGTCCTCAGCCGCTCCTCGGACCGCTCCGGGAAAAGGATGTGAGCTTGACCATGGCCTCCCAACGCGGTAGTCATAGGACCAGAAGGGAGATTTATTAAAACTGGTATACTGAAGGCATAAGCGTATCTAAGTTCAACTATTAACGCCGTAAAAAGGATCATTAACTATGCGGACTCTTATGCCTTTTGGCTGCCTGGCTTTGTTAGTTTTTGCTGGCATCCTATTCGTGCCATTTTTCTTTGCAAATGCCCTTTTGACCGCTTTGAATAAGTTGGGTTTGAGCCCGGGAATGGCTCTCTTAGCGGGCGCGGGGATATTTATTGGCAGCTTGATTAACATCCCTGTTCAGAGAATTGAGCGCAAGGATCAGGTGGAAGTCCTTTCTCCCACCATGTTTGGGATAACTCATCCCCGGACCCCCTGGGTGCAAAACCAATATATTACCATTGCTCTGAATGTGGGTGGAGCAGTCATACCCCTGATTTTGGTCGTGCATGAAATAACCAGGATTGTCTCCCGTGGGAACACGGCTCTGATAGTGACGGGAATTGCCGTAGCTGTAAATGTCATCGCTTGTTACCTGCTGGCCCGTCCCGTGCAGGGGGTGGGGATCGCTTTATCCCCCTTTATCCCTGCTGTATTGGCTGCTTTATCCGCCTGGCTTTTGCTTCCTCAATTTGCACCTCCTGTCGCCTTCATTGCGGGTGTCTTGGGTCCGGTCGTAGGAGCTGATCTACTCCATTTGAAAGAGGTGCGTGGGACGCATGTC
>CAZWNV010000224.1:0-4585 GCA_964635265.1 uncultured Desulfobacteraceae bacterium
AGGGGCGCGAAGAAGTCATGGCGTCATAGGAATCGGCAATGGCCACAATCTGGGCATGCAGATGAATTTCGGAGCCTCTCAGGCCATACGGATACCCCTCTCCATTATACCATTCATGATGCTGCTGCACGACCGGGATATATCTGTGAAGCGAATCCGAGAGGCTTAAAATTTCTGCACCGTATATGGGATGCTTTTTCATGATCTCGTATTCTTCGCTGTTTAGTTCGGTTTTTTTTGTCAGGATCGCGTCCGGGACCTTGATTTTGCCGATATCGTGCAGAAAGCAGGAGACCTCCAGGTCTTTTAACTGCTCCTCGTCCAGGCCCAGATTCCGGCCGATCTGCAGCGACAGCCAGGCCACCCGGGCTGAGTGTCCAAGGGTGTATTGATCCCGGCCGTCAAGGGCCGCGGCCAGGATGTGGACCATGGCGGTATAGGATTTCTCCAGGTTTCGGGCGTAGGTTTCCAGGCTGTTTTTTTGAGCCTGGATGGTTTTTGACATCTCGTTAAAGCTGCGGGTCAACTCTCCGAGTTCGTCCCGGGATGTGTGCTGGATTTCCACCTGTCTTTCTCCGGATTTCACCTGCGAGAATCCCGCTGCAAGCCGCTTGATCGGGGCGGTTAGAAATGAGGCCAGCAGCAGTGTCCCGGCCGCTCCGAAAGCCAGGGCCAAAACGGCAATCAAGAGAATCGTGTTCCGGGCTTCATGCTTGGGAGCGGCCAGGGCGTCTGCCTTCATGCCCACGATCACGCTGCCCAACCGACTGTCGGCAAACCGGATGGGGGCCTTGATTTCGTAGCAGAAAATGTCGTACCGCTGCACTTTTTTCACTTTGCAGCCTGAGGTTTTTTGTATCGGATCACCCTGCAAATCCGGGAAGGTCCTGCCCGCTGCGGTGAGCCGGTTGTGCGCCAGGATGACCCCATTGCGGTCAACAATCGTCATATAGGCCACATCGGGATGGGACTGCTTGATTTTGGCCACCAGGTTGTCCAGCCCCAGCCGGTCGTCTGCAAGTATGCTGAACCCGGCAGGTGTTGCAGCGCTCAGGGCCACTGAAGATCCCCTTTTGATCAGGGAATCCAGCAGGTAGTCGTTCATGATCGACATCACCACCATCGCGGAGCCGAAGGTCGTCATGGCAATCAAGGCCAGGGTGATCAGGGTTAATTTCAGCCGAATTCCCCAGGGGCGATTCAAGAATCCCGACATATTTCCCTTCCACTGTGTCTCTGTATAATTCAGAAGCCTCTTTAATCTAGCATAAAACAGCGATTCCCCCAACAAGAAAAACAGCAGGGGCATTGCTGAAACCAAGGTCTCCGGGAAACGCTCCGCTCTATTTTGTCCTTGTGCCTGTCAGCGAAATTTTTGCCTTTCTTTTCGGCATTATTTGCTTGGATATTTATTTGCTTGCTGTATATTTTGGTTCAGGAAGGTATGCAACCCTTATTGCAGATGCACTTTTTGCAATATTTTCCCTGCGAGATGTGCCCCCCGCTGCCCGGATCGTCATACAAGCAATGCCGTAGAGAGGATGCCATGCAAAAAGAAGCTATCAAGAAGGCCATTGCGGCATGGTGGATGATGAGCTGCTTTTTGCTGCTCTCTGCCTCCTGTGCCGACTGCCAGGCCTTTGAAGAATCCCGATGCAGGCAGGATGCGTATAAAATCGCAAACCGGCTTGATTACAGCAGCGATGACCGTTTCCGGATATTGTTAACGGATTTTTTTGCGCGGTGTATGAGCACCGGCGAGGTTGTTGACCTGTTCTGTTTTTTCAACTTCCTGAATACAATTGACTTACAGCAATTGACCCTTGCGCAGTATAAGCAGGTTTTGTTTCTTCAGGCGCAAACGCATTTCCTGCTCGGTGAGTTCAATGCCGCGCATCAGCAATATCTGCAGTTAAAGTGGCTCATCACGGACGAATCCGATCCCATGCGTGCAGCCGTAAACCGCAGACTCAAGGAATCCCGGGAAAAGGGCAGGCCCGAGAGACTTCAAGAGGCGTTTGAAAAACGGCAAAAATCCCTTCAGGCCGGAAACACCCAAATTGTCGTGATCCCTCTGCTCCTGTTGCTTTTTCTGTTTGCCGCCGGCAAGGGGTGCAAACATTGGAATAAGAAAAAATACAAGGATTTCCAGGGCTCTGATCCAATTCTCCCGGCTCGCATCGAGGCCAGCCCGATCACCCTGGAGAAGATGCGCAGGCAGGACGGCAGGGTCTCGAAGAAGGCCCTGGAGGATTACAGAAAGGGTTCCAAGCCCTTCTGCCCGGGGGAGTCGGACGACAGAAGCGCTGTGGTCCGCCTGCTTGTTGAAGGCCATAAAATGATCGAACGGGTCAATATGCTTGCCCCTTATCCGATAGCCCTTATAGCGAAGATTCTCGGGCCGAGCAGGATGCCGACTTTCTGGCAGTACACGATTGCCGGGTTTTTTGTGATTGTCCTGAAAGCCCTGTTGTGCATTAACTTCGTACCGGACTACAACGTGTTTGAGCGATCGGTCGGGCTTTTCCTGATTTCCGCCTTGATCATCGCCAGTCTGACCTGTTTGCGGATCATGGCCAGGGTGACCGTAAATTCCCTCGATGAAATCGTGAGCATGCTGGAAGCTCCGGACAAGGTGGACTCGGGCAGGATCCCCGCTTCGGTTCTGCGGATCGAAAAGAACATGGACTTTCTGTTTCGAAGCCCCTGGCAGTTTTTTATCGTGCTTCTGGTATTTTTCATTGTTGTCGGCAAAATTCTTTGCGGGCCTTGCATGCAAAGCGGCGGGATAAGTCCGGAAACGGGAATCAATATGATATTTGCCTCTCTCATTGTTCTCATCGGGGCCCCTATAATCTGGATGCTGATCGGCTCGGTGTCTGTGCTAAACGACATCAGCCGCATGGAGGATCTGGCGATCAATCCGCTATCGCCTTTAAAAACAATGGGTCTGGAAAAATGGACCGCGGTGATCAGCACCTATGGCGTCTCCAGCAGCATTGTATTGACGTTCGGCTGCTCGATTCCGGTGCTCAATAACCTTGTCAGTCAAGGGCGGGTCGGCAGCCTGTTCTTTCTTCTTCTGGTGCTGCCGCTTTTGTTTTTTTACTGGATATACCCCTATTCGAAAATCAGCAGCATGGTAAAGCAGCAGAAGATTGACCGGATGCATTTTGTAAAAACCCGGATTCTGCATCTTTTCAATGACTGGATGAGGTTCGAGGAAAATCAGCTGGAGAAGATGCGGGAGTGCTGCGAGTATCACCCCGAGGACAAATGCTATGAATTTTTTGATTTCCGGACCCGGATGGCGGAGCAATTGCGAGTCTACCTGGAGCCCATGAACAGGTATTACGAGATGTTCAAAAGAATCGATGAAAGTCCCCATTCCCACATCAGTTTCGGCTCCATCCTGGAACTGGGCAAGGCTTTGGGCATCCCGTCGCTGTTTGCCCTGTTCTCCGCCCTTCTGCTCTAAATTCCGGGCAGCCCCCGGGTAACCCCCGGACAAATCCGGACGCATGCCGGCTGCAGGTGCCGCGGGGCCTTTTCCTGCAGCAGCGCTGCCCGGCAAGGAAAATGCGGCTTCGGGGGGCTGTTTGATTTCATCGGGGAGCGGGATTATGATTTTTGTGTATACCAGAAAAAAACGGCAATCCCGGAATTTGAACGGATTTTGAATACGAAGCGGATCAATGCGGCCCCCGATACTTCAGGCAATGGCGCAGGCGGGAAAGGAAGCGCCTGTCTGCATTGGTATGGCCGCCATATTTTCCCCTATATTGAAATTCTGATAACGAGCGGTTTGCGCAAAATCCGCAGGCGGCTGCTGGGCCACGCCCGGGGCCGGGTCGTCGAAATCGGGGCCGGAGCCGCCGAGAACCTGGCGCACCTGCCTGCCGCGACCCATTCCTATCTGGCCACGGATCCCTCCATGCTGATGGCCGGCAAAGCGCAGCAGCAGATTCGGCGGTGGGGAAAGCCCGCGTTCGAGGCCCGGGTGATAAGAGCTGATGCGGCCAATATCCCCCTTGGAAATGAAAGCGTTGATACAATGATCAGTTTTCTTGTCCTCTGCTCGGTTCCGGACCCCTTTGCTGCGCTCTCCGAAATTCACCGGGTGTTGCGGCCGGGCGGGCGGTTTCTGTTTTTTGAGCATGTTCAGGCATCCAGGGATTCCACCATCCGGCTGCAGAACCTTGTCAACCCGGTATGGAAACGCCTCGGCGGCAATTGCCATCTCAACCGGGAAACGGCCGCTTATATCGAGCAAAGCGGTTTTCGCTTCGAGGTGTTCGGATATTATCGAACCCCCAGGATGGGGCCTTCCATTACATGCAACGTGATTGAAGGCGTAGCCGGGAAAGAAAGGGGGTGAGCCCGGCGGGGGACACATTGGTGCTGTTGACAGGCCCTTATCTGGCAGACAGTTGTTCCTTCCCGGACAGACCCGCCATTGCGGCTTTGCCGATGTAATACAGGACGTAGGCCGCAAGCAGCGCAGCCAGAATTACCAGAACGGTTTTAAGGGTCTGCTTGGGCCGCAGCCAGACAATAATAGCCAGGAAGGCAGCGATTGCGATGG
>CAZWNV010000225.1:0-4580 GCA_964635265.1 uncultured Desulfobacteraceae bacterium
TCTCGCCCAGGTAATCCGCGCTCATGGCCGAGCACTCGATGTGCCAGCCCGGCCGCCCCGGTCCCCAGGGGCTCTCCCAGGCGGGCTCATTCTCTTTTGAGGCCTTCCAGAGCACAAAATCCATGGGATTTTTCTTCTGCTTGTCGATCTCCACCCGGGCACCGGCCTCCATCTCCGACAAGCGGCGGCCGGAGAGCTTTCCGTATCCCTCAAACCGCTCCACGGAAAAAAAGACGTTGCCGCCTGCTTCGTAGGCAAAGTCCTTTTCTATAAGGCGCTTGACCACGGTGATAATGGAGTCGATATGTTCGGTGGCCCGCGGTTCATAGGTTGCGCGCCGGACATTTAATGCCGCCATGTCGGCATGAAACTCGTCGATGTATTTCTCCGAGAGCTCCGTGGTGGAAATGCCCAGTTCATTCGCCCGCGTGATGATCTTGTCGTCCACATCCGTAAAATTTCTGGCATAAATCACATCAAATCCGCGGTGCAGAAGATAACGATAAATCACGTCAAAAACCACAAGGGAGCGGGCATGCCCGATATGACAGGAATCATAGACTGTTGGGCCGCAGACGTACATCCGGACACGGCCCGGGGTCATGGGAGCAAGCTCTTCCTTGTCGCGGGTGAGGGTGTTGTAGACGCGGATTGTCATGGGAACCGATTCTCCTTTTCCAGATCCTCAGAAATGGGGCACCTGTTTTTTATACTCCGAAATGCCTCCCCTTGTCAATCAATCAGGGCGATGCACATGGCGGCAATGCCCAGGCCCTCTCCGATATAGCCCAGGCCCTCGGTGGTGGTCGCCTTGATGTTTACCTGCTCCCGGGAAACAGAGAGCACCTCTGCCAGCCTCTCCTGCATGGCCGCTTTGTATGGGCTGAGCCTGGGCGCCTGCGCAAAAAGCGTGGCATCGATGTTGCCGATCCCGGAATGACGGGGGTTCAACATCTGCAGGACCTGCTGCAGCAGGACAATGCTTGAGACACCCTGAAACCGCGGGTCATCATCGGGAAAATGCTCGCCGATATCGCCCATGCCGGCCGCTCCCAGCAGCGCATCGCAGACGGCGTGCACCAGCACATCCGCATCCGAATGGCCGACAAGCCCCTTTTCGTAAGGAATTTCGATTCCCCCGAGTATCAGGGGCCGTCCGGGAGCGAGACGGTGAACATCCCATCCCATGCCCACTTTCATAGTTTTGCCTTTCCCCTGTACAATCCTGGCCGTCCTGCAGCCCTGCCGACCCGTGGACTTCTAAATCAGATAGAAACGCGGATCGTTGGATGCGGCTTCCGGAACCGGCACCTTATGCTGCAGATGGGCGATAAATTCGATAAGAGCGGCAACTGCATGCTCACAGGGGCTCACCATCGGATTACAGGTACAACTGGAACACAGTTCCCCGTCAATTTCCATTTCCACGAGGACGGCAAAGGGTTCCTCCGCGTCCACCCAGGCCAGCAGCCCCCTGCCCTCACGGACGCTCATCAGCGAATTGACCATGCCCTTCTGCTGGAGTCTGCGCCCTTTGATAACCGTGCGGCGGCTGGCCCAGGCCAGCAGTCCGCCCCAGGTCAGCTCCTTGCAGGTATCTTCGAGCGAGCGCATCAGAACGGCGGCCTGTGTCATTGCGGCGGCCCGGCAAGGCCCTTAAGCAGGGCGGCGACATTTTGTCCCAGCACCAGGTGATTGTATCCGCCTTCCAGCAGAGCAAAGCAGCCTCCTCCGTTTTTCGCCGCCCGCTGCTGCACCATCGAGGCAATCCGGTGGTAATCCTCAGTGGCGAGAAGGCCGCCCCAGTCCTGCTGATGGTTGTCGAAACCCGCGGATATTCCAATGATATCGGCATCCACAGAAGCCAGCGTCCTCTCGACGGAATCGAGGTAGGCGGAACGCGAATTTTTGGCCGGATTCACTATGTCCACCCAATCCGCACCGCCCAGGATATTGACCGTTCCGTCCCCGTAGTGCAGGTCAATGTCGAGCACAAAGGCACTGTTCACAAGTCCCTCGGCTTTCAGCGCCAGCAGGGCCACCGCCATGTTGTTGAAAAAACAGAAGCCCCAGGATGCATCTGCCGAAGCGTGGTGGCCCGGAGGGCGGACCAGTCCGAAGGCGGGTTCGGAAAGACCGATACGGGCGGCCTGGATGGAGGCACCCGCTGCCAGTGCGGCAATATCGTAGAGCTCCCGATCCCGGATCATGCTGACATGCTCTTCGGTATGGGCCCGGAGAATCTGTTCATAGGCGGCGGGCTCCGGCTCCACGATCGGCATGCCATCCGGCAGGGCGTTGACAATGGCCTCCATGCGGCCCGGCTCCGCGGCCGGATCCCCGGTGTAGACCGTGTAGAATGCCTGGTCGAATACAATCTTCATAGCTGCCTCCTCCCTGCCAGGGTATTAACAGATGCGGGGGCATCTGTCATAATGACATCAATGCCCATATGCAGCGCGCTTTCCGCCTGCCCCGGCGTATTGCAGGAATAGGTCATGGCCCACAGCCGCCTTTCATGGCAGCGGCGAACAAAACCCGTTGTTATCCCGGCAAAAGGCAGGCTTACCGCACTCAGATACGCGTTCAGATCCTGCATTCCGCCCGGCACGGAATCCGGATCGCAAAGCAGGTTCTGCCCGTAAACAAGCTCGGGGGCGGAGGCGGCGGCCATGGCGAGCACATCAGCGGAAAAGGATACAATCATCATCTGATTCCACCGCTCCAGCGGCACCAGCGCCCGGATCCGCGCCGGCACCACCTCTGCCAGCTCTTTTGCGGTCGCGAACGCCCCCTCGCCTCCTCCTGCCTTGATCTCCACCAGCAGTCGGGTTCGGCCGCCATACCGCAGAAGCACCTGATCGAGCGTAAGAATCGGCTCGCCGGCAAAGGCCCCGGAAAACCATCCCCCCCAGTCCATCCGGCCGAGCTCCGCATAGGTGTAAAATGAGACGGAGCGGCTGCTCCCGTTGATCTTTTCCAGACTCTGGTCGTGGAAAACCACCGGCACACCGTCCCTGCTCAGCTGCACGTCGAACTCGATGCCATCCACCGACCGCTCCACCGCCCGGTCAAAGGCGGCACGGGTGTTCTCGGGAGCCTCGGCCATAGCGCCCCTGTGGGCTATGATCCATGCAGACATGGGAGTCCCCAAAAACCCGGGCCTATCTGGAGTAATTACTCACATCACGGGCATAGGAGAGAAAGTCCTTTTCATCGAGGAAGCGGGAGATAATCTCTCCCAGCTTTTGGTAGGTATCCACCCGATAGACCCCTTTTTCGTCTTTTCCCACCATCTCCCGGGCATTTTCCACAACCGCCTGCAATGCGGCCGCCGGAATGTCCAGCGTTGTATTCACCGTTATCCTCTCGTCTGACTTTGCCAAGGCTCTATCCCCTTCTTCTTCCTGGTCCGGGCCGCAGGCCGCGGAGGCACACCGTAAATCCAAAAAACTCAGACCGAAAAAATTAGTATAGCGGATATCAGCAAATATGGCAAGGGGTTATCGGGAAAAATCCCGGAAAGGATTAAAAGCGGTCAGCAAGGACAATGCCGCTTGGCAGGGATTCACCGAAAACCGTGGTTTCATCGTGCTTTTCCAGTTCCACCACGCTGGTTACGTAACGGAGGTGTTCCTCCATGCCATGGCGGTTTAAATACGCCACCACCTGCTCCTGCAGATCCGCATCGATATCGCGGGCGCGGTCCCCGGTTTTGCGGGCCATTTGGGCAAGCGCGGGGCACACAGGTACGGGATTCTTCCACTCCACTGCCAAAAGAGAGCCGATCCAGCGGGAGACCTCCCCGGCGTCAACCACCCGGTCCACCGGTCCGTACAGCGGCTCTCTGGCGCCGATGCGGGAGAGCACCCAGAGATACTGCGGCTTTGTCTTTTTGGGATGCAGGTCGGCGAGCAGCTGCCGGCCCAGCTCAGTTTTGTCCTTGGCCATGAGCCGTTCCATATTGGCAGCGGCCATCCATACCTCCAGGCGCTCCTGGCTTTGGAGGCGGGTTTTGGCATTTTTCTTGGGCAGCAGAAGCGGACGGATATCCTGGTAGATCTGCCGCTGCTGACCGGCGCTGAGCCCGCCGGCCACCCGACGCCACAAAATCCACCATTCCGCCCTGGCCTGGGCATTATTCGAAAAAGTCACCGCCTGCTTGTATATTTTCCACAGGGACTTTATCCGGTGGGCGTCCATTCCGTCCCCGAATCCCGGACGCAGGCAGAAGCCGGTCAGATTCAGCCAGCGGATTTCGTGTTCCGCCGAATACCGCCTGGATGCAGCCAGATCCAGAAGCTCATCAGCCAGTTCCCGGATAAAGCCCAGCGGCCATTTCTCCTTTGGCCGCCCCACGATCCGGGCGACCTCCTTTACCGCCCCCGCGATCCGGTGGGGCCGGGATTCCTTGGAAAAAACCGCCCGGAGATACTTTCGGGCGTCCGCCACCCGTTCGGCCTCGAATACTTCCTGATCCGCCACCTCCCCTCCCGCTTCCGCGTCCCGGAGTTGGAACTGCAGCCGCCAGCGGTGGCTGCTGGATAAGGAGCGGCACCACAGAGCCAGCACGCCCATCT
>CAZWNV010000226.1:0-4533 GCA_964635265.1 uncultured Desulfobacteraceae bacterium
TCATATACAAGGCGATATAACTAATATGAAAAAAAAATTCAAACAGATGCCGGCAAAAAGAGCAAAGCGATTGTCCTTGCCGAAAAGCTTTGCTATAAACAGAAGAATTGGCCGTGGCGCGAAGGGATAGCCGGAGACCGGGGATGGTGCGGGAAGGAAACGTTTTACAGGAGGGGAGTTGCTGGCCAAGGTTGCAAGCGGCGCGGTAGTCGGCATAGACGGACTGCTTATGGAGGTGGAGGTGGATATCAGCCGGGGACTTCCGGCGTTTACCACCGTGGGGCTGCCGGAGGTCTCCGTCAAAGAGAGCCGGGAGCGCGTGAAATCGGCAGTGCAAAACTGCGGGTACCGCTTCCCGGATGACCGCATCACCGTTAATCTCGCGCCCGCTCATATCAAGAAGGCCGGAACCGGTTTTGATCTCCCCATTGCTTTGGGCATTCTGGCGGCTTCCGAGGTTCTCGCAGAAGAGGGGTTACAGGGCTGCCCGATAATCGGCGAACTGGCTCTGGACGGCCGCGTCAAGCCGGTCGCCGGCTGTCTTCCCATGGCTGTTGCGGCAAAGGAGGCCGGCTGTCAGGGAATTGTCGTCCCGCACGAGAATCGCAGGGAGGCTGCCGTGGTATCCGGCCTGCCGGTGTACCCGGTCAAAACCCTGCCGGAAGCGGTCGGCTTTTTCACCGGCGAGCGGCAGATTCCACAGGAGCCCTGCGGCTGCCTGGAAGCCTTTGAGCAGGGCGGGGAAGAATCGGATTTTGCCGAAGTCGCGGGTCAGTCCCATGTCAAAAGGGCCATGGAGGTGGCGGCCGCGGGCGGACATAATCTGCTCATGATCGGCCCGCCGGGTTCCGGCAAAACCATGCTGGCCAAGCGATTTGCCGGGATCATTCCTGCCATAAGCTATGAAGAGGCGGTGGATACGACGAAGATTTTCAGCGTTGCAGGGCTCCTGGCCGAACACCAGGCGCTTGTGACCCGCCGCCCCTTCCGTGCGCCGCATCATAGCATATCCGGGGCCGGCATGGTGGGGGGCGGAACAGTTCCGAAACCGGGCGAGGTAAGTCTTGCCCACAATGGGGTTTTGTTTCTGGACGAGCTGCCGGAGTTTGCGAAAACGGTATTGGAGTTGCTCCGGCAGCCCCTGGAGGGCAGGGAGGTTCATATTTCCCGTGCTGCTTCCGCTGTTTGCTACCCTTCACGCTTTATTCTGCTTGCCGCCATGAATCCCTGCCCCTGCGGCTATTATACAGATCCCCAGCATGCCTGCCAGTGTTCGCCGGCCCAGATCCGCAAGTACCGGCAGAAAATTTCCGGGCCGCTGCTTGATCGGATCGACATCCATGTGGAGGTGCCGCCGGTGGCCTACAAAGAGCTTGTCTCCCCCAAAGCCGAGGAAAGCTCCCGGGCTGTGCGCGAGCGGGTGGTGCAGGCGCGGCAGAGGCAGGCGGAGAGATTCGCGGGCTCCGGCATCTATGGAAATGCACAGATGAAAAATCGCCATATCCAGTCTTTCTGCGCGGTAAGCCGGGATTCGGCGCGCCTTCTGGAATCCGCCGTGGATCGCCTCGGGCTCTCGGCCCGGGCCTATCACCGGATCTTAAAAATTGCCCGCACCGTGGCAGATCTGGCCGGGGATGCCTCTATTGCCGCGGAGCATGTTGCAGAGGCCGTTCAGTATCGGAGCCTGGATCGCGAACCTTGAAATCCGGAATCCACTCAGGGGCGCAGCAGGAAAATTCAAGGAGGCCTGTGTGGCAGCAGATGTATGGGCGGAGATCGACCTGTCCGCAATAGCGCATAACGTAAGCCGGCTGCGGGACCTTCTGGGGCCCCGGACGCAGATGATGGCAGTGGTAAAAGCCAACGCCTATGGTCATGGACTGCTGCCGGTAGCCCGGCGGACGCTTGCCGCAGGAGCGGATTGGCTCGGGGTCGCCCGGTTCGGAGAAGCGCTGGCACTCCGGGAGGCGGGCATATCTGCGCCAATACTCGTTTTCGGCTACACCCCGCCGGAGCATACCCGGGAACTTTTGTCCAACAGGCTGACACAGACTGTCTACACCTATGATATCGCCCGGGAACTATCCGAGCGGGCCGAACGGCAAAGCTCCCGGCTGCCGGTCCATGTCAAGGTGGACACCGGTATGGGCCGTTTAGGGGTTGTTGCCTGCGGAACCGATGCCGGCTCCGTCCGGGAGGCTGCCGCGGAGGTAAGGGCCATCAGGGACTTGCCCGGCCTACGGGTGCAGGGGGTATACACGCATTTTGCGACAGCCGATCACGCCGACAGATCCTATGCTGTGCACCAGTTTTCCCTGTTCCGGGAACTGATCCGCAGCCTCGGATCCGGAGACAGGGAACCCCTGATCTTTCATGCGGCAAACAGCGCGGCGGCCATGGCAATGCCGCAGACCCATATGGACCTGGTGCGGACGGGCATATCGATTTACGGGCTCTGCCCTTCTGCTGCGGTGGATTGCCGGCGGGTGGAATTGATTCCCGCCATGACCCTGAAAGCCCGGATTGTTTCCCTGAAGCGGGTAGGCGCCGGTTTCTCCGTGAGTTACGGCGCCACGGAGCAGACCGGGCGGCCCACTACGATAGCCACGGTGTCCATCGGCTATGCGGACGGATACAATCGCTTGTTTTCGTCCTGCGGCCGGATGCTGGTCCGGGGACATTCGGCGCCCGTTGTCGGCCGGGTCTGCATGGATCAGACCATGCTGGATGTCGGCCATGTCCCGGGCGTGCGGGTAGGCGACGAGGCGCTGGTGTTCGGCCGGGGGCAGGGGGAGGAACTGTCGGCTTCTGAGCTTGCCGAGCAGTTGGGCACCATCAACTATGAGGTCGTCTCCGGCGTATCTGCCCGGGTGGCGCGCCATTATCGGGAGGGTCCGGACTGAGTTCGATATCTTGTATGTTATTGTATATTTTTGTCTATATATAGCACGGTCTACTTTTCTAACTTCTTGGTTCTGCGGGGAATGAAGGGGCAAAATTCCTTGACAAGAAAGTTGGGGGGTGTTAAATAATTATCTTTGTAGAGAAAAAAATATATCTCTTTGATTTTAATATACTTTTTGGAGGGGAAACAGGCGGGAGCCTGCCAGATTATGCGCAAATTCTCTGAGATGGAAAAGAGAAAGGAGGTGTAAAAAAACTAAGCCTGCATATGCAATTTGCAACAGCAAAGTGGATGTTGATTCACTGCCCTTTAACTGAAAACAAGTAGGAGGTAGATAATGCCGAGTTTCGTAGTCCAAGAAAAATGCGACGGTTGCAAAGGCGGCGAAAAGACCGCATGCGAGTACATCTGTCCCAACGATCTCATGGTACTCGAGCCCAATGCCATGAAGGCCTACAATCAGGAACCCGATCAGTGCTGGGAATGCTTTTCCTGCGTCAAGATCTGCCCGGCCCAGGCCATTGAGGTCAGGGGTTATTCGGACTTTGTGCCTTTGGGATCCAGCGTTTACCCGATGATGGGTACCGAGGACATCATGTGGACCTGCAAATTCCGCAACGGTACCATCAAACGCTTTAAGTTCCCCATCCGCACCACACCTGAAGGAAGCGCCAATGCTTATACGGACCTGAGAGGCAAGGATCTGGAAAGTCAGCAGCTCTCCACCGAAGAGGCCGAGGGCTATCAGATTCCCAAGCCGCAGGCGACGGTATAAGCGGACGACAATGATTTGTACGCGAGGATAATTTTCCAATATTTCTAGAAGTTAGGAGGATAACACATGGCATTACCGAATAAACCGACGGGTGAGCGCAAAGCTGTAAGGGATCCCGAAGTTGAGGAGAGAGAAGTTGACGTCCTGATTGTAGGCGGAGGTATGGCAGCCTGTGGTGCGGCGTTCGAAGTCAATAAGTGGCTAAAGGATGATCAGAGCGTGCTGCTGGTCGACAAGGCCGCCATGGAGCGAAGCGGTGCGGTTGCGCAGGGCCTTTCCGCGATTAACACGTACCTCGGCGAGAATACCCCGGATGACTATGTCCGCATGGTGCGCAACGACCTGATGGGCATTGTCCGCGAGGACCTGATTTTCGATCTGGGCACACACGTCGACGACTCCGTCCATCTCTTCGAGGAATGGGGACTGCCCGTATGGAAGAAAACCGAGGACGGCAAAAATACGGACGGCAAGAAAGGTCTGAAGCTGGGCACCCTGAAATCCGGCGGACAACCTGTGCGCACCGGGAAATGGCAGATCATGATCAACGGCGAGTCCTACAAGCGGATCGTCTCGGAAGCTGCCAAGCTGGCCCTGGGCGAAGACAACATGCTGGAGCGGGTTTTCATCGTCGAGCTGCTGCTCGACAAAAACAAGGAAAACCAGATCGCCGGTGCTGTCGGCTTCTCGGTACGGGAAAACAAGGTCTTTATCATCAAGGCCAAAACCATGATGGTCGCCTGCGGCGGTGCGGTAAACATTTATCAGCCCCGCTCGGTCGGTGAAGGCAAAGGCCGCGCCTGGTACCCGGTATGGAACGCCGGCTCCACCTATACCATGTGCATGAAGGTCG
>CAZWNV010000227.1:0-4492 GCA_964635265.1 uncultured Desulfobacteraceae bacterium
TGTCCGGACTGCTGGCGCCCGGCCGGTGCACTCGCTAAGACGGATTTGGTGTAGTGGATGTCTGTCCGGCGTGTTTGTGCCGGTAGTAGGCTTTTACAAAGGCAATAATCGCGTTTCGCTGCTCATCTTCTGATCCGGTGAATTCCACGCCGGTGAGATAAGAGCCTTCCTCCTGGGACTGGCGGGTATTTGCAACACGGCCTTCCACCTGCACCTTCCTGCCTTCCAGGTCGAGCGTCATAAGGATGATATACGGGCCCCGCAACGGTTTTTGGGTTTCCAGGAGAGCACCGCTCTTGCTCAGGTCCCGGGTCCGTCCCTCGCCGTTATCAATTTTTTCCCTTTGCTCGTCGAGCAGAAGATATTCCACCGTATTTTCCGTCTTTATTCGGGGATCTTTCCTTTTTTCGATAAAGTTGGAAAACTTTTGTTCCATCTTCACCCGTGCCTCCTTCTTCAACAACGATAACGTATCAGAGGGTATATATGTAACAGAATGCGCTTCTCATGCAAATGGATTTTATTGGCTTTTTGTTAACCTGTTGTCGAATTCTGCTTCAGAAAGACGCTTGCTTCATTCGCCGGCAAAGGGGCGCTAAAGAGAAAGCCCTGGCCGATGGTATACCCCATTTTGGTCAGGAGCTGCCGTTGTTCCCGGGTTTCCACTCCCTCGGCTACCAGATGAAGGTGGAGGTTCTGGGCCAGTGTGGCAAACGCCTTGATAAAATGGGTGTTCCTGGGCTCATTCAGGGTTGGAAGAATTTCCAGGTCACGAATGAAACTTTGATCGATCTTGATACCGTCCAGATGCATCTGTGTCAGATAGGAAATAGAGGAGTAGCCGGTGCCGAAATCATCCAGTGTGGTTGTTACGCCAACCTCCTGGAGTTTCTCAAGATTCTCGCAGACCTTCTCCATGTTTTTCAGGACGACTGTCTCGGTAATCTCCACTTCGAGCCAATAGGGATCCAGCCCGGTTTCCGCCAGGGCTTCCTGAACGGTCCGGGCGAAATCGGTCTCCGTGAATTGAACCGCGGAAACATTGACCGCCACCCGCACCGGCGGGAACCCCTGCTGCTGCCAGGCCTTGTTCTGGCGGCAGGCTTGTTTTAAGACCCATTTGCCGATGGGGATGATCAGCCTGCTCTCTTCGGCGACGGAAATAAAGCGGGCCGGTGCTATACGGCCCCGTTCGGGATGATTCCACCGGATGAGGGCTTCCATGACCAGCAGTTTGTTGGAGGACAGGTCCAACTGAGGCTGGTAGTGGAGCTCGAATTCGTTTCGCTCCAGGGCCTTGCGGAGATCATTTTCAATCTGCAGCCGTTGCACCACCGCTTCGTGCATTTTGCTGTCAAAGAAGTGAAAGCGGTTGCCGCCCTCATTTTTGGCCACATACATGGCAATATCCGCATTTTTGTAAAGCGCGGTGCCGTCCGCGGCATCCTTGGGGAAAAGGGCGATGCCGATGCTGGCTTCTATGGGAAATTTGTGGCCCTCAATGGCAAAGGGAGAATGGAAAGATTGCAGAACGCGCCTTGCCGCACGGGCCACATCGTCTTCGTGATCGACCTCCGATAAAACCAGCACGAATTCGTCGCCCCCCACACGGCTCAATACATCGCTTTCCCGGACGCACTGGCGCAGCCGCCCGGCGACCTCCTGGAGCAGCAGGTCGCCGACATGGTGGCCCAGGGAGTCATTGATGTGCTTAAACCGATCGAGATCGATCAGCATATAAGCGCCGGAGGTTGGCGTGCGGGCGGCTTTTTTGAGGGTCTGGTTCATCCAGTGAATAAGCGTGCCCCGGTTGACAAGGCCGGTTAACGGATCGTGCTGCGCTTGAAAAACCAGTTGCTGGGAGAGAAGGTTCTGCTCCATGGCCAGCGCCACCAGATTGGCGATTCGTTCCATAAGGGCTATATCCGCATTGCTTGTGTGATGCGGATCACGGCGCATCATGGTGACCGTTCCCAGTATCTGACCGGTCCCGGAAAAAATGGGAACCGAGGCGGAGGAATACAGCCCGTGCGCCAGGGCTTCTTCCCTCCGGTTTTTCCAGAAAGCGTTGACAGCCACGTCATCTGCGGTTGCAGGCTGGCCAAGATAAGCTGCTGCGGCACAGGTTCCGTTATCCGTTGACAGCAATGTCCCGACCATGGATTGACAAAACGGATCCGGTAAGGCCGGGGATACCACGGCCTGAATCTGGTCGTCTTCCACCCGGCAGATGGCCGGCAGGCTCAAGGGGCGCTGGCGCTGCAGGATACGTGCCGCATCAAGCAGAATTTCCTGTAAGGGCTCCTTTCTGGCAATTCGCTGCATAACCTGGTTCTGATCGGTTTCCAACAGCTCTGCCTGTTTTCTCTCGGTAATGTCCTGGACGATTCCGGTAAGGCGAACGATATTGCCGTCACTGTCTGCCTCGGGATCCATCCGGAGCATGATGAAGCGATTTCCTGTGCGGCCGTCGATTGTCCGGATGTCCTGCCTGAAACCGGCGCCTGCAGTATTGGCTTTTTGCAAAAGCGGCATCAGGATCTTCTGGTCCTCGGGATGGATTTTTTGCCAGAAATCCTGCCAGGTATGCGGTTGGTCCGGATTTGTGCTGCCGAGGATATTCTGAAATTCCTCGGAAACCTGGATCTCCTGCGTCTCGGGCTCATAGAAGAAACTGCCCATGCCGGCAACGGCCTGGGCCCTTGCCAGAAGCTCCCGGCTCCGGTGGAGCTGGGCGGCTGTAGCGCTGGCACGCAGCATGTAGCGTACCCGTTCGCTCAAGATTTTTCGGTTGATCGGTTTGGCGAAAAAATCCGTGGCACCGGCTTCATAGGCTTTGCCGATGGCGTCATAGTCGTCGGAGCCGGTAATAATGATGACAGGTACGGCAAGACCGCCCGGATGGGTACGAATGCGCCGGCAGGTCTCAAAACCATCCATCTCCGGCATAATCACATCCAGCAGCACCAGGTCGGGTCGCCTGTATTCAAAGACCTCCAGGGCCTTCAGCCCGTTGTCAGCTTCCACAACTTCAAAACCGCTGTTTTGGAGAGCTGTTGCCATAATGCGACGCGTGGTTCTGTCATCATCGACGGCCAGGATACAGGGTGCTTTATCCATTCAGCCCTCACAGGAAAAAACGGCTTTTCGAAAAATCTGCAAAATCTTTCTTTCCGACCACATTGTTTTCATGGCGGCTCTGTCAAGGGATGTCTTTACTGTCCGGGATTATTGGCATATATGCAAAGCGCCGGGCCGGAGGTGTCTTCGCGGTCCTTTACACAGGCCTGTTCGGCAAATTCCGGGCGGGCATGGCATGCACTAACCCCGTATAATCCTTTCTCAACTCCCCTGTGTAATGGTTCCCCCTGGAAATTTCAACAGGTTTTTGCGAAGCCGGGTTCTGCTGCCGCATTTTTCCAACAGATCCTGTCGAAAATTCATTTGAGAGGAACAAGCAGACTAGATAGCAAAAAACAGGGTAGAATTGCAAAATGCCTTGACTTTGTATTCGGGCCTGGATATTCTGTCAAAAAATGAAAAAGCCAATCTATTCGCGAGAATAGGACGGAATGTCACGGGTCTTACAGAGATAGCCGGACTGCCATTTTTTGTAATGGCGGTCCGGCTTTTTTTGGTAGCCAACAAACCCGGCAACCGGCATTACAGCAGGATTCGTAACGCCCGAACCAATTGCTTCGCGAATTCCCCCTTTTTCCCCTTGTTTGCAAAGAGGCTGTATGTCTGAACCGTTTACCATGTCTAACAAAAAAGGAGGACATTATGAACAGACGGGTTTGCTTTTGCCTGGCAGCAGCACTATTGCTCGTATTCGGCAGCGCAGCAGCAGTTTCCGCATATCAAGCCATCTCTCCCAAAGATGCCATGGAACTCGTGGAAAATGACAACAGCAACAAAACTTATATATTGGATATCAGGACAGCCGCCGAATACTTCTGGATGGGCCATCCCTACATCTGTGATCACCAGGACCAGGTGGTCCATATTCCCTTTTGGACCTGGGGGCTTACGGAAGACGGCGAATACGGCTGGATTGCAAGGCCGGCTGCTTTTTTTATGGAAGTTATAAACGAAAGATTCGGCCCTGCCAATACCCTTATATTCATGTGCAAGACAGGCGGACGCGCCGGCCTGGCCTGCGAGGCGCTGGAGGAGGACGGATGGAATCCCGACAAAATCTACAATTTGCGCGGGGGGTTCTGCGGGGTTCAAACCGAGGAAAACGTCAGCTACCCGGGCTGGAAAGGGTCTGATCTGCCGGTCCAGCAGTTCAGTTCAGCCGGCATCTTTACTCCTGGTGAGGTCTGGGGATCCTCCTATGGTGATTGGTACGATCCTTTCGATGACTACGAGCCGGGTAATTATGGCAATGACGACGACGACGATGATGATGATGAGGACGATGAGGACGATGAGGACGATGAGGACGATGACTAGTCCCCTTGTCCCTTCCTGCGGGCAGGAGGAAAAC
>CAZWNV010000228.1:0-4480 GCA_964635265.1 uncultured Desulfobacteraceae bacterium
AGATCTACGGCCTCGATGTCGACGAACTGCCCGTCCTCGACCGCCGCCTGCCGCTATTCGGCTATAACCGGCGGCGGCCGACTACCATCTATGATGCCGATTATCTCGGCGGCGGTCCGGAATCCTTCCGGAAAAAAATCCTGGGATTTCTGCCGGCCGAAACAGCCGCCGCCACCGCCGCAATCACCATGATCACCTCGGCGCGGCATTTCCATTATATATTCAACCCGGTGAGTTTTTTCTACTGCACAGACGCTGCCGGCTCCACCCGGGCCATCGTCGTCGAGGTAAACAACACGTTCGGTGAACGCCATGTCTACGTGCCGGAAAAAACCGAACCGGACCGGGACAACCCGTGGATTCGGGGAAAAAGTGAAAAGGCCTTTCACGTATCGCCTTTCAATGACATGGAAGGCACATATGATTTTTTCTTTTCCCCTCCCGGCCGGGAGCTCGATATCCGGATCCACCTGATCAAAAACAGGGAAAAGACTTTTGAGGCCCGTTTATGGGGCAGGGGCACAGCCCTTAGCCCGGCATCCCATCTGCGTCTGCTGCTGCGTCATCCACTCCGGCCGCACCTGACCAAACCCCGGATCTTCCGGCAGGCAGCCGCTCTTTATTTTCGAAGGCATCTGCCCTACCATGAAAAACCCGAACCGATAAGTCCCATGACCATCCGAAAAAAATCATGAGGCAGGCCACCATTGTCTTCACAACCCATCGGCCGGAAATGATTCCCCTGACAAGGGAGCTGATGGAACGCCATGAAGCGGTTTTTCTGGAGGAGCCGCCGGAGCCGGAATTTTCCGACATGCTTGCCCGCAGGCTCTCCATCGATGAATATCTGCGCCCGATTGACGTGGAATACCCGGAATTCAGCAGAAGCATGTGCCGGCAGGAAAGAAGGCTATATGACCGGGGCATTGCAATAATTCAGGTGGAGCCCTTTCTCGAGGAGCTGATGGCCATACACGAGCTATTTGCCAACGGCTACGGCCCGGAGGATATCAAACCTCAAACCCTGCGCCACGCCGTTTACGTACGGGAAAAGAACGCCACGGGTGCGCTTCTCAGCTATTACCGGACGGTGATGACAAAATCCTTTGATGAATCCGTCTCTGCAATCCTCGCCTTTGCCAGACAGGACGCCGCAAGGTTCCGCTTACGGGACAAACTCCGGGCGATTGCCATCGCAAACCGCATGGGACCCTATCAGAATGCCTGTATTGAAGCCGGGGTAATCCACTACGGGCTCTACCCCATGCTCAAAAAACAGCTGAACGGAAAAATCCCCGTGAAACCGGTCTTTCCCGCCCGCCGGGCGATCGCGCAGATCGGCCAAAAAGGCCATGTATACGGCCCCGGCGATCAACTCACCCTGCTCTTCATCCTGCATCCGCGGGCCGCGGGCTTCGGGCAGCGGGAAACCCTGCTTGCAGCCCGCTCCCTGGTATATGCCAAGCTGATCACCAAGGAGGAAATCAGCGGCGATCTGGATACGTTCCCGCATATCCGCAATGAGCTGGAGACGATTGCCCTGGTCAACAGCCTGTCAATCGCGGACTGCCGGAGGCTGTTTCCGGAGATCCGGCGGCGCCCGACGGCCGAGGCCGTGGAAATCGTCCGGGATTATCAGGCAGCCCGCACATAAACGCAGGGCTCCGGTCTCCGGAAAACCTCCCGGACCCCGTCAGCATGTGAAGGGGTAGAAGTGAAAGTAACAGTAGCCTGCCGGATCACTGTACATCTGCTCGGTTTCCATCATGCACTGCCCGATCATGCGCTGGGCCACGTCGTCGTAATCCGGCCGGCTCTCCTCCTCTTTTTTGCAGCTCATGCATATGGGCTGATGATCATAGACCGAAAGTATCCGTTTGGCATCCGATTCCAGCATGCCGCCGCACCGTTTGCATTCCAGAGCACAGCTCAGCAATTCCTTCCATTCATCCGACATTTGCAATCCTCCCGTTCTTTAACACACGCGTCAATTGATGCCTGCCAACAAAACAGCCACCTTCCCGCCTCTCTCTTTTCTATATAGTCATCATGGGGAGCTGCATCTGCAAGTCCCGGGAATGCAGCCATGCACCCGGACGGCCGGGAGCTGAATCCGACCGGGAAACACCGAATCAGAAGGCCCCTGCGTTTGACAATTCAGCGGCTGCCTCTATATTAATCGAAACCCCCATTTTCACCGGGAACCTTTTCAAAAAAGGAGTGGTCTATGGATGCGAAATCGTACTGTGATACCGTCAACAACCAGTTAACCGGATGGAAGGCGACCATTTATGATGCCATACTGGCAACCCAAAAGCTTCAGGAAACCGATAAGGACAAGGTCCAGCCGGTTCTTGACAGCCTAAACGGCATTGTCTCGGAGCTCAATAAAAGCCTGGAGCAGCTGAGAACGGAATGCCCCGCTGACTGGTCGCCGCAAAAACAGACTATCGAAAACAAGCTGGGCGAACTCAAAACGGCATTTGAACAGCTTTCCGAGAAGATGGATGCTGTCATGCCCGATACAACCGCCTGGGTATAGGAACACCAAGGGGCCGCCTGCGGCGGCCCCTTTTTTTGTCCAGACAACCGGCAGCTGCTGCTGCCGTATTAGTCAAATGCCTGCTTTGTCTGCCATACCTCCCAGACTCTTCCCACCAGATCCGGCCCGGGCTTTAAGACATCCTTGCCGGGCTTCCATCCGGCGGGCATGACCTCCGCCGCATTGGTTTCGCGGACATGCTGATAAGCCTGCACCTGGCGGAGGGCTTCGGCAACATTTCTGCCAACGGGCGGAGAGAGCACCTCAAAGGCCTGGATTACGCCGTCCGGGTCAATAAGAAAACGGCCCCGCGTATCCACGCCGCCGTCCTCGTCATACACCCCGTAAACCCGGCCGACCCGGCCGCCTGCATCGGAGAGCATGGGAAAGGGAACGCCGCCGTCGACCATTTTGGACAGTTCATGGTCATTCCACATTTTATGGACGAACATGCTGTCAATACTCATGGTCAGGACGTCAACACCCAGCTTCTGGAACTCGCCATATTTTTCGGCAACTGCCGAAACCTCTGTTGCTCAGACGAATGTAAAGTCACCCGGGTAAAAGCACAAAAACACCCACCGGCCCAGGTATTGCGACAGTTCCACATTGGTGAATTTCCCCTGGTGATAGGCGGGAGCCGCAAAATCCGGAGCCTTTTTGCCAACTTGAATCATTTGTCTAACCTCCTTTTCTGCTTCTGTCTTCTCGCTTGTGGCTTCTTCAACACGTTCTCCAACCGGACCGCCCGTGGGCCGGGCGCATCCGACGGCTTTTTCCTCTCCCATAAAACCTCCTCTGCAGTGCCCGGAGTTATGAACTTATACTAATTATTAACCGCGCAAATCCGTTTTGCAACATGAATTCAGTTTTTCTATTTCATATCCAGTCCCCGTAAAGTCTCCTGGTATTCTCAAATACTGCTTCCTGAACCTCCCGGCGGCTGATTGCCTTGATCTCGGCAATTCTTTGCACGACAGCCGCCGCATTGGCGGGTTCATTGCGCTTATCCGGCTCCGGCCCCAGGACGGGGCTGTCCGTTTCCACCAGCAGGCAGCCAAGCGGAAGCCGGCGCACAAGCTTCTCCTTCTGCCGGGAGCGCAGGACAGACGGCGGGACGGAGAAGAAAAACCCCGCTTCAACCCCCGGAAGAGCAGCGCCTGCCTTTCCGTCAAAGGCGTGGAGCTGGACCTGTTCGGCCCCTTTCTCCAGAAGCAGAGAGACCGCGTAGCGACCCGCAGACCGGGAATGCACGTTCAAGGGAAGTCCGAGCTCCAGGGAGAGATCGATAAAACCTTCAAAGATGCGCCGCTGCACTTCTCTTTCGCCTTCATCCGTTGCCAGCCGGAAATCCAGGCCGACCTCTCCTATTGCAGCCAAGTGCTGCCAGTTGCGCCGGATAAACTCCTGCATGCCCTCTGCCGCGGCCGGGTCCAGGTAAGCGGGGTACAATCCGGCGGCAGGCAGAAGCGCCGGATAAATCCGGGCAAGCTCCAGATTGCGGCGGGCATCCTCGATCGTCTCGCTTACGGTAACAATTTTTTCCACGCCTGCGGCCGCTGCCCTTTCCAACACCGCATCGCGGTCGGCATCAAAGTTTTCCTCATAGAGATGGGCATGGGTATCGATGATCGGCTGCATCAGTACCTCACCTGTCTTCCGAAAATTTCAAGATCCCTCTTATTCCACACAGTGTACTCATAGAATAACCCTATACAGGCAGCCTGCCAACACGGCAGAACCGGACCCGTTCAAAAGCGGAAGGCCCGCGTTTTTGCGCATCCCTGCAGACTTGCCACAACCGGCTTTCATTGTCATATTATAAACAGAGAATTCGGTGATGCTCTCGTAAAAAGCGGTTTATTCCGCTGGCACGGCACTTCTGCAGAAAGTAACGGAAAGTTATGGTCTAAAGCTATGGTCTGTTTTATAAGGCCA
>CAZWNV010000229.1:0-4421 GCA_964635265.1 uncultured Desulfobacteraceae bacterium
GGGCGGGCACCGGCGGTGAAGAGGCGGCGCTTTTTGCAGCGGATCTGTTTCGTATGTACAGCCGCTACGCGGAATCCAAGCGCTGGAAGATCGAGCTGATGACCGAGCATTTCAGCGACGCCGGGGGGATCAAGGAGCTTGTCGCCCTGGTCAAGGGAAAGGGCGTATACAGCCACTTAAAGTACGAGAGCGGAACCCACCGGGTGCAGCGGGTACCGGTTACCGAGACCCAGGGACGGATTCATACATCCGCGGTAACGGTTGCCGTTCTGCCGGAAATCGAGGAGGTCGAGGTCAACATCGATCCCGGCGACATCAAAATGGATGTGTTCCGCTCCACGGGGCCGGGAGGCCAGTCGGTAAACACCACGGATTCCGCCGTCCGGCTGACCCATCTTCCGAGCGGCATGGTGGTGACCTGCCAGGACGAGAAATCCCAGCACAAAAATCGGGCCAAGGCTTTGAAAGTGCTCCGGGCCCGCCTCTATGATCTGGAAATGCGGCAGCAGCAGGCCGAGATATCCGAGCAGCGTAAGAATCAGGTCGGCTCCGGGGACCGGAGCGAACGCATTCGCACCTATAACTTTCCCCAGGGGCGGGTCACGGACCACCGCATCGGCTTGACCCTCTACAAGCTGGAGCAGATTATGCAGGGCGAGCATCTCGATGAGATCATCAATGAGCTGGCCCGGTATTTTCAGGCGCAGGCGCTGCAGAATGCAGAAGTCAGCTGACTCGCAGTGGACCATACTGGATCTGGTCAAGTGGACCACCTCGTATTTTCACTCCTATCAAATTGACAGTCCCCGCCTCACCGTTGAACTGCTTCTGGCCCATGTGCTGGGCATCGAGCGGATCGATTTGTACGTGCGCTTTGATCAGCCCCTGACCGAGGATGAACTCGCCGCTTTCAAAATCCTGATCAAACGCCGCCTCCGGCGCGAACCCCTTGCCTACATCCTTGGCAGAAAGGACTTCTGGGACAAAACCTTTGCGGTGGACCAACGGGTCCTCATTCCCAGGCCGGAAACCGAAGTCCTGCTTGAAGCCGCCCTTTCCCGGATTCCCGGGGATGCGGCCGGAAGCCGCAAAACCATCCTGGAACTGGGAACCGGTTCCGGGGCGCTTGTGGTAAGCCTTGCCGCCCATCGGCCGGGCCATCTGTATTATGCCTCGGACGCCTCTTTGGATGCTCTGGACCTGGCGCGGCAAAACGCCCGGTTCCATGAGGCGGCGGACCGGATTCATTTTTTTGCCGGCACCTGGCTGGAGCCGGTGAGCGGCAGGATCGCGGCGGATCTGCTCATATCCAATCCCCCCTATGTTGTTGCCGATGAAATCGCCCGGCTTGCACCGGAAATCAGCACTTATGAGCCGGCCTTCGCCCTTGACGGCGGATCTGACGGACTCTCTGCGATACAACGCATCATTGAAAGCGCGCCTGCCTGTATGAAACCGGGGGCATCCCTGCTCCTGGAAATCGGGGACGGACAGGCCGAACGCATACAAGGGATCCTGGAGCAGAGCCCCCGGCTCGACTGGAACCGGACGATAATGGACTACGCCGGCTGCGAGCGGGTGGTGGAGGCGGTATGCCGCACCTGAATTTTTTATTGCCCGGTCCATTTTTTTTTGGTAAATAAATTTGATTTATACCGAGTGTATATAAACCACACGCCATGGGACTGGTGCGGCCTGGTGCTTTTTGCAAAGTCAGCCGGCCGGGGAGATCATGGCGGCGGGAAAAACCAGAAAAGGAGAGATCTATGAATTACGTAACAATGAAGGAGCTGCTTGAGGCGGGCGTGCATTTCGGCCACCAGACCCGCAGATGGAACCCGAAGATGAAAAAGTATATCTTCGGCGCAAGAAACGGCATCTACATTATCGATCTGCAGCAGACGGTCAAGAAATTCAAGGTCGCCTGCGACTTTGTCGCCGACACCGTGGCGGGGGGCTCTTCCGTGCTCTTTGTGGGCACAAAGAAGCAGGCCCGGGAGACGATCTATGAAGAGGCCAACCGCTGCGAGATGTTTTATGTGCACAACCGCTGGCTTGGCGGTATGCTGACCAATTTTCAGACGGTCAAAAAGAGCATTGACCGCCTGAATCATCTGAACACGATTGAAAACGACGGCACCATCAGCCTCTATCCCAAGAAAGAGCAGCTCTCCCTCCAGAAGGAGCGGGCCAAGCTGGACGCCAACCTCGGCGGTATTCAGAACATGAAATCCCTCCCCGGAGCCATTTTTATCATCGACCCCAAAAAGGAATCCCTCGCGGTGCGCGAAGGCCGGCGCCTGGGCATTCCCATTGTCGCGGTGGTCGATACCAATTGTGATCCGGATTTGATTGATTATCCGATACCCGGAAACGACGATGCCATTCGCGCCATTAATCTGCTGACCTCGCGGACTGCTGATGCCTGCATCGAAGGAGCGCATCGGCTTGAGGAGCAGCGGCAGGCAGAGGCGGACAAGAGCCAGGGGGCCGCGGAGGAGCCGAAGGCGGCAGGTCAGAAAGAGCGCCGGGTGCTCTCCGAGAGCGAGGAGGGCCCGGTTGTTGAGGTGATCCGCAAGTCCGGCTCCAGCCCGGAAGAAGCGGAAGCCGAAGAGGTTCCGGGGAGTCCGGAGAGCCCGGAGAACCGGGAAAGCGAGAACCAGGAAGCCCGCAGCCAGTCTTAAGGCGGTCATCCCGGTGATGGGGGAAAGCCCTGATCCGCTTTGGTGCGGACCGGGGCAGGAACAGAAAAAAGCAGAAAGACGGCAATGCCCCGCCTGTATGCGGCGGGAGCTTTACAAGACAGGGGAGAAGTTTATGGCGACAATTAGTGCGGATTTGGTAAAGCAGCTCCGGGAGCGCTCCGGGGCCGGGATTATGGATTGTAAAGAGGCGCTTTCCGAATGCGACGCCGATCTGGACAAGGCGGCGGATTATTTGCGGAAAAAAGGTCTTGCCACAGCCAAGAAACGGGCGGACAGAGTAGCCTCTGAGGGGGTGATCCAGTCCTATATTCATATGGGCGGCAAGATCGGGGTGCTCGTGGAAATCAACTGCGAAACCGATTTCGTGGCCAAGACCGATGATTTCAAGGAGTTTGCCAAAAACATTGCCATGCATATAGCGGCCTCCAGTCCGCTGGGGATTGTGCCCGAGGATGTGCCCGAGGCGGAAGCGGAAAAGGAAAAGGCGCTGTACCGGCAGCAGGCCCAGGACATGGGCAAGCCCGAAAATATGATCGAGAAGATCGTCGAGGGCAAAATGAACAAGTTCTACAAAGAAAACTGCCTGATGAATCAGATGTATGTGCGCAATACGGATCTGACGGTATCCGAGGTGTTAAACGAAATGATCGCCAAGACCGGGGAAAAGATTACCATCAATCGTTTTGCCAGATTTCAGATCGGCGGGTAAAAGGCAGTGACGGATTCCTTATACAGGCGTGTTGTCTTAAAACTAAGCGGCGAGGCATTGATGGGCGGGCAGAGCTACGGCATCAGCCCGGATATGCTGGATTACATGGCGAAAGAGGTGAAATCCGCCCATGACACCGGCACCCAGGTCGCCATTGTGGTGGGCGGCGGCAACATATTCCGGGGCATGGCCGCGGCTTCCCAGGGAATGGACCGCGCCTCCGGCGATTACCTGGGGATGCTGGCTACTGTGATGAACTCCCTGGCCCTGCAGGACGCCCTGGAGCGGCAGGGGGTGCCCACGCGGGTGCAGTCCGCCATCTCCATGCACCAGATGGCCGAGCCCTACATCCGGCGCCGGGCCATCCGGCACCTGGAAAAGGGACGGGTCGTGATTTTTGCCGCGGGCACGGGCAATCCCTATTTTACGACCGACACGGCCTCGGTTCTGCGTGCCGAAGAAATCCACGCCGATGTTCTGCTCAAGGCAACCAAGGTGGACGGCGTCTATGACACGGATCCGGTGGGCAACAAGGCCGCGGTATTTATTGAAACGATCAGCTACATGGAGGTTTTGAAGCGCAGGCTGCAGGTGATGGATTCCACGGCCATATCGCTGGCCATGAACAACCATCTCCAGCTGATTGTGTTCAACCTGAAAAAAGAAGGAAACATCAAACAGGTGATCGCGGGCGAGCCCATCGGGACCCGGATTTATGAACCTGAGCCTGTTGAGTAGGGTCTGCGGCCATTGATGCCCTCATAAAAAGTCAGTTTATCGGTAACCGGAAGTGTTGTAAGATCAACTGTCTCCCAGCTATCAACAACATACTCATCGCCATCAGTAAACTTAGCCAAATAACATGCTTTATTGACTTTCTCACCTGTTGCTGTATCAATGGCTTCAACAACAACTTTAAGAGTGTCGTTATTAGCTGCCTGGAAAGAATCAGCAACAAAACCAGCACCATCTTCACCATATTTCATTGAAAAATAGGCATAAGTAGT
>CAZWNV010000230.1:0-4404 GCA_964635265.1 uncultured Desulfobacteraceae bacterium
TCTGTGTGGCTTCCGGAAAACGCTCTTCCAGTTCGTTCAGGTAGGTTCCGGCCCGGTTGGATTGTTTTTGAGCCAGCATAAGCTGGGCTTTTAATAGCTTTGCATCCAGATAATGGGGGTGGTTTTTGATAATTTCTTCCAGGTAGCGGCCGGCCTTTCCGTATTGCTGCCGGTTGAGATGAAAACGGGCGATCTGCAGCTGGATGCCCAGGTTGTTGGGCTGCCGCTGCAGGGCTTTTTGATACATGGCCAGCGCTTTTTCCGGCTGCCCGCGTTTGCTGTAGTAGTCTGCTGCCACGACATAGGGCTTGGGGCTGCCGGGGCTGGCCTCTATAGCCGCGAGAAAAGCTTTTTCGGCATCCTGCCACTGCCTTTTTCTGCTGTAGATATGGCCCAGCAGAAGGTGCAGATCGCTTTTTCCGGGATTGTTGCGGGTGGCTTCCCGGAGCAGGCTTTCGGCTTTTCCCAGTTCCTGGCTGCGCAGGTAGAAGCTGCAAAGGGCAACAATCGGCTTGATGGAACCCGGGTGTTTGTCCACTGCGGCCTGCAGGTAGGCTTCGGCCTCCTCGGGTTTTCCCTGTTGGAGCTTTACGCCCGCCAGTGAGAGGTATACGTCGGCCGGCGGGGTCTGGTTCTCCAGCAGCTGGCGGTAAATCTGCTCGGATTTGTGCAGGTCGTTTTTCATTTGGTAGATACGGGCCAGCATGTACTTGGTCGTCATGTCGCCGGCCCGTTTTTTGACCGCCTCGTTTAAGAGCTGCTCGGCTTTCTCCATGTTGTTTTTCAGCAGGTTCAACAGGGCGAGTTTTATACGGACTTCCTTTAATTCCGGGTTCAGTTCGACAGCTTTGGAGAAGGCCTGGACCGCGTTTCCCACCTCGCCCAGCTTCAGGCAGACTTCGCCCATATAGGCATAGGCCTTGGCAAACTCCGGGTCCATTTCAATGACGGTTTCGAGCGCCTCTTTCGCTCCTGTGTAGTTTTTGGAGCTGTAGCGGGATTTGGCCTGCTCAAAGTGTTTGAGCTTGTCTTCGGGTTTGGAGGAGCAGTTGAGGAGGAAGGCGGCAATAAGTCCTGTGCAAAGTACCAGTCCTGTGGTTTTAAGCAGATAACGGGTATGCATTGACAGTTTCCATAATTGCGGTTGGAAGCGGTGGAGCGCCGGCTTGCAGTTTCCGGGCGGCTTATCCCCCGCCTTTTTGTAGCTGCCGGGCCATACGCCGATATGCAGCTACAAGCTCTATAGCATAGGATCCGGTGATTTTCAAAGTTTTGTTGGGCGCAAAGAGCCGGCATCCGGAATCCTGGGGGAGGGAGCGGCAAAAAAGGATTTACAGGCCGGCGGATTCTGTGGTTTAGTAAACCACTTCCCACGCTCTGGAATTACATTCTGCCATTGATGGTGAGGCTCATGGATATTCAATTGCCCTGGGGCGATCAATTTCTGGAGGCAGCGCTGCCCGATTCGTGGCAGGTGTATATGCCCGAGCGGGCGGACATATCGCGGCCGCCCGGCAAAAGCGAGGCCGACCTTGTCCGGGAGGCCCTGGATAACCCCGTTCAGTCGCCGCCGCTGGCATCCAGGGTGCTGGCGGATAAGCGCATTCTGGTTGTTGTTGACGACAATACCCGGCCCACGCCCGTGCACCGGTTTTTTCATCTGCTAGCCGATGCATTAACGGCCGCCGGTGCGGAGCCGGGCGCCATCCATTTGATGCCTGCCCCGGGCATCCATACGCCTATGAGCGAGGCGGAAATGGCCGGCAAAATCGGGGCGGAAAATCTCTCCCGCTTATCCTGGTCCAACCATGACGCTTTTGATGCAGCAACCCATCACCATTTCGGCGAAACCTCCCGCGGAACACCGGTTGTGCTGAACAGGAAGGTGGCAGAGAGCGATTTCATCCTTGTTGTGGGGATGATTGAACCGCACCTGTGGGCGGGATTCGGGGGCGGTCTGAAAAATATCTTCCCCGGTCTGGCCTCGGCGGCCGCTATCGGCCGACACCACGGCATGATAGCCGAGCATCCCTATATCTGCAACCGGGTCGGGTTGATGCCGGAGGAGAATGCTTTCCGGCAGGATCTGGAGGAAATACAAGATTTTATTTCTGCAGAGATCTTCTGTTTGAATGTCACGCTGGATTTTCGCCAGGAGGTCAGTGCCGCCTTTGCCGGGGATCCCGTGGCAGCGCATCGAAGCGGCATCCGCTATTGTGTAAAAAGTGCGGGCGTGAGGCTGGAGCGGCCGGTGGACGGGGTTATTGCAAACTCTTATCCCATGGAGATCAACTTCAAGCAGAGCATGAAGTGCGTGGGCAACTCCCTTCCCGCCCTGGCCCCGGGCGGGGTGGTGATGGGCTTTCTGCGCGCTGTTCGCGGTCTGGACGACATTGCCGTGCCCGAGAAGCCGCCGCCGCTGCCGGTCTTAAAGACCATACTCAAGCTGCTGGGCAGGGCCAATGTGATGAAGTTTCTGGAAACGGTAAAAAAGGGGCTGAACGTGGAGGAAAAATTCCTCACGTATTACTCCATGCGGCTGATACGGGAATACCGCTTGTATTGCTACGTGCCCGGCCTCACGGAAGAAGAGGTCCGGCATCTTGGATTTTTCCATCCCTGCCGGACTCCGCAGTCCGTTGTTGCCGCAGCCGCCCGGAAGTTGCCCAAAAATGCCCGGGTGGCGGTTTTCCCGGACGGCGGGGCAACATTTCCGCTGCTTGATGCCGGTTCGGGTTAGAACCAGAATCAGGACATATCGGCATGAGGCTTGGGATCTTGATCATACTGGGGGCGGCAGGCACCCTGTTTGCCGCCAAGCTGGTCTACATTATCACCGTGGCCATGACTGTCGGCACCACGAGAGGGGCCCTCTACGTATCCACTTCGCATCGGCGGATTCAGGCGGCACTGGACGCGCTGCCGCTTCAAAGCGGTCAGGTGCTCATGGATCTGGGCTGCGGCGACGGCCGGGCGCTTCGGGCGGCCAAAAAGCGTTGCGCGCTCCGGGCCATCGGCTATGAAATCAATCTGCTGGCCTATTGCAGGGCAAAGCTCTTCTGCGCCGCCCGGGGCATCGAGGTACGCTACGGCAACTTCTGGAATGAGGCCATTCAAACGGCCGACATTGTCTTTTGCTACCTGTTCCCGGATGTCATGGCCGCTCTGGAAGCCAAAATCAAGGAGGAAGCAAAACCCGGGGCACTGGTGGTTTCCTTTAATTTTCCGCTGCCGGGGCTGCCGCCGCTGCGGATTCTTCGGCCGGAAGGGTCCCGGCAGAGCGATCCGATCTATATATACCGGGTTGCCTCTGGGGATGCCCAAGGATGCGGGTGATGAAAGCTGTAGAATTCAAGGACCAAAAAATTTCCGTTGTTGACGTCCCGGTGCCGGAGATCGCCGGGGATGAGGCTCTTGTGAAAGTTATGATGGCCGGAATCTGTGCGACGGACATGGAGCTGCTCCATGGATACCAGGGTTTTGAGGGCATCCCCGGCCATGAATTCGTCGGCTTCGTGGAAAAGGCTCCGGGGGCCCCGGATCTCGTGGGGGCGCGTGTTACGGCCGACATCAATGTGGGATGCGGCGACTGTCCGCGCTGCAGAAGTACAGACACCCGGCACTGCCCCTTCCGGAAGGCCATCGGCATACAGGGGAAAAACGGGGCGTTTGCAGAATACTGTGCGGTTCCCCTGGCCAACCTCCGGTTTTTGCCGGATAATCTGGAAACCATTGATGCGGTATTTGCCGAACCCTTGGCGGCTGCGCTTGAAATTGCCCAGCAGGTCCACGTGCATCAGCAGACAAGAATTGCCGTTTTAGGCGATGGCAGGATGGGACAGCTCTGCGCCCTGGCGCTTGATCTGTACAGCAGACGTGTCACAATGCTGGGGCGGCACAGGGAAAAAATGGCCCTTGCCGCCGCCCGGGGGATCGCTACGGCGGATATTGACGAAACCGCCGGGGGTGGCGCTGCAGCCCACTGGAAGGGGGCCTTTGATTTGGTCGTGGACGCCACCGGCAATCCGGAGGCCCTCCATCAGGCCCTGGCGCTTACTCGTCCCGAGGGGCTCGTGGTGCTGAAAACCACGTCCCGCCAGCCTTCACCGCTTAACCTGGCCGCCCTGGTGGTTGATGAACTCACCCTTCTCGGCTCCAGGTGCGGGGATGTCGGCTTTGCGGTGAAATGTCTGGCGGATCAGCGGATCAAGCCGAATTTTTTGGTGGACCGGATCTACCCGTTTTCCGAGTTTCCGGCGGCATTTGCCCATGCCGCACAACAGGGGAGCATGAAGGTGCTTCTGGCATTTGAGGATTGAAGGCAAAGGTAAAAGTCCAATATCTGCCTTCTTCTAAGGAACTTTTATGCTGATGGTATCGGGAAAAGCCGGTTTTCTCGCTCCC
>CAZWNV010000231.1:0-4387 GCA_964635265.1 uncultured Desulfobacteraceae bacterium
CACGCCAATGGCCTCTTGGGCAAACACCGGGTATGACCAAGATAAAGGACATAGCTGAACTTCCTTATAAGTACCCCCGGCCGCAGCCCGGAACCGAATCGGTCAGTAATTTCTGGGGCACTGGTTTTTTTATGAATGATATCGGTGGAGCGAGGAAACCGCCCTCCACCGATACCATCCAATTTAATGAACAGGGAGAAAGCGTTACTGATCGGATTCGAGCAGATGGTCCAGGATCAGCCCGAAAAACCGGCTCCCTCCATCTGCTGCGGTAAACATCCACCCCATGTGGGTAAGGCAGGCCCGGCACAGGGCGATGCGCCATATGTAGCCGGCAAACCAGGTGAATTCGTCGGTTGCCGCACCCACCGGCGCGCAGCCGTCTGCGCTCTGAAAACAGCCGATATCAAAAACAATGCCGTGCGGATTGGCAAAAGTATGCATGTGGGCCCCGTTTACGACAATTTTTGCGGATTTCGGCGTGATCGGGTGCAGGCACTGGCAGCAGAGAAGGTAGGGCTCTTCCTGGACCTCTTCCTTCTCTTTTTCCCGTGGCTTTTGTTTGACGCCCGTACCATCTCCCCTGTCTCGCAGGGATGTTTTGCAATATATCGGCGTTGGCAATTTCCTGGGCCCTGTTGTTTGCAATATGACGAATGTATAATAAGTTTAAAAAGGCCGTCAGAAAATGTCAACCACTACCGGTTGTGCTGCAGGTAAACCGCTCCCCGTGCTGCTTTGCGGATCTGAAAACCCCGGCGAACTTGTTCGCCGCCGGATTGACTCTGCCCTGCGGGAAAAAGTGCCGGGGGGCGCAGGCCTGGCGCAGTCAGCCGCGGCGCCTGCTGCTCCCGGGGCGGGTAATTTTCCGCCGGTCGCGGTCAAGGCTTGTCAGAATGATCCAGGGAAAAGAGATGCCGAACTCGATAAGAAAACCGATACCTATCAGGCTATAGATCAAGGGGAGCCGAACCGCGTAAAAATACAGCGGCCTGCCCATGCGGCGCAGTTTTGTCCGTGTTGGTCCCGGCGGCATTCGGCTGTCCTCCTGGTATGGGTTCGCCCGCATCCCGGGCTTTTTCCGGCGGTTGTGGATGCAGCGCCCCGGTGCTGTCAAGATGCAGAGCGGCTGCATAACCTCCCGGACTCGGTTCAGGGACCGCTCCGGTTGCGGCACAAGCGGTCCCTGCCGGAATTTTTCGCTTCATACAGGGCCTTGTCTGTCCGTTTCATCAAGCCTTCCAGGTCATCATCGGCGCCTTTAAACCGCGCCGCACCCAGGCTGATGGTGCAGCGGATTTCTTGATGGTCGCAGCGGCAGACGTTTGCAGCAACTCTCTGCCGCAGCCGTTCGCCGATCATGGCGGCCTCTTCAATGCCGGTCTCCGGCAGCAGCACGGCAAACTCCTCGCCGCCGATCCGGGCCAGGGTATCGGTTTCCCGGAGGGAATCCGCGCATACGCGGCTGAGGGAGAAAAGCACAGAATCCCCCGCGGGATGGCCGTAGCGGTCGTTGATGTCCTTGAAATGATCGATGTCGAAGCTGAGCATGGAAACCGGATTCCCGTATCGCTGTGCCCTTGCCAGTTCCCTGCGGGTCTGCTCCATAAAATAGCGGCGATTGTAGAGCCCGGTCAACTCATCGGTCCGGGCCATCTCCTGGAGCTGCCGCTCCATTTCCTTCATCCGGCTGATATCGGTGAAGCACTCCAGGATCACCGTTTTGTTGTCCAGCTCCGTGATGATTGCCGACTTGTGAATGGGCACGCGTTCTCCGAAGGCATTGAGTATTTCCCGCTCCGAATGATCCGAGTCCTTGCCCAGGTCAATGATGGGGCATTGCTCTTCCTCGGCGGGGCAGACACAATCGGTGCATTTTTTGCCGACGAGCTCTTCACTGGTATAGCCCAGCATTACCATGGCCTGCGGGTTGATCTCCAGGATCTGCCGGGAATGGTAATCCACGATCATCACAGCCACGGGAAGCTCCAGCAGGAGGTCTTCCAGCCGCTCATTGCTCTCGAAGAGATTTGCCTCGAGGTTTTTATTCTCCGTGATATCCCTTGCAACCCCCAAAAGAGCAGCAACCTCGCCCTGCTCGTTGGTCAGGGGGGATCCGTTGGATTCATGCCACCGGAAATGGCCCTCCTTGTGCCGGACCCGGTACTGGACGCCGGATTGTTTCTGGCCGGTCGCGATGATGTTCTCCAGGAAATTTTGGCACAGCGGCAGGTCCTCGGGATGGACGAACTGTTCAAAGGAGGCGTCGATGACCTCGCTTGTTGCATGGCCCAGCAGTTCGGTCCAGTTGGGCGATACGTAGGTGAAAATCCCGTCTGGCGTCAGGGTGTAGAGGATGTCATTGGCGTTTTCCACGAACATGCGAAAACGCTCCTGATCATCCATCAGTAATGGAGACGGCTTTTTTCCTCCGGCAGTCAATGGCTGCGCCCTTTATCCCCGATTCCGGCGCCGGCAGGCCGTTTGCCGGCTCTGTTGCTTACGCGCTTCAGCACAATGGACTTTTGCTACTTTAGGGAGAACCCGCTCAGATTGTCAAGGAGGAATACAGGGCCGTGTTCCGGGAAGAAAAAAGCCCCGGCAGGGCCGGGGCTTTTTTGAGAAGAGGGGCGGCAGAATCTACATGCCGGGCAGGGCATCGAGCATCATGTCATCGGGGCCTGCGTTTAACTGAAATCCCACGACCTCCCTGTCTGCGCTGAACTCCAGATAGCCGGCATCCAGGGTGTATTGGCCGAAAAGCCTCTCCGGTCTGCCCACGCGCTTTTCATGTGCTTCAAGCGAAAGGGACTCGTGGCCGAGGCTTTCTCCGGCATCCGAATAAAACTCCAGGGCAATTTCCGCCGGGGCATCCGCCGTGTTGACAAAAGCGATGCCGGTCCATCCTTCATTGTCCAGCTTGGGGAAAATCCCGTGACCGCGGTTGATATTGACCGCGGAATAGCCGGCCAGCTCTTTGTCGTCCGTGGTGCCGAAAAGCTCAAAACCGTTCAACGGCCGGCTGGAGTCGATCTTAAACCATGCCGTGCCTGCCGGGAGAGCCAGGTCTTGGGCATTGCCGAGGTAAGTTTTTTTGGCGGATACGGCTGTAACACGCGTATCCAGCGGCTTGCCTTTTTCCGTGTAAGGGGTGACGGTGAGTTCGGCTTCCCGGGGGTTGGGGTTATAGGCGGCGATTCCGGTCCACCACGTCTGATTGCTGGCCACGTGGGGAAAACAGAGCGTATCGACGGCATTATCCGTCAGCAGGACCCCGCTCAAGGTGGTTTCTCCGCCAAACAGCTCCAGGCCTATCACGCCTTCGCCGTTGTTTATGAAGGCAGAATGGATATCCGGCCGGGGCGTCCCGCCGAAGAGCTTTCTTATCCGAAAACTGGTGTGTTCGCCGGGATCCATTTCGATATTTTTGTATTCTCCCGTGTTGAAGCGGATTTTTAGCGTTTTCGGGGAATCGGTGGTGTTGACAAGCGCCAGACCCGTCCACCAGTTCTCTTCTGATGCGATATGGGGAATGGCGATATCGCCTGTGTTGACCGCCGGAACCGCCGGAACTGCCGCACTGTAGCGGCCCTGCTGATAAAACCGGGTGTAGCCCCGCAGGCATCCCCATATTGCCGGCGATTTGCTGGTCCACAGGAGATAGCCGATCTCTTCCGCCTCGTCAAATGCTTCGCCGACCCGCAGGCTCAGGCGATAATGTCCGTCCGGGGAATCGGCGGCAAAGAGCGGATACTTTTTTACCGCCAGGAGCTCGCCCTGATCGCTGTAGGCGGCAAGATTTCCCTCGATGTTTTCGCCGCTGGGGTTGATAAGCGCAATTTCCGTCTCCCACCGGCTGTTGCTGGCGATGTGGGGAAAATAGTACCTGTCCGCGGCATTGTTTCGGTTCGCCGGTGCGGATATGGATTCTTTCAGGGCCCAGGCGCCGGTTTCGCATCGGCCGAATCGGTTGTCGCCGGCAGCGGCAACAAAGCCGTTGGATCTGAGCCCCACCGTATGGTGGTCGCCCGCGGCAATCCGCCGGAAATCGGTGTCAGAGAATTTGCTGCATTGGCAATGGCCGTTGCGGCCGATGACCACCACGGAGCCATCGGATTTTACCCCCACTGTATGATCTGTTCCGGCCGCTATCTCTTCAATGCCGCTCCAGTCCGACACATTGCATTGGCCGAACTCGTTATCGCCTGCAGCCACCACGGAGCCATCGGATTTGAGCCCCACTGTATGCTCCCCTCCGGCGGCAACCTGCCGGATGCCGGTCCAGGTGGACACCTCGCACTGGCCGGATCTGTTGTCGCCTGCAGCCACCGCGGAGCCGTCGGATCGGACCCCGACAGTATGGTGATTTCCGGCAGCAACGTGCTGG
>CAZWNV010000232.1:0-4377 GCA_964635265.1 uncultured Desulfobacteraceae bacterium
GTCTCCCTCCTCGTAGGTATCCACCGTGGGGCGCCAATCGAGAAGGCTCATCTCATCTTCCCTGCCTGCCGTACGGGAGGGAAAAGTATCTTCGAACAGGCGGTTAATTCGATCCTGCAGTGTCGGCAGTGTTGTATAAGGATCCCATCGAACCAGTGCCATAGTTTCACCTCCTTTTCAAATTTTATAAAATTTCAATAACCTATGCATCCTTTTCATTTTTAAAAGTAATACAAAAATGGGGTCCGTCAAGGGGGTGAAAATAAAAATCGGGGAGGGTGCCGCTGAAAACCTGCATGCCGCCGGCAAGGGGCAACAATAAGGCCGGCCGTTAGTCCATCCAGTCGGAAAGCTGTCTTTTTAATACCCGGAGGCGGTCCTGGTCGGCCTCCTTGACTTCGTCGATTTTTTTCCGGGCGGCCTCCAGGTTACGTTCCAGGCGCTCGATATACGCCTGCGGATCTTCAGTGATGTCAGCCACCGGATGCGGTTCCTTTTCCGCTTCGGTTTTCTGGCGGGGGGCTGCCCGGGCTTTCTCGATTTCCTTTTCCCACGCGAAAATCTGGTATTCCAGCTTTTTGATCAGGATGTCCTGGAGCGTCATGATCCAGCCTCCATGGTCGGGATAAACGCTTATAGGTATATATTTAATCGATTATACACGAAGGCGGGAGAAAAGGCAACGCCGGAGAAAAAGAGCGAGGGGGGGCGGCCTTGCTTGAAACCAAACAAGGGCCGCCCGGGGGTCTGAGCGGGGACGCGCTTCAGGACCTTGTCAATCCCATTTTCTCTTTCAGGCGCAGGGCGTCCTGGGCGGCATACCCGTTTTCATCATTGTCAAAGTAGCAGTAGACGTCAATACCGCTTTCAAGCCACTGCTGAAACTGGTCGGCCCAGCGGGAAAGCGTCTCATCCTTATAGCGGCCCTGGTAGGCGGCTTCCGGGCCGTGCAGCCGGATATAGGCAAAATCCGCGGTGAGTTCAACCGGCGATTGCAAGCCCTCCAGATCAAAGCCGCAGAAGGCGGCATTGGCATCGCGCAGCAGGGCATAGACTTTATCGTCCCACCAGGTGCTGTCCCGAAACTCAAATGCATACCGGTAGCCTTCAGGCAGGGCGGCCAGAAAGGCGGAGAGCCGCTCCGGGTTGCATTTCCAGCGCGGGGGCAGTTGAAACAGGACAGGCCCCAGTTTTTCCCCGAGCTGGCCTGCGTGATCAAAAAAATTGGCCAGAGACGCTTCTGGGTTTTTCAGCTTCTTCATGTGCGTAATATAACGGCTGGCCTTCACTGCGTAGATAAATCCCGGCGGTGCTTCATTTTTCCACTGGGTAAAGGTCTCCTTGCCTGGCAGCTGATAGAAGGTGTTGTTGACCTCAACCGTCTGAAAGCGCTCCATGTAAAACGCCTGCCACTGGGCGGCTGGCAGACCCTCTGGGTAAAACGGCCCGCGCCAGTGCTTGTAGTTCCACCCGGAGGTGCCGATATGGATGTCTGCTGCCCTCATTTTTATCCCCCGCTTTCTTCAAATCTGCCTGGATTTCTACGACGGGTGCTTGACTGAAAGATAGGGCTCCGGCCGCCGCGTTGCAAATCCCGGCCGGATAGGGGGGGATTCTCTCACGCAGCAGGGTTTCTCCCGTTGCCGTTTTTTGGAAAAAGCTCGACGGAGCGGCTGTCTTTGTCTTCATAAAGGCTCGCCACGCATTCGGCAATCCCTGCCATGGTACTTGCGTTGGGGAAAAAAAAGGGCGTGCGCAGCGCGGTGACCAGAGCAAGCATGCCCCCGGCCATGGCCTCGTTAATGGTCTTCTGCGCATAGGTTTCCTCGTGGAGCAGGGCGTAGTCTCCAGGGCGCAGCAGTTCGGTATTGACATTGTTTAAGCGCTTGTCGATGACGGCATATTCCCTGATTTTATACGTTTGGGCGGAAGAATCTTTTGATATTTCAAACTTTTGCAACACAATGGGCCTCCTTTCAGCCGAAGATCCGGCTTGAGCCGGACAAGAACGGCCGGTGGGAAATCGTCACCAGGCCCATGACGGCCTGGCTGAATGGCGGGAAAAATTGGATGTATATAACAATATAATACCCAATTGGAGAAACTGCAATCTTTACTTCTTTGGGGCACCGGCGGGTATTGCCGGCAGGAATTCCTTGACAGCCGGTCTGCTTTTTAAAATACTTATCCGTTTTGGAAGCGTTACTCACATTACAACCCAGTTCAAACAGGAGGAGAACGGATAATGCGTGCAGCGGATCTTTATGCAAAGAAAGCGCCGGTGGTATCCATGGAATTTTTCCCGCCCAGAGATGAAGCGGCAGCCGGGAAGTTCGGCGGCATCGTGGATAAACTGGCTGACCGGAAGCCGGATTACATGTCAGTGACCTTTGGCGCCGGCGGTTCCAACCAGGACGGTTCCTATCAGACGGTGAAAAAGCTGGTTGAAGAAAAGCAATTGCCCACAGTGGCCTATATCGCCGGCTATGGCCTGTCGCCCGATGAGATCACCGAGGTGCTTGACAATTACAAGGCCCTCGGTGTGGAGACCATTTTCGTCATCCGCGGCGATCAGCCCAAGGATGAAGGCTTTGTGCCCCATCCGGACAGTTTCTCCTATGCCAGCGATCTGATAGATTTTATCAGCAAGCGCTATGACTTTACATTGGGCTGTGCGGGCTATCCCGAAGGCCACGTGGAGGCCCAAAGTTTGGAGAAAGACATTGAAGCCCTGAAAAAGAAGCAGGACAGCGGCGCCTCCTACGTGGTGGCCCAGTATTGCTACGACAACCGGTTTTTCTACGATTATGTCGACAAATGCCGGGCCGCGGGTATCAAAGTGCCCATTATCCCGGGTGTAATGCCGGTCTATACGGTAAAGCTCACCAATATCCTCTCCAGGGTCTGCGGGGCCACCATCACACCGGCGCTTCAGGAAAAGCTGGATGCGGTTGCGGACCAGGACAAGGAGACCGTGCTTCAAGCCGGCATTGACTTTGCCGTGGACCAGTGCCGGGATCTGCTGAAACAAGACGTTCCGGGCCTTCATTTCTACACCATGAACCGCAGCAAATCCACCAGTGAGATCATCGACCGGCTCCGCGGCGAGGCCCTGCTTTAAAGAGTCCGCCGCTTTGCTGAATAAAAAATGCCTCCGCGGCATTCGGCTGCGGGGATGTCATTGACAATTGTTAATGCCTAAACTGAGCGGTTTTCAAGTTTGCCGCAGATAAGAGGAAATGGAAACAAAAAGTTTAAAAATTTGAAACGCTCAGTTTAGGTAATGGTCAATTGTGAATCGTTTGGGAGGATGGCAACGAGTGGCCAAAAGACCGATAACCCCCACTTATATCGTATTCTATATCCTGTTTCTGCCCGATTTCTGGCAGGTGCTGATGGGCCTTGGTTTTGCCTGGCTTCTGCAGGGCGCCGCAACTGCACCCGAAATGGCGCTGTATAAGAAGGCTTTGATTTTTGTGATGCTTGCCACCATCGGATATACCATCACCCGCATTCCGGGGCGTTGGATTGCCGGTCGTTTGAAAAAGTATATTCTGGAAAAATAATAGGATGATGAGGGGTCCGGCCGGCCAGGCGGCTAAGGCGGGGGAGTGTCCCCCTCACAGCCGTCCGTGAGGGCCAGCGCCCGCAATTTGGTTTCACTGAACAAGCCCAGTTTTTCAATGGTGGTCTGCGTCCGCCAGTAAACCAGCCGCCGGTTTTTGGACCAGCCGGTTTCCAGGTTAAGCTCGATATCCGAATAATCAAGATCCACACGAAATTCATATTCCAGGAGATAGCCTTTTACGGGGCCGGCCGGGGTGTCCAGGGTGGTGCGGCTCAAAGCCTGAATTTCGTGGCAGTAGCTGCCTGAATTGCTTCCTTCGCCGGTTTCCATGTTTTCGATGGTGGCCGTGCCCGTGGTCTGAATCTGCCTGCCCGGCGTAAAAAATTCCGGGATCAGCTCAAAAGCCGGATGAAAGAGGAAGCGCTTCTTGTCTTTGAGCATCTCCATCCGGTGGACGCGCAGCGCCCCTTCCGGTGTTTGACGCAAAAAGAGCCGGCAGATGCCATCAAAGGTCAGCTGCCAGACATCGCCGTCGGTGGCGGGGGCTTTGAGCGTCATTGGAACGCACTTGCCCTTCTCTTTTCCCTGCATAATTTTAAAGCTGCCCTTTCGGGCTTTGAGTTCCACCAGTTGATCGGCGGTCAAACGTTCGACCGGCGGAGCGCCGGACTCCGGCTGTATCTTTGTTTCTCCTGCGAGCGCCGGCGCCCCGCCCGCCGTGAAGGCCGGGATCGCTCCGCAAATCAGAAAAAGCCAGCCCAGCAGGAAAAGACGGCATCGAATGGATGGAAGGCTCAACGGCACAATCG
>CAZWNV010000233.1:0-4374 GCA_964635265.1 uncultured Desulfobacteraceae bacterium
TCTACACGGCTCTGAACACTCTTTCCCTACACGACGCTCTTCCGATCCCGACCGCCCCATCGACGACCTGGTGGTTCGCCAGGCCTCGGTATTCCGGGAGAAGCAGGGGATCAACCTGCTTACCGGCTGCCGGGCGGAGAAGATCGATACAACGGCCCGGACCGTGACGGCGGTGGATCACACGGGCAGAGAGCAGACGTTTTCCTACGACCGGCTCTTGATCGCAACCGGGGCCAGGCCCTTTATGCCGGAGGTCGAAGGCATCGACAGCCCGGGGGTTCTGCCGCTCAAGCGCCTTGCCGACGGCCGGGATATCAAGGCCTACCTGCAGTCTCACGCGGTCAAAAAAGCCGTTTTGGTGGGCATGGGCTATATCGGCCTGGAAATGGCCGAAGCGCTGACAAGCCGCGGTATTGAAGTGACAGGGGTTACCCGGGGCTTTATGAAGAGCTATGACCGGCAGATCGCAGACGTTGTAAAAGACAAACTGGCCGAGCACGGCGTGGCCCTCTACCCGGAGCAGCCCCTGGAAAAGATTGCCGCCGGCGGCTCCGGGCTTTCCGTCACCTGCGGGGGGCAGAGCCTGGATGCGGACATGGTGCTGGTGGGCCTTGGCGTGCGGCCGAACAGCGAGCTGGCAGGCGATGCCGGCATTGCCCTGGGCCCCAAAAATGCGATTTCGGTGGACCGGCGGGTGGAGACCTCCGTTGCGGGCGTGTTTTCCGCGGGAGACTGTGCCGATGCCTATCACGTGGTTACCGGCGAGAAGGTCTGGATCCCCCTGGCGCTGGTGGCCAACAGGGCCGGCTGGACGGCCGCGGATAACGTATGCGGCAAAGATACCCGCCTCCAGGGAGTCGCCGGATCCGCCGTGTTCAAGGTTTTTGAACTGGAGGTGGGGCGAACGGGCCTGAGCACGGCGGAAGCGGAAGCCGCGGGGTTTGATCCCGTATCCGTCACGATACAGACGCCGTCCCGGGCACACGCCCACCCCGGCTCCAAAACCATCTGGGTGCACATGGTCGGCGACCGCAAAAGCGGCCGTCTGCTCGGGACCCAGATGGTGGGCGAGGAAGGCGTGGCCCACCGGATAAAGGCCCCGACAGTGGCCCTGCATGCGGCCATGACGGTCCGGGACTTCAGCCAGACCGATCTGGCCTATGCGCCGCCTTTCAGCCCGGTATGGGATCCCATGCTCACCGCCGCCAACCAGCTGCTGAAAAAGCTCTAAGGCAGGCGGTTTTGAAGTGCAGCGTTTGCAAAGAAACTGCGTTTATCAAGCTGGAACGCCATAATTCGGCTTTCTGCCGGCAGCATTACCATGAGCATGTGCTGCGGCAGGTGCAGCGCACGATCCGGCGCTACCGGATGTTTTCTGCAGACAGCCGGATCCTTCTGGGCGTCTCCGGCGGCAAAGACAGCATGGGGGCCTGGAAGATCCTCTCCGATCTGGGGGCCGCGGTTGTGGCGGTGCACATCAACAACGGCTTCGGCGAATACTCCCGGGATTCCGAGGAGAAAGTGCGCCGCTTTGCCGCGCGGCAGGAGGTGCCGGTCTATGTATACACATTTGAAGAGCTCATGGGCTGTGATTTCGACACGGCCTGCAGGCTTTGCCGAAAGCCGGCCTGCTCTTTGTGCGGCACCATCAAGCGCTACTACTTAAACCGGCTGGCCCTGGAGCATGGGTGCGATACGGTGGCCACCGGGCACAACCTGGATGATGAATGCGCCGTGCTGCTGAGCAATGTGCTTGCCTGGCATATCGGCTACATGGCCCGGCAGGCCCCGGTGCTGGAAGGCGAGCCGGGAATGGCCCGGCGGGTCAAGCCGCTGGTGATGCTGACCGACCGGGAGATGGAGCAGTTCGTGCAAATGCACGGCATCGCGGTGGCCGAGGGGAGCTGCCCCCACTCCCGGGGGGCGACCAGCCTGGTCTACAAGGAGGTCCTGGACTCGCTCCAGCAGCGATCTGCCGGGGTGAAGGCCCAGTTTTATTTCGGCTTTTTGAAACAGATGAAGGATGTGCTCCCGGATCCCGAGCACAAGGAGGGCGACGAGCAGCCGGTAAACCGCTGCCCCGTTTGCGGCTACAAGACCATAAAGCCGGATAAGTGCTTTATCTGCAGCTTGAAGGAGAAGATCGCGGCGGAAGCAGAACACTAGACGGTGCAAGGGAAAGGAAAAGATCGGGCAATGGCGGATTCGGACGCGCAAAACGGCGGCGGGCAGGACCTGGACGCGCTGCGGCAGGAGATCGACGGCCTTGACGAGCAGATCGTGACGCTTCTGGAGAGACGGCAGAAGGCGGTCAAACGGGTTACCGAAATCAAGAAGGCAAAAAATCTCCCGGTGTATCATCCCTCCCGGGAGGAGGACCTGATATCCAACCGCCGCGCCCAGGGGGCTGCCAAGGGGCTGGACCCGGATTTCATCGAGGCCCTCTACCGCTCCATCCTGCGGCAGTCGCGGATGGAGCAGAGCCGGCGCTTGTCGCGCAAGGCGGTTTTTCCCGGCGGGGTGGTCCTGATCGTGGGCGGAAGGGGCGCCATGGGCCGGTACTTCGCCCGCCGTTTTGCCGAGGCCGGCTATGCCGTCCGCATCCTGGACCAGGAGGACTGGCCGGAGGCGCAAACGCTGTGCCGGGGGGTTCACGCGGTGCTCGTAAGCGTTCCCATCGAGCGCACCGAAGCGATCATCCGCCGGCTTGGCCCCTATCTGCCCGAGGATGCCGTCCTGGCTGATGTGACCAGCATCAAGGCACCGCCCCTGGCGGCCATGCTCGATTCCCACAGCGGCCCGGTTGTGGGCCTGCATCCGATGTTCGGCCCGAGCACCTCCTCGCTTGACAAGCAGATCGTGGTGGCCGCGCCGGGCAGGGATACGGCCGCCTGCCAGTGGCTGCTCGACCAGTTCACCGCCTGGGGAAGCGTGATTGTGACAGCCGATGCGCAGGAGCATGACCGGACCATGGACCTGGTCCAGGCCCTGCGCCATTTCGCCACCTTCGCCTTCGGCCGCTTTCTGTGGCAGCAGCAGGTCGACCTGGAGCGCACCCTGGATTTTACCAGCCCCATATACCGCCTGGAGCTGGGCATGGTGGGCCGGCTTTTCGCCCAGGACCCCTCGCTGTACTGCGAGATCATTTTCGCCTCCCGGCAGCGCCGGGAGCTTTTGCGGCAGTATATTCATTCCCTGCAGGAGAGCCTGGATATGCTGGAGCGGGCGGACAAGGAGCAGTTTCTGGCCGAGTTTGAACGGATCGCCGAATGGTTCGGCTTCTTCAGCGAGCAGGCCATGCGCGAGAGCACCTATATCATTGACAAGCTGATCGAGCGGTTTTAAAGCGTGCGGTTTGGGCTGCGGCCCGCCGAGCCGGAGGCGGCGGGAGAGGGGCTTATACGCCCGGAAAGTTCCCGGCCGGCTGCCAGCGGGTGAAAAGCCGTGTTATGGGAGCGTTGGCGCCGCCGTTGTTGTAGATGGCGTGCAGAAAATCCTTTCCCCCGTTTGCGCCCGCCAGCTCCTGGGTATAGGCGGTTACCCGGTCCCCGAAGAGCGCTTCCCCCTGGTACTGGATGGCGATTTCAGCGGGCAGGCAGGCCTCGGCCGTGTCCCGCGGGACGCTCTCCAGGGCCCAGATGGCGTATATGCTGTTGTTTACGTGCCGGTTGTAATCCAGGTCATGCATGCGGACCATAAAGGAGCGGGCGTTTTCCAGGGCCGTCTGCTCCGGGATTTCCGCAAGATCATTTTCCACCGGCGCCTGGTGGCCGTTCATGATGTGCTCCGGCATGTTGGGTTTTAAGCGCACGGGCCGCCGGGTGTCCAGGCGCGTCAGGATCCACGCGCTTTTGGCCCGGATCATCAGGCCCCCGGCTTCATCCAGGACGTCGAACTGGCGGAGCTCGTAGAGGTTGTTTGCCGGCTGCCGCCAGGTGCGGACCAGCAGCTTTTGCTTCCACAGGGGGTAGCGGTGGATGCGCAGGTGGTAGCGGTACACCACCCAGGCGAGGTTGCGGGGCAGGAGATCGATCCCGGAGATTCCCAGCTCCGCGCAGTGGTCGGTGGCTGCATCCTGGAGGTAGTTCAATACCATGCCGGGTTTCAGGCGGGCCTGGATCCCGGTTTCCGCATACTGGACAACAATCCTGTTCTCGTACTGCATGATCTTACTGTCTTTGCCTCTGATGGCTTCGTAAAAAGCGGTTTATCCCGCTGCGGCGGTATTTTTGCAGAAAGTCACGGGTAGCTATGGTCTGTTTTTTGTAAGGCCATACCCGATATTTACCCCGAGGCCTGTCGCACCTTGTGCTATCTCTAGGCTTGCTCCGCCAGCTCACTGTGAACTCGCCCTTTCGGGCTCAGACAACAGCT
>CAZWNV010000234.1:0-4329 GCA_964635265.1 uncultured Desulfobacteraceae bacterium
TCAGGCCTTTGCCGATGGCTTTGAAGGCAAGAAGAAAACAGGCCACGCCGATAACGACAGCCAGGCTTACGGCGAGCGAAGCGTATTTTCTTTCGTTTTCTCTAAGTATCTTCATTTGTCCCGTTGTCGTCCCGGCTGTTATCATATACTTCCATGATTTGTCGGTATACGACAACCCCGCCGCCGATTATGCCTAGTATTGTAAATAATACTATGAAGGGCCCCTTGACGCCTGTCCAGGCATCGAGGAAGTATCCGATAAAAAAGCAAAAAATTATACATCCCGCCATGGTCAATCCCAACTGCATGACCAGTTGTAGATTCTCCGTCCACGGGGTGTTATTCTTATAGTTAAAGAATTTTCGATTTCGTCTTTTCATGGCGAATAAGGTTGATTAGGTAACAGATCGGATGTTAGAGCGTCAAGCAATTATTTTGATTTTTTTCTTCTCCGCGCCGCCTTGCGGTCTCGAGGAAGAAAGGCTACTTGGCCTGCAGGATGGCGGGGATAATCTTGGTGAGCTGGACGTGCATGAAATAGGAATTGCTGTTGGTATCCATCAATAGAAGAAAGCGGTAGTTGCCTTCCTTAATGAGGTCCGCCGCCATCAACAGAACCCGCCCGCTGTTGGTGTGCAGGGTTATGCCGCTGCAGTTGGCGAATCCCTGCTGGTTCGCTGTCTGTTGGGACAATGACAGGATTTTGCTGAAGGAGGCGGCAAAGGCTGAAAAATCCGGAGCTTCCTCCTTGGCGTCAGTGGCCAGCACCTTGCCTCCCGGGGTGATAATGGCAAGCCCTTTGTATCCGTTGACAGCATGCAGCATGCCGGCATGCCGACGTAATGCAGCCTGAAGCCCGTTCCACCCTTGCGGCCCGGGCTGCTGTTGTCCGGGGCAGGCGGATTCCGCCTTCTCCGGCGCGCGGGGAGCGGACCGGGCCCACAAGGCTCCGGCGATTTCCATCAATTCATTTTTGATGACCTTTTTATTCTGTTCCCTGGGCAGCGGGGAAAGGGAGAGCTGGACCCGCTCCCATCGGACCATTTCCCTGGCGGCTGCCTCGCCGGTGGAATCCTCGCAGTGCGCGTTTAATAATACACCGTGGTCAAAATACAGATAGCCGCGCTTGTTCCCGGCGCTGGTAACATCCAGGCAGCAGGTCTTGCCGGAGATTTCAATCAAAGGCAGAAAATGCCGCAGGCTGATCCCCTTGCGGCTCAATCCTTCGTCCTTGAGGTTCTGCCCCACAAATATGGCGGAAGCGAGCTTGCCGAAAGCAAACGGTTTTTGCAGATAATACAGTACGTCCTCATGGCCGGTGCGGTTCTGAAAACGGGGCTTGGGCGTGTCCGGCCCCACCATTACGATGCACGGAGTTTTTTGGCGCTTGCGGGTGATGAAGGCAATCAGCTCTATGCCGGCAATATCCTGAAGATGGACAGCTGTCACAAAAACCGCTATTTTGTTTTTATGCAGTAAGGAAAGCGCTGTTTTTCCGTCTTTGGCAGTCAGGAGCTCAAAATGATGCAGCTCCTGGAAGCCTTCCTGGATCTGCTGCAGGGTTCCGGAATCATTGTCTGCAATGAGGACTTTGTCCATTCTGGGATCCTATCCGGGGTGTTTGCCGCAAACCGTAAGAGATGCCGGGGAAAGAAACAAGCGGCTGGCAGCCATATACGGGTTATTTTGTAACGTTATTGTTCTTTATTTGTCAATACGTTTCCGTTCCGGGCCGTTTCGGGGATAGTGCAGCAGCTGCTGCCTGAAAAACCGGGGACAGGGGCGTAAAAAGCGAAGGGGGTTGTGACTATGCAGAGCCGGGCCGGACGGGATTTCCGCTGTCTTTTTTGGCTTGTCTTTCTGTGGCCGGCCCTGTCCGGTCTTCTTTTATGCCCCCGGCCGGCTCTGTCCGCGCCGCCCGCCTTTGTTTCGCTGGGGACCTATAACCTGGAGAACCTGTTTGATGTGAAGCGCGACGGCACCGAATACCCCGGATACAGACCGGGCAGCATGGACTGGGACCGGAAGATGCTGGAGCACAAGCTGGTTCATCTGGCCCGGGTGATAGAGGACCTGGATGCCGATATCCTGGCGCTCCAGGAAGTGGAGAGCCGGCAGGCGCTGGCGCTTTTAAACCGCCAGTTGGCTGAGCCCTATCCGCATATGGCCATTGCCGATGAGAGGCCCTCGACGGTCAAATGCGCTCTTCTGTCGCGCTGCCCTGTGGCAGCGGCAAAAGAAATCGAAGTGCCCGGAGAAGGCAGCCGCAATATTCTGCAGGTCCGGCTGATGGTGAAAAACCGGCCGCTGCTGGTTTTTGTAAACCACTGGAAATCCAAGAGCGCCCCGGAGAGCCGCCGCCTGCCCTATGCACGGAGTCTGGCCGCAGCGCTGGAACCGCTTCCGCGCGATGCGGACTTTGTCGTTGCAGGGGATTTCAACAGCAATTATAATGAATTTCAATCGTTGGCCAGGAATCCGGAGTTAAACGACACCGGCGGTACTGCCGGCATCAACCATATTCTGGGCACCCTCCGCGAGGGCCGGTTGGTCCGGGAGCGGCACCTTGCAGGGGAGGCGGCATGTGAAGAGTGCCTGTACAATCTCTGGCTGGAGCTGCAAAAAAAGAGGCGCTGGTCCACTCGTTTTTTCGGGACACCCGGCAGTCCCGACCACATTATGGTATCTCCGGGACTCTACGACGGAAAAGGGCTTAGCTATATTGACAATTCCTTTGATAAATTTGATCCGGACTATCTTTTCCGGGGCGGCGCCATCTTCCGTTGGCAGCGCGGGGCAAAAGGCCGGGGCAGGCATCTGGGCAGGGGTTATTCTGACCATCTGCCGCTTTTTGCCTGGTTCGGGCGCGACTCCTTTCGTTTTCGGCCGTCTGCCCCCTATCGGCAGAAAACGGTACCGGTCAAATCCCTGTACGAATCCAAGACCGGCCGGGTGCGGTACCGCTTGCGCCAATGCGTGGTTATCTATAAGCAGGATAAGCATACGATTATCAAGCAGCGGGACGGCCGGGCGATCCTGATATACGGGAGCCATCCGGAGCTCCTGCTCGGGAATGCATATCATTTGACCGTGCATCGCCTGAAGCGTTACTATGGCAATTTAGAGATAACACGGCTCGAATCCGTGGAGGCGGCGGGGGAGCCGGCCCGCTGGCGGGAACTGCTGATTACCCCGAAGCGGCGTTCGCTTGCGGACCCGGAACTGCGCAATGAAGTCGTCCGAAAGGTTCGCGGAACGTATCGGGAGGGTTGGCTGCTCTACGGGCGGGACCGGAGAATCCGGGTGTATACCGACAATAAGGGGATTGCACCGGATGCGGGAGCTCGTGTTGTGCTCAAAAACATTCGCATCGGCTATCACGATCATCCCGAGCTTGTGCTGGAGTACGCCGCGCAGGTGCAGCCTGTCAGCCGGGAGCCGGAACAATAGCTCTGCAGCCTGGTTATTGGAGAGGAGCAGGAGATGGATTACGGATATGTTCTTGGAATTGATATCGGCTCTGTATCCCTCAGTGCCGTTTTGCTGGATCGCCAGGCCCGCATCCGGCAGACCGCCTATCTGTTTCATCACGGGGATATCCCGGGCAGCCTCGAGCGTCTGTCGGCTGAAATCGATACCGCCTGCATAGCAGAAGTGGCTGCTACGCGGGAAACGCCTTCCATGGTTTGGGCCGACCGGCGCTATGATCAGCAGATTGCTCTAATCCGCGCGGCCAGAGCATTGCATCCGGAAGCAGGGGGTGTTTTGTCTGTGGGCGGCGAGAAGTTCCGGCTGATATGCTTTGACGCCGAGGGGAACTATTGCGGCTCCCGCAGCAACACGGCGTGCGCTGCGGGGACCGGCAGCTTTCTGGATCAGCAGGCCGGCCGCCTGAACCTCTCCGGCATCGCCGAATTAAGCGAAATCGCATCTTCCAACAACGGCCGGATTCCCAAGATCGCCACGCGCTGCGCCGTATTTGCAAAGACCGACCTGATCCATGCCCAGCAGGAGGGCTATGCCCTGGCGGAGATCAGCGAGGGGTTGTGCCGCGGCCTTGCCAAAAACCTTGTGGACACCCTGTTTTACCGGGATCCGCCGGCCTCCCCGATTGTTTTTGCCGGCGGGGTAGCCGGAAATCAGGCCGTAAAACGGCATGTAAGCGAAATGGCGGATATCGAGCTGCTGGCTGACGCGGTGTCTCCCGTATACGAAGCCTATGGTGCGGCATGTCTCCTGCTCGATGAAGGCCTTCAAAAGGCGCCCGGCCGGCTCCCCGATCTTGGCGCGCTTGCGGCCTCGCAGCCGGCGAAAAGGCAGTGCAGCAAC
>CAZWNV010000235.1:0-4326 GCA_964635265.1 uncultured Desulfobacteraceae bacterium
GCGCAGGATGGGGGCTCCTGCCACGATCACATGGACCGGCTGTCCATCCTTCCCGTAGCGGATCGTTTCCGTAGGGGCAACCACCTGACCGTCCAGCACATGGGACGTGAGCACTTCCCCTTCACTGCGGTACTCCGAGTTGGGCGGAATAATCAACTCATCCAGGTCATGCCCGATGGCTTCCTCCGTCCGGAACCCAAACAGGCGCTGAGCGCCCCGGCTCCAATCGATGATCCGGTGGTCACTGTCCAGAGTGATGATGGCATCGGGAGCTGCCTGGAGCACACTCTCTAAATATTGGCGCCGCTCCTCGGCCTCCTGCTGAAACCTTACCTGGTCCGTGATATCCCGGACCAGGGCCAGCACCTGATCAATGCCCTTGGGGACCATGCGGATCTCAAAATGACGCGTTTCTTTTCCGTGCTGGAGGGGAAACTCTTGTTCCCCCAGGGAATCCGACCCCAGGGTGCGCTCAATCAACCCCAGGATCATGTTTTCCTGATCCTTCGGCAGCAGATCAGTCAAGGTAGTACCGACTTCCACGCCGGGCAGGAACAGAGCCTTATCCCCCGGCTGCTGCAAGTGCAGGATCTCGGAAGTCTCGTCTAATTCAATCAAACAGTCAGGGATCGCCTCTGTGATCGACCGGTTAACGCTTTCACTCCGGCGAAGCTCCAGCTCTGACCGTCTGGCTTCCAGCGCGTTGCGGATGATCAACAGCAGCTGCTCATGATCCAGGGGTTTCTGCAGAAAATAATAAGCACCCCGGTTTAAAGCTTGAATGGCGGCATCCTGAGAAGCATGCCCCGTCATCAAGATGCAGTGGATCAGTGGATCTGTCTCCTGAAAGGTATCCAGCACTTCCAATCCCGGCATATCCTGCAGGCGGAGATCAATTAAAGCGACCCCAAAAGTCTCCTGCCGGATTTTTGCCAGGGCTTCCTCACCCCGGGAAGCTACCTGGACCCGATAGCCGTGGGCCGCCAGGATATCCACCAGGGTTTGCTGAAAATTGAGGTTATCGTCGACAATGAGGATGGAGGGTTTTTGATCAACCATACAAAAAAATTGCTAGACAAGTTAAAGTAGGATTATAACGCGGACAAAAATGTGATCACCATATCAATATCGAAAGGTTTCCTGAGCACTGCGACCACGCTCTCACTGACCTCGCTGGTCAGCAGCTCGCCCGGGGCATACGCCGTCATCAATATCACCGGCGTGTCCGGATGCATCTCCCGGTAGGCGCGGAAGAGTTCCACCCCGTTCATCTCCGGCATTTTAATATCCGAGATCACGCAGTCAAAGGGACCCTCCCGGGCCAGCTGGAGGGCATCTTCACCTGTGTTCGCCGGCATCGCCCGGTAACCTTTTGCTTCCAGGATGTCGACCAGGGTGTGCGTCATCCGCTGATCATCATCCACAACCAGCACTCGTTTGGGGCTCATATCACCTTCTCCTCGTCCACCGGTAATTTAAGGATGAACAAACTTCCCTCACCTTCTTTCGTTTCAAAACTGACCTCTCCCTGATTGACCTGAGCCAGGCGTTTGGTGATCGCCAAACCCAGACCCACACCGCGGTCCTTGGTGGTGAACAATGGTTCGAAGATCCTTCCTTGATGTTCAGGCTTAATTCCCACCCCTTGATCTCTCACCCTGATTTCCAGGCCGTCATCCCTTTCCAGGGCCGAAAGGGCCAGCTCCCCACCCTCAGGCATGGCCTGATAGGCATTGGTGATCAGGTTGAGCAAGATTTGCTTCAAATGTCCGGGGTCCACCTTGGCCGGGGGCAGATCCGGGGCGACCTGCTCCCGGTACACGATCCCCTCCGGGAGGTCAATGTCACCCATCACCCGCTTGATAAATCTCTCCACGGAAATTCCTTCCTGGTCCGGCTGCTTGATCCGGGAAAATCCCAGCAGGTCTGAGATGATGTTCTTGGCATGATCAATTTCGTCACTGAGAATATCCAGGTATTCTGCCACCTTGGGATCCGGATTTGGATCCGCCAGCTGTAAGTAATACACAGCGTTGGACATCACGGCCAGAGGATTGCGAAGCTCATGGCCCACGCTGCCCGCCATCTGCCCCAAAACGGCCATTTTTTCTTTCTGGAACAGCTTTTCCCGGGCCCGATACAGCTCCTCGGTGCGGTCTTCCACCATATCCTCCAGCTGCTCCGAATACTCTCGAACCATGCGCTCTGCTTTCACCCGCTGGGAGATATCCCGCGCAATCAGCAGAATTTCCCGCACCTGATCAGCCTTGACGATGGGAGCAGAGCTGACCTCCACGGGTACGGCCGCACCTTCCTGATTGGTAAATCGGGTCTGGTAGCGGGCCCGCTGGTGAAGGCCTGAAGATCTATCCTCCCGGCGGCGGCGCATGTCCTCTAATTCTTCTTCGGGAACGAACTCACGGATGTGCTTCTGATAAGCCGTTTCCCGGTCGTAGCCGGTAAAATCCAGCGCCGCTTGATTGAGGTAGGTGATCTTCCCCGCCATATCATGAATACAGATCAGGTCCTGGGTGGTTTCCGCCAGCAGCCGGTAGCGTTCTTCGCTCTCCTCCAGTGCTTTCTGGACCCGCTTTCGTTCTGTTAGATCCCGGGCAATGCTGAGGACCACCGGCTGTCCCTGGTAATGGATCACCCGGCTGCTTATTTCTGTGGGGATCCTTTGCCCGTTTTTCGTGATTTGTTCGGTCTCTAAAATAAAATTATCCTGCTTTTGAAGCCAATCCAGCTGTTCCTGATCAAAAGGTGCCTCCACCGAGGAATCGATATCGCCAGCTTTCAGCGACAGCAGCTCCTCCCGGCTGTAACCCAACCGGCTCAGCGCTTCTTGATTGACCTCCAGGAAATTTCCCTGAACGTCCTGCAGGAACACCGCATCGCCAGCACCTTCGAAAAGCGAGCGCAAATACCTTTCCGAGGCCCGCAGGTCCCGTTCAGCCTGCTGCTGTCTTCTGACATACACCCGCAGCAGCTGATACAGCAAAACGCCGGTCACCAGGACGTAGAACCAGCCTTTATAGGTCTGCCAGCGGGAATAAGTCTCCGGATTGGGGCTTAAAGCCCAGAGAATTTGATCAGAAAACAGGATCCACAACCCGCCTACCAGCAGGTAAAGCCCTGCGGTCAGCAGTGCAAAACGGGTTCGCATCAACCGGCCCAGAATATCTTTTTGGTTGCCTTCTTCATCCTGCAGCATGTTTCCCATCCAATCTGGATCGTGATCGCCTAACCGGAATTAAGGCTCCTTCTCTCCAGCCAATTCAACGTTTTCATTATACCCTGCCTCAGTTCCGAGCACTTTTCAAACGGGTAAGGTCCCGCCAGGAGTCCTTCCTATTTCTCCCGCATGGGAACCCGGAGGCGGAAGGTGCTTCCTTTCCCGAGCCGGGATTCGAAATCCAGCTCACTTCGGTTTCCGCGGGCGAGTTTCTTGCTGAGGGCCAGGCCGAGGCCGATGCCCCTGGCTTTGGTGGTGAACAGCGGTTGAAAGATCTTTTCCTGATCCTCCGGCCGGATCCCTTCCCCGGTATCCTCGACCTCAATGACCACCCGCTCGTCCCGAGGAAAAGCCCTCAAGGTGAGCTCGCCCTCCTCCCCCATCGCCTGGCAGGCATTGCGGACCAGGTTAGAAAGGATCTGGACCAGATGGTCCGGGTCCGCCTGAACCGCCGGCAGATCCCCGGCTGATTCCAGTTCGACCTCGATCCCTTCCGGAACGGCCTCCCGATCCAGCACCCGGGTCAGCACGGGCCGGACATCCACCACCTCCCTTTCGGGCTCTTTCAAACGGGCGAAATCCATCAGGTCCGCGACGATTTTTTCTGAAGTGTGGATTTCCCCTTCCAGGATGTCCAGGTATTCTTTCACTTTCCCGCTGGCCTCGGGCTGCAGCAGGTTTAAAAAATACACCGCGTTGGACATCACCCCCAGCGGATTGCGGAGCTCGTGCCCAATCCCCCCGGCCAGCTGGCCCAGCACCGCCAGGCGCTCCCGGCGGACCAATCGTTCCTGGGCTTCCTGCAGCTCCCGGGTGCGTTCTTCGACCATCCATTCTAACTTTTCGGCATACTCGGCGAGTTTTCGCTCGGCCCGGCTGCGCTGGACAACCAGGGCATAGATATCCGCCAGCCTTTCCGCCAGTTCCAAATCCGCCGGTGTATAGTCCCTCCCCGGGTTGGCCAGGGCAATCTGACCGAGATCTTCATCGGGCAGCCCTCTGCGGCATTCTTCCCAGCTCTCTCCTCCGTCCCGGGTCCGGTAGATGCCCGAGCCCGGCCCCCCGTTGATCAATGCCGCCACATGACGGCG
>CAZWNV010000236.1:0-4304 GCA_964635265.1 uncultured Desulfobacteraceae bacterium
GGAGGAAGCGTTTGCCTTCGCTCACGGCGGGGGAGATCCCCTCAGCGGGGGCATCGAATACACCCGGGAGCTGCTGGCGCAGGCCCTCGGGCCGCACCGGAGCACAGAACTGCTGGACAAGCTCTCTGCGCACCAGCAGATGTCCTCCTTTGATATGCTGAAAAACGCCGACCCGGCCCAGATCGCCAACACATTATCCGAGGAGCACCCGCAAACCATTGCCCTCGTCCTGGCCCATCTGAATGAGCAGCTGGCGGCCAATATCCTGTCTTTCTTGGACCACGCTCTGCAGGTCACCATCACCCTCAGGCTGGCTCAAATGGAGCGCGTTTCTCCCAAGGTGGTCCAGGCCATTGAAAACCACCTCAAACAAAAAATGTCCGGCGTGATCAGTGAAGCAGATTTCCGGGCCACCGGCGGGGTCACCTTCCTGGTGGGCATGCTCAACCAGGTAGACCGGGGCGTCCAGAAAGCCATCTTCGATGAGCTGGAGGAAACCCACCCCAAATTAGTCCAGGAAATTCGAGATAACTTATTTACCTTTGACGATCTGTTGAAGCTGGATGACCGGGGAATTCAGCGCGTGCTGGGCGAAATTGACAAACAGGAATTATCCCTGGCATTAAAGGCCGCCCCGAATGAACTGAAAGATTTTATTTTTCGCAACCTTTCCGAACGAGCCCGAGACACCCTCAAGGAAGACCTGGAGCTGCTCGGTCCTCAGCTGGCCAAGAACGTGTATGATGCCCAACGGAGCATCGTCGAAGTCGTCCGGCGGCTGGAAGAAGCCGAAGAAATTATGATTGCAGGCATGGGAACCGATGAAGAAATTATCGAATAATTCACCGCAGTCCGGGCCCGATCAGGCTTCCTTCCAACCCTGGAAACCCGATCGGATGGGCTCACAGCCCGTTCACGACCTGCCGTCTTTCCTGATTGAAAAAAACCCGGAAGATGAGGCCGCGGCGTCTTACCGCTCCGAGACGATCATCAAGGAAGGCCAGAATGGAAAAGGGGAATTCCAGCCCTGGCATCCCCTGGACGTCATCAACCATCAGGGCTGGCAGGACCTTCCTTCCTCCAACCCGGTCCAATTTTCCCAGCTAAGCCCCAATCACCCCTCAACCAACCCCGGATCCGGTAAAGCTCAAACCAAAGCCGAAGCTGAGATGCAGCGGATCCTCGCCGAGGCCGAGGAAAAGGCGGAAAGGATCGCCCAGCAAAAACAGGAACAAAGGATCCATTCTGCCCGGGAGGAAGCCCAAAATCTGCTCGGAGCAGCAGAAGCCGTCCTGGAAAGCCTGGAAGAGCACCGGGATGAGATGCTTTCCAGCCAGGAAGAATCGATCCTCGAGCTGGTGATCAAGATTTCCCAAACAATATTTGGGGACGGTTTTCGGCTCGATGAAGATGTGTTAGAAGGCGTGATCCGCGACGCCATGGTCGAGGCCCGGGGACTGGGTGATCTGGTTCTTCATCTTCACCCGGATGATCAGCAGCGGCTGGACCCCCACTGGCCGGAAAAGCACCAGGGCAGCGGGGCTCAACTGCAGGTTGTCGCCGATCCCGAGATCCAGCCCGGCGGCTGCCTGATTGAAGGCGAACACGGATTGATTGATGCCCGGGTATCCACCAAATTGGAAAAGATCAAGGAAGCTCTCTTTAACACTCAATCAGCTCATCAAGCAGAAACCAGCGACCGGGGAGGTCAGTCATGACTCTGCAGGGCGGAGCTGATTTCGGGAAATTCCACCAGTGTTTAAACACCCTCTCGGCCAAAGAAATTTCCGGTCGGATCAAAAATGTGGTCGGGCTGACCATTGAAGCGGCCGGGCTGCAGTGCGAGATCGGCGAAGTTTGCGAGGTGCGCTCCCCCGGGAGCAAACCCGTGCTGGCCGAGGTGATAGGATTCCGGGATCAGCACACCCTGCTGATGCCGCTGGGGCAGATGCAGGGCATCCAACCGGGCAGCCATGTGCACCCCCACGGCAGCTGTTTCAGCGCCCCGGTCGGCCACCAACTGCTGGGCAGAGTGCTCAACGGGATCGGAGAACCGATTGACAATCTCGGACCCCTGGGTTTGGTGGACCGGGTCCCGACCTACAATCAAGTCCCCCACCCTCTGGAGCGAAAGAAAATCACCCAGCCGCTCAATACCGGGATCAAGGCCATTGACGGATTACTCACCGTGGGTAAAGGCCAGCGCATCGGCATCTTCTCCGGAAGCGGAGTTGGGAAAAGCACCCTGATGGGCATGATCGCCCGCAGCACGGCCTCCGATGTCAGCGTGATCGCCCTGGTCGGCGAGCGCGGCCGTGAGGTGCGAGAATTCATTGAGCGCGACTTAGGGGAGGAAGGCCTGGCCCGCTCCGTGCTGGTCGTGTCGACCTCCAACGAACCGGCCCTGGTCCGCCTCAAGGCAGCCTGGGTGGCAACCTCCATCGCCGAGTACTTCCGCAATCAGGGCCTGGACGTCACCTTCCTGATGGACTCCGTGGCCCGGTTTGCCATGGCGCAGCGGGAGATCGGTCTGGCCGTCGGTGAGCCCCCCGCCAGCAAGGGCTACACGCCTTCCGTGTTTTCCCTGCTGCCCCGGCTGCTGGAACGGACGGGCGCCGGGAAGCGAGGCACCATCACCGGCTTCTACACCGTGCTGGTAGAAGGGGATGACTTTAACGAACCTATTTCTGACGCCGTCCGCAGCATCCTGGACGGACACATTATGCTCAGCAGGGACCTGGCAGCCCGCAATCATTACCCGGCCATCGATGTCTTGCACAGCGTGAGCCGGGTGATGCCGGCCATCGTCTCCGATGACCACCTGCGGTACGCCGGCCGCGTGCGGAGCCTCATGGCCTCCTACGAGGAGGCCCGGGATCTGATCAATATCGGTGCCTACGTCAGTGGATCGGATCCCGCCATTGATCAATCGATCGAGGCCATGCCGGCCATCAACGATTTCCTGCAGCAGAATCAAGAGGAAAGCATCTTATTCGACGAAACTTTCCGGCAGCTGACGGCCATCGAAAACAAAGGTAAGGAGATCAACCATGCCGCCTGAATTCTCACTGCAAACTGTACTCGATTACCGTTCCACCATTGTAGAAAGCCTGGAAATCGAACTGGGCCGGCTGCTGCGCGAAAAACAGGAGCTGGAAGACTCCCTGAAAATGCTGGAAGTGCTGGAAATCCAGCTCTGGGAAGAACTCACCGGAGAACAAATCGGAGAGATGGACTTGGTGCACATCGATCAAATCCGCACCCAGCTGGAAGCGCTGGACAAGAAAAAACAGGAATTGATCACAGCTTTGAAAACCAAGGTCACCGAAATTCACCATAAACGGGAAGAAGTCATTCAGGCCCGGCAGGATGAAGAAACCCTGGAAATTGTCAAGGAAAAAGAAATCGCTGAATTTCGGGAAGAGCTCAAGAAAAACCAGCAAAAAGTCCAGGACGATATCTATATTGCCCAAGCCTATCAGTCTCGCCGCTGACGATTGACCAGAGGCACCCAGGAAAAACGATCAGCATGGATATTACCAATCAGCTTCAATCACTGCTCTACCAATTGATGACTTCGGTCCAGGCCCACAGGGAAACCGCCCGGGGCCAACCGGAGCCAACCTGGGTCTATCCCGGTCCTGACCCGGCTGGTTCCCCTGCTTGGAAAGAGGAAAACCAACCAGGGAGAAAACGGGGCTTTGACGCCTTAATCGAGAAGGCCTGCCAGAAGCACCGTGTGTCCCCGGATTTAGTCCGGGCCGTGATCAAAGCGGAATCCAACGGCAACCCCAAGGCGGTCTCCAGATCGGGCGCCCAGGGCTTAATGCAGCTCATGCCCGCCACCGCCTCCAGCCTGGGGGTGGAGGATCCTTTTGATCCCCGGCAGAACATCAACGGCGGGGTCCGGCTGCTGCGCCAGCTGATGAACCGCTATCAGGGAGACCTGGATCTCACCCTGGCAGCTTACAACGCGGGCACTGTGGCGGTCGACCGACATCAAGGCATTCCACCCTTCCGGGAAACGCAAGTCTATGTCCCCCGGGTTAAAAAATATTTACGCCAGGAACAAAGCTGGAAGGTTTAACATGACGGAATTTCTCTCCTCAAACTACACCCTCGATACTGTCAAGCAGGCCCTGGATGGACTGGCCCAGCGACAGGAAATCATCAGCCACAACCTGGCCAACGTTGACACACCGGGCTACCAGGCCAAGAATGTCAATTTCGAAGCGGCCCTGAGAGGTGAACTCCAGCGGGGCCGGACGCTGAACATGAACGGCACAAAAGAAGGCCATCAATCG
>CAZWNV010000237.1:0-4293 GCA_964635265.1 uncultured Desulfobacteraceae bacterium
TACCACTTGTGGCCGTTGATCACATAGTCCTCCCCGTCTTTTTCCGCCGTGGTCTCCAGCATGGTGGGGTTGGAGCCGGGCATCTCGACCTCGGTCATGGAAAAGCAGCTTCGGATTCTGCCCTCCACCAGCGGATGCAGGTATTTCTCCCGCTGTTCATCGGTTGCATACTTGTGCAGGATTTCAATATTGCCGGCGTCCGGGGCCATGCAGCCAAAAGCATAAACCCCCAGCGGGGTGCGGCCCAGGGCCTCGAACATCAGTGCGCTCTCCACCAGGTCCAGCCCCATGCCGCCGTATTCCTCCGGGTGAAGCGGCGCCCAGAGCTCCATCCGGCGCACCATTTCCCGCTTTTTTTCCAGCTCCGGCAGGAGCTTGTCCATGTTGTCCGCAAGGAAATCCTTTTCCAGGGGAATCAGCTCCTTTTCCACGAACTCGTTGATCATCCCCAGAATTGTCTGCATTTTTTCGGAAATCTGAAAATCCACGATCGCTCCTTTTGTTAAGCTTGACGGGTGATGGCTTACGAATCTTTGCCGTTTTTTGCAGACATCGCCGGCATTGCTCCCGGCGTGTGCATGAATTTGGGATATCTCTCAGGCTCGCTTTGCAGTGCCCTGGAAACTCGCCTTCGGCCCAAACAGTCCAGGCCGCTTCTGCTTCGTTTCGCCTTGAGATAGGACCAAATCCATGCAATCAGCCTTTCGCAATGACCGGTGATGTCCGGAGGATAATGCAAAAATTCGTAATGATATCGGGGGCAGGCGGTTGCCTGCCCCCGATATCATCAGCATAAACGTGCCTTAGAAGTTATCGGAAAAGGGCTTATGCGTCAACAAAAAATAACGAACGCTCGTTATTTTTTGTTGACAAACTTCCCCCGCTCCTATACAAAATAGGAAGCTGTATCGCCAATGCCTTCGGGGGGTACCCAAGAGGCCCCGGGGCCCAAACAAACCAAACCGGTTTTCGGATCATGCGCATACTCGTTTGCATCAAACAGGTGCCGGAATTCGAGCACATCCAGATCACCCGGGCCCAGCAGGGCGCTGCCCTGCTGGGCGAATTCCCGGGCTATAAAATCAATCGCTTTGATGAATTCGCCGTGGAAGAAGCCGTGCAGATCAAGGAGAGCAGAGAAGGCGCAAGCGTCGACGTGCTGACCGTAGGGCCTGAACGCGCGGCAGAAGTCCTGAAACGCGCCATCGGAATGGGGGCCGACAACGGCATCCACCTGCTGACCGATGCCGGAGACTGGATATGCCCGTCTGTCCTTGCCTCCTGGATCGCGGCATATGCCGGTACAAAAGCCTATGACCTTGTGCTTTGCGGCAGCATGTCCGAAGACGGCATGAACGGTCAGGTCGGTCCCATGCTGGCGGCAGGGCTGGGGATTGCCTGTGCCACCCAGGCAATTGCCGCGAAACCTGCCGGGGATCTCGGCGCAATCGCGGTGGAACGCGAGATCGAAAACGGCAGCAGGGAGCTCCTGGAACTCTCCCTCCCCGCACTGCTGGCCCTGCAGACCGGTGCCAACACGCCGCGCTATCCCTCCCTGTCCAACCTGCTGCGCGCAAGCAAGCAGGAGATGGAACAAGTACGGGCCGAGACACTTTGCAGCGCACCGACCGGCCGGGACGTGCTTGGTTTTGAGATCCCCGGCAAATCAAGGGCCGGCAGGCCCTTGACCGGCTCGGCCCGGGAAAAAGCCGGGCAGCTTCTGGCCCTGCTCAGGGAAAAGGCCTTAATCCAGTGAGTGCCCTATGCCTGTAGAAGCCTCCGCAGACATCGCTGTTATCGCAGCCCATGACCGGGGCCGGATCCTGCCCGAGACCTACGACCTCGCAGCCTTTGCCCTGGAGCTGCAGAAATACCAGGAGGGCGCCGTCCGGATTCTTGTGCTCGGTGCGGAGATCGACACCGCGGCTGCCGATATAGCGGACAAATCCGGGCAGACCGTGGAGGCCATAAACTGCCCGGAACTCAGCCAGTATTGCGGTGAAGCCTACCGCCGGATTCTCGCGGAGAAGTTTGGCGGCAAGCCGCCTGCCTATATCCTGGCGGCGAATAATTCCCAGGGACTTGACTTTGCCCCGGCCCTTGCAGCAGCAATAGGCGCTGACTGCATTACGGGGGTTACCGGGATCCGCACGCAGGATTCCGGGCTGATTTTCCAGAAACCGGCCTACGGCGGCAAGCTAAAAGCCAATATCCGGGCCGCTGCCGCCTGCTGCGTGCTGACCCTGCAGCCGGGAACCTTCCCGCTGGATTGCGAAAAAACGCGGCAGAAGGGTTCGGTAACCGCGGAAACCGTATCCTGCCCATTGGAGCATACCCGGATTTCCGGCATCCGGCCGGCCGCTGCGGACAGCTCCGCCATCACCGAAGCCCGGGTGATTGTTGCAGCCGGAGCCGGCGTCGGCGACGAGGAGAACATGGAATTGATCCACAGTCTCGCCCGGCTCTTTCCCAAATCGGCTGTTGCAGGCACCCGCACCGTCTGCGACCGGGGCTGGCTCGGATACCACCAGCAGGTGGGCGTTACCGGTGCAACAGTTTCCCCGGATCTCTATCTCGCCTGCGGCATCTCCGGGGCTGTGCAGCACGTGATGGGTATGCAGGGCTCCGGGCTGGTCATCGCCATCAACACGGACGAACGGGCAGCAATCTTCAATGAAGCCGACTACTGCATCGTTGCGGATCTCACAGAGTTCATCCCGCTTGTCCTGGAAACATACAAAGACGGGAGCGCATGATCGCTCCTGCTCCCCCGGAAACTGGCTTATTCCAATACGATGCGCCACTCGCAGGAGACTTGCCCGGAGATCCCTTCCGGAGGGGGCTGCGGCGGCGTAAAAATGCGCTCCACCCGGGCGCGCGGGTTGATCCGGGCAAAAAAGCCCTGCCGCAGCCACAGGCCTCCCTGACTGCAGTCATAGTATTCCATCCCCCATCTTTTTGCCGCACGCTGGGCTGTACAGTTCCGGGTGCGCATCCGCAGTTCCTTGCCGGAGACCCTGGAGAGCTCAATATCTTCGAAAACCCACCAGTGGGAATGCCGGAGAAACCGGACCAGCCGCTCCACGCCTTCATCCGGCGTTTCAATGATTTTTTCCAGACGCTTTGCCTGATAGGCGCCAAAATCCCTGGAAAGCTGATGAAATGCTTCGCTCTCCGCTTTTTCCGGACAGTTCTGCCGGGCCCAGTCCTCCATTAAAAACCACATGTAGTTGAAGCTATACAACAGCTCCCGCATGACCGTGTACACCTGCTCCTTGCTCAGCTCTGCAATCTCCAGCATATAACGCCTCTACGCTTATTCCACCCAGTTAAACGTCCGTTCGACCGCCTTTTTCCAGCCCTTTATGCCCTCCCGCCGATCGGCCTCGGACATGGCCGGCTGCCAGGTCCTGTCCATGCTCCAGTTCTTCTTCAGCTCCTCGAAACCGCTCACCTGTCCCCCCGCCAGGGCGGCTGCAGAGGCGGCCCCGAGTGCGGTTGTTTCGGTAACTTTCGGGCGAACAACCGGGACTGCCAGGATATCGGCCTGGAACTGCATGAGCAGCTCATTTGCCGTCATTCCCCCGTCAACATGCAAACTGCGAAGCCGGACGCCGGAATCCTTCTCCATGGCCTCGGCCACATCCAAACTCTGGTAGGCGACCGCCTCCAATACCGCCCGCGCGATATGCCCCCGCCGGATATAGCCAGTAAGCCCGGTTATCACGCCCCGCGCATCGTCACGCCAGTAAGGGGCGAACAACCCGGAAAAGGCAGGGACAATATAGGCCCCGCCGTTGTCCGCCACGGTTTCGGCCAGCGCCTCGATCTGGGCTGCATCTTCGATAAAGCCCAGGTTATCGCGCAGCCACTGGACAAGCGAGCCGGCCACAGCGATGGCCCCCTCCAGGCAATACACCGGCTTCTGCCCCCGCACCTGGTAGGCAACGGTGGTCAGCATGCCATGCTCGCTGGAGACCGCTTCGGTGCCCGTGTTCAGCAGCAGAAAACAGCCGGTTCCATAGGTATTTTTGGCATCGCCCGGGGCAAAACAGGCCTGTCCCACCAGGGCGGCCTGCTGATCTCCCAGGGCTGCGCAAACCGGCACCTCGGCGCCCAGGGGGCCGTCTTTCCGCGTTGTTCCCCAGGTCTGCGAATCAATGGAAGGCACAATCCGGGGCAGCATGCGCTGCGGAACGCCAAAAGCCTCCAACATTTCTTCGTCCCAGCAGAGGCCCTGCAGATTCATCAACAGGGTCCGGCTGGCATTGGTCACATCCGTCACATGGGAGC
>CAZWNV010000238.1:0-4289 GCA_964635265.1 uncultured Desulfobacteraceae bacterium
TGGAATTTATCCGGAATTATTCCATTACGCCGGAGCGCTATTTTGCCGATATTTCCTCGGGCCGTTTCTCGGATGCCCTGTACATGGTTTTTCAAGAGTTTACCCATGAGCTGGATGCGCTGATGGCCGAAACCGTGAACCCCAGGATCTTTCATTTCATCCGGACCCGGGAGGATCGGATCAAGGAATATTTTGACTCCATTACCGGTCCCTACGAAGCCATGGTAAATGACGCAATGGAGCAGTATAACACGGCCCTTAGCAGTCTGGGCCTGGAGACCATGGAGGAGGGGGGGCAGGAAATTGCCCTTCCCGATGTGCAGGCCGTAAAACGTCAGCAGGAACTGGAGCTGCCGCCTGCCGCGGCGACACTCAACTACAGCAGGACCATTAAAACCGAGGCGATCATGCGTTTTGGCGTCTATACCATCGCCGGCCGGATCAAGCGCCTTTTCCGGCGGCAGGCAGAGCCGGCCTCGCAGAAGCAGGGCGAGTCGGCCCTGAAATCCGCGGTCAAGCGCATGAAGAGGGAAACCGAGGAAGGCATTTCCTTTCAGTTCAAAAGCTACAAGGAAAACATCAAGTTCCAGTACCTCTTTATCCTTGTGGATGCAGTGGCCGCAGAGCTTTATGAGGGATTGATGGACCGCTTTCACGATTTTACAAGCGACCTGGTGAAAATCGGGGAGCTGACCGGAAAGCAGCAGGGCGATGAGAACCAGTTGATTTCCCGCCTGGATGATATGGCGGCCCAGGCCACTGATTTGGAAAATCGGCTCAGGCAAATGGCGGAGCAGATATCGGCCAGGCAGAGCGCATTTGCGCAGCAGCCTGCAGATACCGGGTAATGCTCCGGCTACAGGCAACAAAGTCGGCAGACAGGGAGGGAAAATGGCGAAAAAGAGACCCCGGATTGTGGCCGTCGCCAATGAAAAGGGCGGAGTGGGCAAGACGGCCATGGTGATCAACCTTGGCGCGGCCCTGGTAAAAGAGGGCAAAAAGGTGCTTGTGGTGGATATGGATCCCCAGCACAACGCCACAAGCGGGCTTGGAATTGCCGTGGAGGAGGAAAGGCCGAGCATTTATGATGTCATAAGCGGCGAAAACACCGCCTCGGCAGCGGATGCGCTCTATTCCAGCAAATGGCCGGGCCTGGACGTGCTCGCCTCCCACCCGGACCTGGCCGGGGCGGAGGTGGAACTCGTGGATGCAGAGGATCGGGAGAACCGGCTGAAAAACGCCCTTCAGCCCTTGTCTGCCAGCTATGATGTCATGATTCTCGATACCCCGCCCAGTCTCTCGCTGCTTACAATCAATGTGTTCGCCTGCGCCACGGAGGTTCTGGTTCCCTGCCAAACCCATCCGTACGCATTTAACGCCCTTGAGGACCTTTTTGATACCATTTTCGACGTCCAGGAGGAAATTAACCCGCAGCTCTCCATTACAGGGTTGGTACCCACGTTTTTTGACCAGCGGATGCGGGTCTGCAGAACTATCCTGGATCGTCTCCGTTCGGATGAACGCTACCGGCCGCTGCTGTTTGACGTCTGCATCCGTTCCAATGTAACCATCGCCGCCAGTGCGGATGCCGGAAAGCCGGTGGTTTTCTACCGCAGCACCAGCTATGGGGCGCAGGATTACAAGAGCCTGGCCCGGGAGTTTCTCCGGAAGGCTGCCTGATCAGCTACAGCAGGTGTTGGCCAGGATGAATCCGCAAAGCAGAAGGCATAAGGCAATGAAAGAGGAGAGATCCACCCGTGCAGCGCTGATTGCGGCTGCGATTGCCATCTTTCGGCAAAAGGGGTTTCAGTCGGCCCGGGTCTCTGACATTGTTGCTGCCGCAGGGGTGGCCCAGGGAACATTCTATAATTATTTCCGTTCCAAGGAAGCCATCTTCCGCGAGATCTGCAATGACTTCATCGGTCAGGTGCGGATGATATTTGCCGAGCGCACGGATCTGATGTTTAGCGGGGAAACAGCCGAGGAGATTCGCGGCAACGTGCACCGCGTCATCCGCGATGTTTTTTCCGTTTATCAGCAGAACCTGGACGCGGCCGAACTTTTGCTGCGCGAGGGCATCGGCCACGGGGGGCTGTTCAAGGAGATCTACGAGGATATATTAAACCAGGTTCTGGATCTGATTCGCGGACAGGTGAACAGGGGAATCGCAAGGGGAGTTGTGCACGTGAGCGAGCCGGAAATGGTTTCCGTATTTATTTTCGGCCTTTTTGAAAGAACCCTGTTCTATTTTTTGCTGGTCCGCAAAAACATGGACCTGCAGCGACTGGAGGAGGCACTGGCGGATTTCATATTACGGGGCCTCTCCTTTGAGGCGCCGCACCGCTAGGGGGACATCTCCTGCTCCCCTGCCGCGGATTCGCAGATATCCCGGCAGGTGGTGCCGGAAAATCCGCGCCGATAGAGAAAGGCGTATATTTTTTGGCGCCGCTGCATGGGGGCAAGCCCCCGCCATTTCTTTAGCTTTCCGGAGACCGCCGCCCGGGCCACGGAGAACTCGTCGAAATCCTGCAGGGCATCGGAAATGAGTGTTTCGTTGATCCCTTTTTCCTGCAGCTCCCTTCGCAGACCGATGACGCCGCGGGGTCGGCTTCGGCTCCGGGATTCCACCCACATCCGGGCAAATGCCGCATCGTCGAGGTAGCCGAGCTCTGTTAGCCGGTGGAGCACGGCTTCGATGGCGGACTCATAGAACCCTTTGGCATGCAGGTATTGCCGGATTTCCCGGCGGCTTCTGGGCCGGACGGCCAAGTAGCCCAGGGCCCGCTCGAGGGCCTTCTGCTTTTGATCCAGCTCTTTATAGTCCCGGATTGCTTCCGCGCTCAAATACCGGCCGGGAGCCAGTCCGAGCGCCTTTTCCGCCGGCAGGGAAAAGCTGTATTGTTCGTCTACATAGACGTTTACCCGGTCCTTTCGCTTTTTTTGCGCGGTTACAGCCGTGATAATGCCGTCCATGGCGGCCGCCTCGTTCAGGAACCGGTGAAAAAAGGCGCGGAATCAGGGCCTGTATATGTCTCAGGTCCCTCGGCGGAATCCCGGCTCTGCGATGTCTCTTCTTCCGGCCGGCTATAGTAGAAGGGCTTGGAGGAATCTGCCACTATGGCCTCTTTGTCCGTTTCCAGGTTGGCCAGCTCGTTCAGGGCTTTTCGGAGATCCCTTGTTCCCTCCTCGTATACCTGCCTTACCTGTTTGTACTCCTGCCGTACCTTGTAGAGGGGGAAGCGGCCGTTGGTTTTTTTGAGGTAGGTATAGACCAGATCCCGTACGGACTGCCAGCTGTCCCGGCGCGTCTGCGTCTCAAGCGGTATCAGCTGGTCAATGTTTTTGAGGTAGTTGCGGTGGAAGGCGGCGTGGATATAGCGCATGGGAACGGTGATCCAGAAAATCAGAAAAAGGATCAGCGCGCCTGTAGCTCCGCCCAGGGCCACGGGATCTCCTGGCCCGCCGAAAATGCCCGCGCTTGTGCCCCCGTAGACGGCGGCGCCTCCGACTGCAAGGGAAAGGGCAAATCCCAGGAGCGTGAATTTCAGACGAAATTTCCGCAGGCGCTGCCGATAGCTGACAACCGCCTCCAGAAAGTGACTCAGGCGTTCCGCGTGGGTCTCCACAAAGGATGCCATGTTGTCCAGCCTGTGGCGGGGGGCCTGCAGCACCGCGTTCTTCAATTGCTTGCGTTGATTCTCCAGCAGATGGAGAAAGCCGTCCCGGTTATTCTGCTGCCGTGTATGTCCCTGGGAGGCGCGGGGGGAGTAAGTGAGATGGATCGGCGGAATATCCTTGCGCCCCGTGATCTGGGAGAGATTCCAGCAGAGGGTTCCGTAGACCTGGAGCAGATCCGTCAGCGAGGAACACTCGTCAATACGGTTTAGGATATAGAGCACCCGGTCCTCGTAGGTTCGCATGGCAATGGTCTCGCGCAGACTCGTATGCGCCTCGCGGACTGTTCCCGCCTTGTGGGGATCAAAGAGCACCAGAACCAGGTCCGCCAGATGGGCCAGATCGCCTATGACCTCCTGGTAGTTATAGCCCCGGTCGCGCTCCGTAACGCTGTCAAGCATGCCGGGGGTGTCAATCAGGGCCAGGTTGCGCAGGAACGGGGAATTGACCTTTTTCAGCCGGAAGTGGGCGGCAAAACGCTGTCCGTGTTTTTTCAGAACTTCAAAGGGGTATTCCGGATCGTTTAACAGGAACTTGCCGTCACGTTGTTCAGTGATGCGGATGTTTTCCGTATCCGTTACGGAGTCGTCATAGGTGAGGATCGTAAAGGAATC
>CAZWNV010000239.1:0-4289 GCA_964635265.1 uncultured Desulfobacteraceae bacterium
TTTCCCTGGTGCTCATTATTTTCGGCTTGCTTTTTTTTACCGGCGGCTCGGTAGGCATCCTGCGCTTTCCGGATTTCTATTCCAGGCTGCATCCCGCCGGAAAACTTGATACCATGGGGCTTTTCACCACCATGAGCGGCATGGCGCTCTATGTTGTCAGTGAATGGACCCTGGGGGCCGTCCTGACCGCCTTAAAGATTATGCTCATCGTGGTATTTATTTTTATCACCAGCCCCACCGCCACCCATGCCATCGCCGATGCCGGCATGCGGGCCGAACGCTGGCCCTGGACGAAAGGCCGAAAGGACACCCAATGATCTGGCAGCTCGACCTCATCATTCTCGCACTGGTCATTATCAGCGGTATTGCGGCTATCTCCGTCCGGGACCTGCTGGGCGCATCCATTCTATTCGGGGCCTACAGCTTCCTCATGTGTCTTCTCTGGGCGGTGATGGGGGCAGTGGATGTGGCATTTACCGAGGCTTCGGTGGGTGCGGGGGTGAGTACGGTATTTTTTGTTGCAGCAGTCTTTCGAACAGCTAGGAGAAGCAAAGATTGAAATCATTCGGCCTTGCCTGCGTAGTGCTTCTTTGTGCGGCATTGATTTACAGCACCATGAATTTTCCGGATTGGGGCAGCCTGAATTCCCCGGCCAGCGAGCACGTGTCGGACTATTACATTCAAAATGCCCTGGAAGAAACGGCTGTTCCCAATCTCGTCACGGCTGTCCTGGCTGATTACCGCGGTTATGACACGCTTTTCGAGACCACCGTGATTCTCACGGCCGGTTTTGCCTGTTTTTTCCTTCTCCGCCGCTACAGAAGAAAACCACCGCCCTACAGGCTGTATCGCCATATCGAAACCGGTGTTACCCTGATTATCGAGCAGGGCGGCAAAGAGCCCACCGAATCGGAAGAATTCATGCGGATCGACTCCCAATGGGTGCCCTATGATCTGGTTATCCAGAAAGCAGCCCGGCTGGTGATCCCCTTTTTGCAGCTTTTTGCCCTCTATGTTATCTTTCACGGCCACCATTCGCCCGGAGGCGGTTTCCAGGGAGGTGTCATCCTGGGTGCGACACTGATTCTGCTCGCCATCGCCAACGATCTGCGATCCACCACAAAACGGATCTCCGAACGCATAAGCGCCCAACTGGCATCCACCGGCGTACTGGTGTATGCCGGCACCGGAGCGCTGTGTCTCTTGCTGGGCGCCAATTTCCTGGATTACAGCGCCCTTTCGCGACTGATTGCTACAGACCCTGTCATGGCCAGATCCCATGGCATTCTTTTGGTGGAAATCGGCGTAGCCATAGCGGTTTCCGCCGTCATGATATGGATCTACTACAACCTGGTTTCCGCCGGGCGCCATGACGAAGGTCTATAGGGGGCAAAGGAGGCAGCGATGGAGGAGCTGACAACGCTGGTGATGGCCAAATACAACTATTGGGGTGTAGTAATTTTACTGGGAATCGGCTTATACGCCATGATCGCCAAGAACAACCTGGTAAAAAAAATTATCGGGATGAATATTTTCCAGACCGCCATTATTTTGTTCTACATATCCATCTCCACAAAATACGGGGCCTCCATTCCGATTATCCACCACGGCCACGGGCACACGATACACCCCGCGGACTACATGAACCCCCTGCCGCATGTACTCATGCTCACCGCAATCGTTGTATCGGTTGCCACGCTCGGGGTGGCGCTGGCCCTGGCGGTACGAATCTACAATCATCACGACACACTGGAGGAAGACGAAGTTCTCAGCCAACTCACAACCGATGAGAGCACGCAGGCATGAGTTCCCAAATTCCGGCTTTTATCATTGTAGTACCACTGCTTGCCGCCCTTGTGGTCAATATTGCGGGCTGGGCCCGGCGCTCGCTGTGTTTTCCGACTGCCGTATGCGCCCTGGCGGCGGCCTGGATCTCGACCATAATTGTAATGCTCCGCGTCAGCCGGGAGGGAGACATCATTTACCGCATGGCAGGATGGGATCCCCCCTGGGGCATTTCCTGGCACATTGATCATTTGAACGCCCTCATCCTCATCCTGATTGCAACGGTTGCGCTCATCAATATCGTAGCCACCAGAAGCACCGCCGCACAGGAATTTCCCGACCGGCTGGGGATCTTTTATTGCCTCTATTTGCTCTTTGTAACCGGCGTCATGGGCATTGTCATTACCGGCGACGTGTTCAACCTCTATGTTCTGCTCGAGATCGCCTCCCTTTCCGGTTACGCGCTGCTCGGCATGGGCGGCAGCCGTGCTTCGGTCTCCAGCTTGAACTACCTTTTCATGGGCACGATCGGGGCCAGCCTCTACCTGTTTGGAACCGGCTATCTCTATATTGCCACCGGATCGCTGAACATGGTGGATATTGCCTCCATTCTCCCGACCCTGGAGAATATAAGCCTGATCAAGGTCTCCTTTGTTCTCTGCCTGGTCGGGCTGTTTATGAAAATGGCCTTTTTCCCCCTGCACACCTGGCTCCCGAACGCCTACTCCCATGCCCCGGGCCCCTCTGCAAGCCTGATCGCGCCCCTTACCACCAAAGTCATGCTCTACGTGATGATCCGCGTGGCCCTGACGATTTATCAGCCCGATTTTGCATTCTCGCAAATGGCCCTCCAGGACATAGTGGTCTGGCTTGCGGTCATCGCCATTATTTCCGGCTCCATCCTGGCCTGGAAACAGGATCGCTTAAAACGGATGCTGGCCTATATCATCGTGGTGGAAGTGGGATACATGGCTGGCGGTTTCTGGCTCGGCAACCAGACCGGGGTGACCGGGGCGGTGCTCCATATTGTCAACGATGCCATGATGACCCTGTGCCTGTTTCTCACCGCCGGCGCCATCGCATCCCGAATCAACGCCGATGCATTCAAGCACCTGCAGGGCCTGTTTCGCAGAATGCCTTTTACCATGACCGCCTTTATGGTGGCGGCGCTCTCTATCATCGGCGTGCCCCCGACCTGCGGCTTCTTCAGCAAATGGTACCTTCTTTCCGGAGGCATCGAGGCCGGTCATTACGAATTTACTGCGGCACTGATCATCAGCAGCTTAATCAACGTGCTTCTGTTTTTCCGTGTCGTGGAAATCAGCTACTACGAGCCCTTTGATAATCACCAGGAAAACGAGCAGCAGGAGATCCAGGAAGCCTCCCTGGATATGCTGCTGCCGCTTCTGGCAACTGCCGGCCTGCTGATTGTCCTGGGCTTTTACGCGCACAGCCTGGTAACCTGGATTATTGAACCCGCGGTATCCTCTTTGTTTACGGGCAGCCTATGATCCCTATTGTATCGGTAAAACCCCTGATCGCTGTGCTGGTATCCCTGGCGGTAATCCCCGTCCTGATTTCCGCCAGAAAACCCAATGTACGGGAAGCCTGGACATTTGCAGCCGCCTTTGGGAAATTCGCCATCGTCGCTTCCATGGTACCGGCTGTTATGGCCGGCCGCACCCTTGAATTTTCCATCACCACGCTGTTTGCCGGCATCGCCTTCAAGCTCGAAGTCGATGCCTTCGGACTCCTGTTTGCCCTTGTGTCCTCTTTTTTGTGGATTGTTACATCCGCCTACTCCATAGGCTACATGCGGGGCCTGGACGAGCACAGCCAGACCCGATACTTCTGCTATTTTGCAGCCGCGCTAAGCGCCACCATCGGTGTGGCCTTCTCCGCAAACCTGCTGACCATGTATATCTTCTATGAAATTCTCTCGCTTTCCACATATCCCCTGGTCACGCATCACCAGGACCGGGAGGCCCGGAGCTCCGGCCGCAGATACCTTCTCTACATTATGGGCGGCTCCATAGGGCTGGTACTGCCTGCCATGGTCATCGTCTACCTGCTTGCCGGCACCCTGGATTTTGCCGCAGGCGGCCTCCTTGCAGGCAGCCTTTCAGCGGTGCCCGCGCTGTTTCTGCTGCTGATGTTCGTATTCGGCTTCTCCAAGGCCGCAATTATGCCGGTCCATGCCTGGCTGCCGGCGGCGATGGTGGCGCCGACCCCTGTGAGCGCCCTGCTGCATGCGGTAGCTGTTGTGAAAGTGGGCGTTTTCTGCGTGTTCCGCGTGATAACGGAAATCTTCGGCCCCGGCATGCTCCACGATTTCGGCTACGGGCCCCTCTTGTGCGCCATTGCAGCGGTCACCATCCTGGTTTCCTCCTTCATCGCTCTGTCCCAGGACAATCTCAAGCGGCGGCTGGCCTTTTCCACGATCGGCCAGCTCTCCTATATCGTCCTTGGGGCGGCCCTGCTGACCCAATCCGGAATGGCCGGGG
>CAZWNV010000240.1:0-4245 GCA_964635265.1 uncultured Desulfobacteraceae bacterium
CATGGCCGCCCTGGCTTCGCGAAGAAACCGGATGGCCCCGTCATAGAGCATGATCAGGACCTGCTCGGGTGAGGCGGTCTGCACCTGGTTGACAAAGTAGTTCTGATACGGATTATTCATCAATCTCCCCCTCCGTAGGATGGCAGCTTGTCCATTTGCTTTGTTAAATATTTGCTCTGGGAATTCATCTCGGCCACCATCTGCTCCAGCGCGGTGAACTTGTCCAGATACATCTGCTCGCGCCTTTCCAGGCGGTCCTCCATTTTGACAATATCATCGTCAATGCGGTCGATCTTTCGGTCGATATTGTCCTGCCGGCCGGCGTAAAGACCGGTCCTGGAGTCGGTCATACTGCCCAGATACTGCTTGTACTGCTTAAAAATCCCGTCCGTATTGTCACCGCCGGCAATCAGCCGGGTCACTTCTTCAAAATCCCCGGATATGGCCTCGTTCATGACGCCGGCATCAAAATTGAGAGTTCCGTCCCGCTTGGTGGAAAGCCTCAGCTGGGAAAGGGTGGAATAGGAGTCATTGCCCTGCACCTGTGTGGTCAGCAGACCCTGGAGACGCCGCTTGACGTTGTTTAAACCCGAATCGCCCAAAAGCATCCCGCCCTGACTGTCACCGACCTTTGACTGGCTGGTGACAAAAGAGACCGCATCATTGTAGGCCTGAACAAAAGCCCCCATTTTCTCAACAACCGCATCCGTGTTTGTATCAATGTTGAGCGTTGTGCTCTCAGGCCCGCCTGAGCCGTCATCCGCGCTGACACTTTCCAGGTTCAGGGTCACGCCGTTTAGCGCCTCCTCGATGGTGTTGGTCTGGCTGGTCACCTCCACGCCGTCGATATAAGCAACCGCCTGCTGCGCCTGCTGCGCGGGCGCATCCAGGGCAAGGCTCTGCTCGCCTGTGCCGAACACGACGTCGGTTTTTGATGCATAAGCTTCCTGGCTGACGCTTTTCTGCACCTGGGCGAGCTGGGCCACAGACACTTCGTAGGATCCGGGCGTCGCACTGCTCACTTCTGCGGAAAAAGTCTCGTCTCCTGAAATCGCAGCCCGGCTCTCCCGGATGTCTGAGTTTATGGGGTGCCGGACCCCGTCCTTCTCCCGGTTCATGGATATCTCTGCCGGGACCGCCAGGCTCAGTATAGGTGGTGGTTGAGCGCTTACATACATGCCATTCTTATTGGCGGGGAAGCGGGAAAAGTTAAGGTAGTGGTAAAAGGGGAAAGGGGAAAGGGGAAAGGGGAAAGTCCAGAGAAAAATTGATACACGACCCGGAAAAAACTGCCGTACAGCCCTGCAGCCTTAATAAATACCGGGAACCGATGCGCGTTACGATGCAGGACCGGGCTCAGTTCTCAGAGGCGGCTGTGTAGTCTTTGACCGCCTTTTGGATTCTCGGGTAAGCCTTTGAGATGATTCTCATGTCTTTTCTGCATTCAAAGAAAAATTTTCCAAAGGAATTTATTACCAGCTCGCCTTTTTTAAGGGGAGTTTTCTCGTTTTTGATGTCGTCTATCTCCGAGGCCAGCATCTGGTAGAACACCCGGTTCATGGGAAGGATAAAGGTGCGGAAAAAATCATTTGTCTTTATGCGGTTAAACACCTGCCCCAGTCTGGCATAGGTCTTTTCAGCCTGGGCAAAGTTCCTGTTCCTGCAGAGCTTTTCAATGGTCTTTATATGCTTGTCCATTTTCTCCAGAAGGACTTCTGCCTCCTGCCCGGCCCGGTTCATGGAAGACAGCCTTTCTGTCATAAATCCGGCGTCATAGCAGCTCGCGGGCATCTCGTGCCAGTTTTCATCTGCCACCGTTTCATGCAGATATTTTTCAATCACCTCTTCCATGGGCTCAAAGGGCGCGCCCTCTATATCAGCCCCGCCTTTGGTGGTGTTTATGAACCCGACTTCTTCGAATTTTTTGATCCAGGTCTCAAGCTGGGCCCGCATCCTGTCGTAGCCCTCGTTGGTCAGGATCTGGTTTCCGTCTACGTCTTTTACCCACAGCGCATTTTTCTCCTCCTGCTCGGTTGCCTCCCTGCGGTAGTCAACCCCGGCTGCATACCTGGTTTTTCCCTTGAATCCCAGGTTCTGGCCCGCAAATATCACCCTGGAAAAGCCGAGCATGCACAGCATCTGAAGGGTTATCACCGCTATGGAAGGGGCGTCCTGGACCTTTTGCAGGATGGCGCCGTTGGCGGGCTGCAGAAAATAGTTTCCCGCGGTGTCCTGGCTTGTCAGCATGTGGATTTTTTTGCCCGGATAAAAATCAAGTATTTTCGATCCCAGGCTGCTTCCGAAAACAAGCGGCACATCATCAATACCGCGTTCCACCACTTTTCGGAAAACCTTCTGGTTATGGTCCTTTTTCGGATCATAGGCGCAGGCGGCATGCGGCCTGATACCGTTTTCCACCAGGGTGTTTATGGCCGTGCCCACGGCAAAGATGTATGCCAAGCGGTTTTCCTTTATATGGCGCAGGTTTTCGATTTCCTCGTCAAGGGAGGGGCCGGCTGCGGCAAGTATTGCGGGCTTTCCCGAAAACCTGCCCCCGTGTTCAAGAAGTATGTCAGGCGAGTTCAGCACTTCGGGAAAACTCCTGATGCTGTTTATCACCCACAGCTTCTGGTAGGCGTAATTGCTGCGCAGGGAGCTTTTCCTTCCCTTGACCTGCTGCCGGAAAAAATTGCAGAACTCCTGCCAGGCCTCCGGGAAAATCTCTGTATGGGAGGGAAGCTCGATTACCAGGGTCTGGTCCTTTGCTTTTTTCAGCACCCGGCCCAGCAGCCCCTTTACGGTTTCTTTTCCGGTCCCGCACGAAATTTCCTGCAGGGATTTTGCGGGCAGATCCTTTATCTGCGCGCTTTCCAGGTATTTTTCAAGCACCCCGGCAAAGGGTTCGTGGATGAAAAACTTCTTGCCCGGATATCTTCTGGCAAAAGCATGGATGTGATGGCCCAGCCCGCAGCCGTAAAACACCACGTACTTGTATTTTTCAATATTTAAATAACCGTCTATTACAGCCTCGGCCTCCCGGGCGGGATTGTATCTTGAGTGCATGAAAAAGGCCCGGCCGTTTTTTTCGATTTGAAGGGTATGGCCCCCGCTTTTTGCAGGCACGGTTTCCGCGCTGAAATCCCCGCAAAAGGACTCCGGGTCTGAAAGAATCTCATAGATTCCGGGAAAGCGCTGTTTTAATGCAGCCCTGTTGTCAGCGCTTATGTCTCCATAAATCCGCTCTTCCCTTTTCTGTGCCAGCATATTTTTCTCCCGGGTTGTGCTGTTGTATCAGTGAAAATTTTCCGATCCGTACTTGCCTGCCAGGGTCTCTGTGATTGTATCCCTGAGAAACTCCAGGGCCGGGGCAAACTCGTGGAGGATGAGATCTGCGGTAAGAACCGTGTCTTTGCCCTCCACTGCATTGCTCAACTCGCCGAGCAGGTCGCCGAGCCTGATGTAGGTCTCGCGGTAGCTTTCTGCATTGAAATAAAGCCCGCTGTTGGCTGCAACCGAATAAAGCAAGTGCATAAGCCAGTCCAGGCCCTCGGTCATTTTCCCGAATTTCTCCCAGACCGGGCCATCCGGGCCGCGGTAGAAATCCTCTGCCAGGACCCTTATTTCGGGCAGGGCTTCATCCAGGTACTGCCGGCCGGATTCCAGGGCCTCGTCAATGATCTGCTCGGCAGAGCCGGTATCTGCTTTTTCCTGCATATGTCACCTCTTTTGGCAGCGTGTGAGTGTGTGTATCTGTTGATACTTATCGGAAGTGGGGCGGGAAAGTTTAGTTTAAGAAAAAGGGGAAAGGGGAAAGGGGAAAGGGGAAAGGGAATTCCGGATCGTTAATGCAGGCGCGCAGATTTAAGCCGCAAAGCGGGGTTAAAGGTCGCGGGTTATTACTTGTTCTCTCAGGCGACGGCGCTGTTCTGCAAAACAGAACGCCATTACCTGAAATTTCCCCGCGCTATCCTGACTGGATGTTTATACGGGTGCCTGTGGAGGAGGCCGCCCCGGGGCCCCGGTAGCCGCCCAGGGCTTTTTTTGCGGCCCCGAGGCTCTCCATCTCATGTTTGGTCACGGCCATGGCTGACTGCAGGTATTTGCGCATCCTCCTGTTTTCCTCCAACACCGCTGCCGCGGCATCCCGCCAGTCAAGCAGGTCGGGGTTGCCGTCCCCGACACCCCCTGACTTTTCAGCTTCTTCCTCAAAATCGGCATTGATTTTTTCGGTCTGAGAAAACAGTT
>CAZWNV010000241.1:0-4221 GCA_964635265.1 uncultured Desulfobacteraceae bacterium
TTTCAGCGGATCTGGCACCAGCACTACCCCCCGAATGTCCCGACAGAACTCGATTTTGAACACCTGAGCCTTCCCGAAGTGCTGCGGCGAACGGCTCAGCGGTTTCCCGACACCGATGCGTTAAACCTCATGGGCAGAAGTCTTACCTACCGGGAGCTGGAGGCATCGGTAAACCGTTTTGCCCGGGCCCTTATGGATTTGGGCGTGGAAAGCGGCGATCGGGTGGGGATTGTCCTCCCCAACATTCCCCAGGTTGTGATTGCCAATTACGCCATTTTTCGCATCGGCGCGGTAACCGCCATGAACAACCCCCTGTACACGGAGCGCGAACTTGCCCATCAATTGAATTTGTCCGAAGCCAGGCTGCTTATCGCCCTGGATACCATCTATCCGACAGCCCGCAAGCTTCTGGAGAGCTCCTGCGTGGAGCAGATGATCGTATGCCGGGCGCAGGACTATCTGCCTCCCGCCATGGCCGGGGAGCCGCAGGAGATCGAATTCGGGGACAAGGTCCATGCGTTTACCGATCTCCTGGAGCGCTACCCGGAGGATCCGGTGGAAAACCGGGCGCAGTGGGATGCGGTGGGTGCGCATTTGTACACCGGCGGCACCACCGGCGTGAGCAAGGGCGTGATGCTCACCCATGCCAACATGTCCTGCAACACCCAACAGCTCTATGCCTGGTTTCCAGGCCTTGTTGAGGGCGGAGAGAAAACCGCCGGCATTTTTCCTTTTTTTCATTCCGCGGGGTTTACCGGGATTCAGAATTTGGCGATTTATGCCGGCTGGACCGACATTCTGGTGCCGCGGCCGGATCCGGATGTTGTGCTGCAGGTGCTGAAGAATTTCCGGCCCACCTTTTTTCCGGCAGTGCCCACGATTTATTTCGGCCTGCTGGGCAAGGAGGAGTTTGAGAAGCTGGATTTGGGTTTTGTCAAGGCTTTTGTGGCCGGGGCGGCCCCGCTTCCGCCCGCTGTTGTCCAAAAGCTGCGGCAGCTCTCGGATGCCGCCATTATCAATGTGTATGGCCTGACCGAGATATGTCCCATGGGGACGGCCACGCCTTTCAACGGCCCCGGGAAGCCGGGAACCGTCGGCATTGCGCTGCCCAGCACAGATTTGAAGATCGTGGATGCCGCTGACGGGGACACCGAAAATGCGCCGGGGGAGCCCGGGGAGATTTGCTTCAAGGGGCCGCAGGTGATGCAGGGCTATTACAGAAAGCCCGAGGAGACCGGGCAGGTCTTGGAAGGCGGATGGCTCTATACCGGTGATATCGGCTATCTCGATGAGGACGGGTTCTTGACCATCGTGGACCGCAAAAAGGATATGATCATCGCCAGCGGCTATAATGTGTATCCCAATGAGATCGACGAGGTGCTGTTTGCGCATCCCGGGGTGCTGGAAGCGTGCACTATCGGCGTCTCCGATGAGTACAGGGGGGAGACGGTAAAGTCCTTTATCGTGGCCCGGCAGGGGGAAACCCTCACCGAAGAGGAAATCATCGCATACTGCAGGGAGAATCTGGCGCCGTACAAGGTGCCCAGGCAGATCGAATTTCTGGAGGAATTGCCCAAAAGCACGGTGGGCAAAATCCTGCGGCGCAAACTGCGAGAGTGAGGTGCCGGGGCCAAACCCGCGGTTTGGGCCCCGGTATCCAGGAGGCAGCCAGGATAAAGCGCTGCGTTAACTGCTGCGGATGCTGCGGGAGTCAAGCTTGCGGCCGATGATCTCCGCGGCTTTCTCAGCCATTGCCCGGACGGAGACCTCTCGTGCCGGACGGGCGGCATCCGGTGCGTCGGACCAGACCATGCGTCCGGTGTCTGTTTCATACAGTTCCGTTCGCAGCTTCACGTGCACCCATTGAGCGTAGCGGTCCTTTACGTAACGCTCCTGATCCTTGCTCAGCATTGCGGGATCGTTGCCGATATCCCGGTAAATAAGGCCCGGGTCATAGGGGGAGACCGCGCAGGTTTTTTCTATGCCTTCCAGTTTGGCAATCAGTACCAGCTTGATTCCCTGGTTCCCGGCCGCTTTCAACAGTTCCTGTTTTTCCGGCTTTTTGGGGGAGTCGAGCACCGAGAGGCTGGATACCGTATCTATTCCTTTTTGGCCGAGTTTATCGGCTGCCGCTTGCTCAAAAAGCTGCCTTCGTTCCAGATCCTCCGTGGCGCCGGCGATCATTATTTTTTCCCCTGCGGCCGCAAAGCTGCTGCTCCCCTCCCATGTGGAGGCGAGCCTGCTGCTGCTGCAGGAAGCCAGTACGCTCATCATGAGGCATGCCATAAAAATTTGAAAAAACAGTTTTTTCTTTCTCATCGGGATTCCTCCTTACAGTGTTATATGGGGTAATGGATTGGCCGTCCGGTTTCGCCAGAAACCGGTCCGGCTGTTTTCTTTCATCACGCAGTCTTAGCCTTTCTGCCGGGATACATTGCCAGATTCGTGCCAAAAATTAGAAGTCATAAATTTCAGAAGGTTATGTTTCTCCCGGGCAGAATTATTCATATTTGGCAAAAATAAAAAGTTATATTTGACTAATTTGTTCAAATATGCATAATTTTCTCTGGAGCTGTGGAATCGTTTCGGCAAATCCAAAAAATTCGGACGAAGTCGGCCTTGCCGGAGAAACACCGGATGCCGTCAAGGGAGAGGTGCCATGAATGTGGATCAGAATGTGTTCTTCCGTGAAGCAACCGTGCGGATCTGCAGCAGCCTGGATATCGAGATCGCCTTAAAGCGGATGCAGCGGTATGTAAGCCGGTTTATCCCGGCGCAGTTTATGTCCCTTGGGCTTATGGATCCCCACAAAAATGTACTCCGCAGGATCGCGGGAACCATTGCCAGGGCAGCCGAGGGGATGGGAGGAGAAGTAGCCCTGCCCGACAGCAAAGAGATGCGGGCCAAGTGGATCAAAAAGCACGTGGAACTCGAAGAGTTTATGCTCGTCAACCGGCTTGAGGAAGAAGACCCGGACCTGTTTGAGCTGTTTTGGCACCTGGGATTTGATCCCGACATATCCTTTATTATGATCCGCCTGGAGCTCGAGGGAAATCGCATCGGGGGTTTATGGATTTCCACAACCGGCAGAAACCAGTATTCGGTGGAGCAGGCAAGGCTGTTGCGAATTCTGCATGAACCCGTGGCCATTGCCATGTCCAACGCCCTGCGGCACCAGGAAGTGGTGGAGCTCAACCGAAAGCTGACCGAGGATATCCGCTATCTCCATGATCAGCTGCATGAAAGGGCCTCGGCGGAAATCATTGGTGCAGAGGGAGGGCTGCGCCGGGTAACCCGTATGGCCGGGCAGGTGGCGGGGCTCGACAGCCCGGTACTCATACTGGGGGAGACAGGCGTGGGCAAGGAGTTGATCGCCAATTATATTCACTATTCCTCCCATCGGAGAAACGGGCCCCTGGTGAAGGTCAACTGCGGGGCAATTCCGGAATCGCTTATGGACAGCGAGCTGTTCGGCCATGAAAAGGGGGCCTTCACAGGAGCGCTGGAGCGGAAACGGGGCCGGTTTGAACGGGCAGAGCGGGGGACCATTTTTCTGGACGAGGTCGGCGAGCTTTCCCAGCAGGCACAGGTCCGCCTGCTTCGGGTGCTCCAGGAAAAAACCATAGAGCGGGTGGGGGGTACGCAGGAGATCGCCGTGGATGTCCGGATCGTCTCGGCGACCAACCGCAATCTTCAGGATATGGTCGCTGCCGGAGAGTTCCGCGAGGACCTGTGGTTCCGGCTCAATGTGTTTCCCGTTGAAATTCCGCCGCTGCGCGAGCGAAAGGAGGATATTCCAGCGCTCGTGGAGTTTTTTCTGCAGAAGAAGTCCCGGGATTTAAAATTAAAAGAGCCGCCGGAACTCCAGGAGGGAGCCATCAATCAACTGCTCGCCCATGACTGGCCGGGCAACATCCGGGAGCTGGAAAACCTCGTGGAGCGGGCCTTGATCCAGTACCAGGGAGGCCGGATATCCTTTGCGGGTCTTGTCCGGGAGCCGTCGCGTTTCAACAATACCTCTGGCCCGCTGGCGTCCGCGGACCGGACGCCGACCCTGGATGAAGTCATGGCGGCCCATATCCGGCAGGTGCTTGCCCAGTGCAATGGCAAAATAAGCGGACCGGGCGGGGCCGCGGAGCTTCTGGGGGTGCACTACAGTACGCTGCGCAACCGCATGCGCAAGCTGGGGATCGATTTCGGCAGAAAAAACGCCGCGCGCTC
>CAZWNV010000242.1:0-4219 GCA_964635265.1 uncultured Desulfobacteraceae bacterium
GGGGCGATTTCCCGGCATCCGCTCTCATCCGGGGCGTGTACCATGGTATAAAGATTATAGGGCCAGTCCGGGGCCGGATCCCGGCGGTAGCAGTGCGTTACCGCGTCGTAGGTGGCGATCTGCTGCCCCGTCGTCTCGATCCGGGCCTCCTCCACGGACCAGGCCACCATGGCATTGGCGGTGTAGCCGGATTTCTGGTGGCGAAGCGTCGCCCCGAACCGGCGGATCACGCCCTGCTCGTACAAATCCCGGACCACGGCCAGGACGGTGTCCTCATCCAGGCCGATGCATTCGGCAATATCGCGGTAGGGACGCCGCGAGACCGGCATATCCCCCTGCAGAGCTGCAATTACCTTTTTTTCCACATCATTGGGCATGATTCGGGCATTCGTTGTTGGGGTTGAGGTGCGGCCGGCGATCAGCGGTTGCCCCGCTCCGGAAAAAGCCGGCGGATATCATTCTCATCGGCCCGGCAGACGCCCCGCTCGGTGATAAACCCCGTAACCAGGCGGGCAGGGGTGACATCAAAGGCATAGTTCGCCGCCGGGCTGTCCGCCGGTGTCAGCAAAAACTCCGCGTTCCCCGAAAAACCCGGCATGTAGCGCACCTCGTCCGGGTCCCGCTGCTCGATAGGGATTTCCGCCAGGCCGTCACGAATGGTCCAGTCAAAGGTGGAAGACGGCAGGGCCACGTAGAAAGGCACGGCGTTGTCCTTTGCCGCCAGTGCCTTCAAATAGGTCCCGATCTTGTTGGCCACATCCCCCGTACAGGTCGTCCGGTCCGTTCCCACGATCACCATATCCACGAGGCCGAGCTGCATGAGATGACCGCCGGCATTATCGGTAATCACCGTGTGGGCGATCCCCTGCCGTCCCAGCTCCCAGGCGGTAAGCCGGGCGCCCTGGTTGAGCGGCCGGGTCTCGTCAACCCAGACATGGACATCAATGCCCGCGGCGGCGGCTTCGTAGATCGGAGCGGTAGCGGTGCCGTATTCAATGCAGGCCAGGCTGCCGGCATTGCAGTGGGTAAGAATCTGGACCGGCCGCCCGGATTTCTTCCCCGCCAGCGGCTTAATCAACGAGAGGCCGTGGCGGCCGATGGCCCGGGAATTCTGCACTTCTTCCGCCGCAATGGCACCGGCCTCCTCTCTGGCCGCGGCAACGCGTTCCGCTCTGCCGGAGCAGCCGACCGCCTTTTCCACGGTCCGGTCCACCGCCCAGGCAAGATTGACCGCGGTGGGCCGCGCCGCCTTGATTGCCACGGCCTGCTCCGCCAGCAAGGCATCATCGGCCGCAGCCGCGCCGGCATTTCGCAGTGCCACGAACACCCCGTAGGCCCCGGTAACGCCGATAAGAGGCGCCCCCCGCACCACGAGCTCCCGGATGGCATAGACGACCGTATCCACGCTGCCGAGTTCCAGAAACTCCAGGCAGCGGGGCAGCTTGCGCTGATCTATGACATGGACCGTATCGCTCTCGGGATTAAGCCATATCGGACGTGTACACCCATCAGTCATGATATTCTCGCAAAACAATTGCTATCGGCAGACGGCGCACCGGGATGTCGGCATGCAGACCGGTTTTATTGTAATAAACCCATTTCCCGGCTCTGTCAAACCCTGATTGCCCCGGGGCAGCCGCCAGGGGCCGGGGCCGGGCATTGATGAGGACGCGGCTGTTTAATCTTGACAGTTTTCAAATAAAAAAAGTAAAATAATAGGTTATTATAAATCTTCCAACAAAGTGGCATACAATGAAAACCCTATACCAAATCCTTGGGATTTTGCTTGTTGCCGCTGTCGCAGGGTTCGGCTCCAACGCCCTGCGCAGCGGGCAGCTGCCCGTATGCAGCAGCGCCGGCATGCAGTCCCGGGCGGACGCCGCCGAGCTGCCGCCTCACCGGATTTCACTGGAGCAGGCAATAGCACTGTATCGCAAAGACAAGGCCGTATTTGTCGATGCCCGGCCCAAAACGGCTTACAATTCCGGGCATATCAAGGACGCTCTCAGTCTGCCCTGGGCAAAAGCCGAGGAGCAGATCCCGAAACTGTTCGAATCGGTTCCCATGGAAACCCCTGTCGTCACTTACTGCGACGGCGAAGCCTGCGAATTGTCGGACATGCTGGCCGAATTCCTGAAAGAGCTGGGCTATACAAAAGCCCGCTCGCTGCACAACGGGTGGAGCCGGTGGCGCGAAAACGGTATGCCAGCAGAGGTCCCCGCGGATAAGACCGCACAGCATGGCAGCTAAACAGCATGAACATATAAAGCAGGACGCCGGTTCCGCGGAGAACGGCCACCGGCCCCACAGTCCGGCGGAAAGCAGCATGGGGGTGCGCCTGCTTCTCACCCTGGCCATCAACCTGATTATTCCCGTGGCCCAGGTGGCAGGCGGCATTCTCTCCAACAGCATCGCCCTGATCTCGGACGCGGTCCACAACTTCAGCGACTTTGCCGCCGTTTTCATCTCCTACATGGCCTACCGCATCGGCCGCAGGGGCGTGTCCGCCCGCCACAGCTTCGGGCTTGAGCGGGCGGAAATTCTCGCCGCTCTTGTCAATGTGCTCATCCTCTGCTGCGCGGTCGCCTATATCATCTATACCGCCCTGCAGCGGTTTTTCCAGCCGGAGCCGGTATCCGGCTGGATCGTTATGGCGCTTGCCGGGGTGGGCATTGCCGGAAACGGTCTGTCCGCATGGATGCTGCACCGGGATGCGGAGCACAATCTGAATGTGCGCGGGGCCTTTCTGCATATGCTGGGTGATTTCCTCACCTCCGGCGCGGTGCTGGTAAGCGGGGCCGTGCTCGTATTCAGGCCCTGGTACTGGATCGATCCCCTGCTCTCGCTTCTGATCGGGGCCTTCATCCTGAAAAACGCCTGGAGTGTTCTCCGGGAGTCGGTCAACATCCTCATGAATGCGGTTCCCCGTGGGCTGGACCTGGAGGCCGTGCAGAAATTTTTGGAGAACCGGCCCGAAATCCATTCCGCCCACTACCTGCATGCCTGGCAGACCGGCAGTTGCGGCATTGATTTCACCTGCCATCTCACGGTGGATGACCAGATGGTCAGCGCCACCGAAGGGCTGGCCGCGGAACTGCGGCAAAAGCTCTGGAAGCGCTTCGGGATTGACCACCCCGTGTTCCAGTTTGAAACAAGCACCTGCGGCAATGCCACCCTGACATGCGAAATCGCCGATTCCGGACATGCCGCACCCGCGGGTCAGACAGGCGGGGACGCCGGGAAGCCGGGAAATTCCGCGGGCCGGACATATATGGATTTCCTGCTTCTTCTCCTGCGCCTGGCTGCAGGCGGCATTTTCCTCTATGCCGCAGTCCCCAAGATCCTTCATCCGCAGGCATTCGCGGAGACGGTGGCCAACTACCAGATTCTGCCCCAGCTGCTGGTAAACCCCGTGGCCATTGTGCTGCCCTGGCTGGAACTTTTCATCGGAATCCTTGTCATACTGGGGGTCTGGCTTGAAGGCGCGCTGGTTTTATACAACAGCCTGATGCTGATTTTTGTCGCCACGCTGCTCTTTAACACGGCGCGCGGTCTGGACATCGGCTGCGGCTGCTTTTCCCAGAGCGCCCAGCACATAATCAACAGCAAAACGATTATCCGCGACATCCTGATCTGGATCCCGGCAGCGATTCTGCTTTTGCGGGTTTTTGCATCCCCCGCGAAAAAAAACGGCCGGGCCGGCCGGCCGTGAAAGGCTTTCCGCATCTGCCCGCCGCAACAGCCGCATTGAGAAAAAAAAGCCCCGACAGCGGTCTGGACCGCGCCGGGGCTGCCTATATATAAACCCGCAGAAACAAGCAGGCGGGATTCGCTTCCGCAAAAAAACCGGAAAAAAGAGGGGCTATTTTTACCCCAGCCCCGGCCTGCTGTCAAGAAAAAAACGCATACCGACAAAACCGGCCTCCGGAACCAGACCCTCGGCACTGTCACCGAACTTCTCCGGCGGACTTTCCGGGCCGGCAAACAATGCACTGCAGGTCTGTGCCCGGCAAAAGCCCGCCTTCTCCGCTATATCCGCCGCCTCTGCCGCGGTATAGAAGCTCGCGCACGCGTAAATGGGGTGCCCGCACTGGCCGTCCCAGCTATAGCGCCGCCCCCAGGGACTGTCTGCGGCAACGATACCCATCACCAGACTTCCCCCGGTTCGCAGAACCCGGGCGCACTCCTTCAGGGCCCCTGCCGGATCATCAAAAAAACA
>CAZWNV010000243.1:0-4150 GCA_964635265.1 uncultured Desulfobacteraceae bacterium
TGTACTCCTCCGCAATCCCTTCGCCCGTATCCCTGACCGTGATCTGAACATAATCGCCGGCGGGCATTTTTCTGTAATGGTTTTAAAGCGCTGCTCGCTTTCGCGGAGCTCTTCTTCGGCTGCTTTTCGCTGAAAGGCGATGGCCGCCTGATGGATAAAAGCCTCGATCAGCCTGCCCCTTTCCGCCACAAGCCTTTCATTGCCTCCCCGCCGGGCAATAATGACGGCATCGCCGAAAAGCTCCTCGCCCCGCGCAAAGCCCACGGTATAGATCGTTCCGAGATCGAGCAGTTTTTCGATGATTTGACAGATCCCCCGGGGGATGGTGCCAAAGGCGAGTTCATAGACTCCCTCCGGTCTTTGGCACAATTTCCCGGTTCGCAGCATTTTCATGGCGTCTGCATCGTTTACGGCAACGCTCATGCCCACCGGCTCTCGCTGCAGCAGCCTGACAATGCTTTCTGTATACCGTCCCAAGCCCTGCAGGTATTGCACACGAAAAAAGTTGGTGCTTTTGTCATACCGGTTCACCAGCACCACGGCATCACCGGTAATTTCCTTGAGCCGCTTGCCGATCACGCTGCAGATATCCTGCTCCGGCGGCAGGTCGAAGAACTCGGCAGCAGTCAGGGAGAGAAACACCAGGTCTTCGAAACCCGATTGCCGATCCCCCTCCGGCTCCCGGGCGGACTCCGCCTGGTCGCGGTTTCCCGCGCGGGCCTGCTGAAGTGCTGCGGTTACGTCCTGAAGCGTGTACTCCAGATCCAGAACCCGCTGCTCTAATTCCTCATAAGTGGGCTTGGACTGCATGATTCTTCCCGGTCAATGGAATTGGGCGCTGCAGGCTGCAAAAAAATCTATCTATTTTCATAAGCATGGATCAAAAAGCCGTCAATTACCATAACACGCAAATACCGAAGCAAAAAACCGCTTCCCTTGTTTCCATTCGGCTACGGAAAGCCAGATGTTTACCCTGCGGAAAACCGGCACCCATGCACCAGAAACCCCTGGAAGCCATAATACAGAACCACCTTCCGGCAGCCGAAAACCGCCGGGGCAAAAAAATGCATTATTTTTTTGCCCGTACCCCCGAAAATTCTTGACAAGGCTATACGCAAGCCTTACGAGAAAACTAGGAGCACTTATGCGCGGACATGGCGGCATACCCTATGCTGCCGCATGCCGAAGGGTTTCCCACCGTCTGCCCTGCATAACACCTGCCGGTCCTCGTATAAGCGCCCCCCTTACAAGACCACACACCCTGGAGAATTGTTTCAAACGATAAACTTTCGTGCAGTTCCTTGATTTTTCCAATTCCCTTGTTTTGGAGGAATCATCATGAGCGCCGGAGACGTCTTTGTCAGGCCTGTTGTCCGTAGTGCTGTCTTCTGCATGGCACACGTGCCCGGATTGGTCCTGTCCGGATCCAAACCCAGAAGGGAAATTGCCTATGACCGGAATGGGCTCCGTCAACGGATTGTTGCCCACCTGCGGACGTTTACAGATGCCGTGGCCTATCCCCCCCACCAGGTGATGATCGGCAACCTCCCGCCTGAGCGCCTTTCCGCAATAAAAAGGCCATGGCACCTCCACCCCCTCCGGGAGGCAAAGCCTGAAGGACCGGCGGGCCGCTTTGTCGATGAAGCCGGTTTTTATGCCTGGCTGGCCCGGGCGGATTGTGCCCGGCTCCTCCGCCTCAGTCAATCCGTTCCGCCTGCATTGGAACAAGCCCTGGCGGCTCATGGCAACGGTACAAAGATCTCACGAATGGCTCCAGACGCCATCGGCGGCGCCCTGGCCCAGGGGGCGGAGCCGCTCTACCTGCACGGTGCCGAAAAACTGGGTGTTTTCCTGTCGGGCCATGACACCGACGAGTCTTTGACTGCCCCGGTTCTCCTGGAAAACGCGGCCGCGAAAGTGACGGGGGCCATCGCTTTTCTGGATCTTCTGCAAAAGCAGCAGGAGCCGCCGGTAGACCACTTGCTGGGATGCGGCGAGGAAGCGATCGGCGATCGCTACCAGCGCGGCGGCGGCAACCTGGCAAAAGCCATCGGGGAAATGGCCCCGAAAAATATCGCCGGCGGCACGGACATCAAATCATTTTGTGCGGGTCCGATCCACGCCATGATCCTGGCGGGCGCCCTGATCGCAAGCGGTATGCATCGGCGGGTCGTTGTGGTAGGCGGCGGGTCACTTCCCAAGCTCGGCATGAAGTTCAAGGGGCACCTCGAATCCGGTTATCCCGTCCTGGAGGACGTACTGGTCGGCGTTGCCATTGACCTTGCTGCTGATGACGGAATCAGCCCGATCCTGCGCCTAGACTGTTCGGCATTCCACCGTTTGGGCCAGGGATCCGCCGCACATCAGATGGCCGAAGCTTTGAGCGCAGGTCCCCTTTATGCCCATCACATGCGTCTGTCCGACGTGGATCGTTACGCGGTGGAATTACACAACCCCGATATCACGGAGCCCGCCGGCTCGGGCAATGTGCCCTTCAATAATTACCAGATACTGGCAGCCATTGCCGCCAAAAAAGGAGAGATCCGGCGGGAGCAGATGCCGGAGTTTGTCGCTTCCCGCGGAATTCCCGGATTTTCGCCCACCCAAGGCCACATCGCCTCCGCCGTTCCCTATCTGCCGCACGCGATTGCCGAACTTACCGGCGGGAATATGCAGCGCGTCCAGTTCGTGGCCAAAGCAAGCCTTTTTCTCGGCCGCATGACCGGCGCCAGTGACGGCGCCAGTCTCTTGATCGAACGCAACCCCGCGTTACCGAAAATCAGAAAGGAGGCCCCCCATGATTGATCTCAAGGACAAACTCGTGTTGTGCCTTGGTGAACGTGACGGCATTGCCGCGCCGGCTCTCCAGGCATGCGTGGAAAGTGCCGGAGCCGAGGTGATCTACGCCGAAACCCAGTGTTTTGTCTGAACCTCGGCAGGCGCCATGGACCTTGAAGAGCAGGGCAACATCGCCCGCCTCGTTGCTTCCGGTCACCGGGAACGAATGGTGGCCATGCTGGGCACGCCGAACCCGGCGAGTACCCGGATGGTAGCCATGACGCTTCGAGACGGCGATCCGAGCTATGCCGGTCCATTGGCCGGGATCCCGTTGGGACTCCCAGTATACCATATCTTGGAAGAACAGGTGAAGCAAAGCATTGATGCCGAGGTCTATGAACGGGAAGTGGGACCGATGGAATTTGTCCTGGAAAGTGCCGGCATCATCAATGCGCTGGAATCCATAAGACAGCCAAAAGCGGCATAAAACAGGCGGAAAAAAGCCATGTATCAAGCTAGTGCAACCCAGGTGGGCTCTCAAACGGCCTATGAGCTCGAGAAGCTCGAGCTCTGCAACTATGCCGTCCGGGAGCTCCGCCTGGGGGAGGAAACCAGCTGGTCAGACGGGGTGCTCACCGTCAATGCGGAAGAGCTGAAAAAGCACCTGATTGCCGAGGCCGGCGTTCGCAGGGTCGGCATTGCCGTTGCGCGCCCCGGCGAGTCCATCCGGGTGGTCAACATATTGGATGCCATCGAGCCGCGGGCCAAAACCGATAAGGGCCAAATGTTTCCCGGCTTTCTGGGAGCCATGGACGGAACCGTGGGGCGGGGGCGGACCAATGCCCTGCACGGCTGTGCGGTCATGGTATGCGGCAGCGTGCCCGGCGAAGTCGCCAGCCAGGTGGTCTCCGAGGCCATGGTGGACATGTCGGGGCCGGGCGCCCTGTATTCGCCCTTCTCTCAGACGCTGAACCTGATTCTCTGGTGCGACTTCCATGATGACCAGGGACCGGTCAAGCGGGTATCCGTGGCACGATATGCAGGGCTCCTGGCAGCCCGCTATCTCGGTACGGCAACATTCGGCAGGCCCCCGGATGAGGTCCGGACCTACGGCATGCCCGAGAGGAGTTCGACCATAAAAAAGGAAAGGGCCCACGTGGTCTATATCTGCCCGGGAATGCTGCTCTCCGATCTCCACCAGACCTTCCTGAGCGGCTCGCCGCTGACATCGACGCCTACGGTCGTGCACCCCACCCAACTAATGGATGGTCTCCTGGTCAGCGGCAACTATGATATCGGCGCCACCCGGAACCCGACCTACTTTTACCAGCGAAACCCCATCGTGGAAACCCTGTTTCAACATCAGGACAAG
>CAZWNV010000244.1:0-4149 GCA_964635265.1 uncultured Desulfobacteraceae bacterium
TGCGCAAGCTCGGCCAAGGCCGTGACGCGGGAGTGCTCAACATCCATGCATATGCGACGGCCGGCATCCGAAAACTGCAGCCTGCGGATAAACTCCCCAAAATCCGCGTTTTCCAAAAGCCCGAAAGGAAAAAGGATGCCCAGGCCGTGGAAGGCGGGAATCTTTACCAGCTCCAGGGGCATTTGTGAGGCTTCCATAAAATCTTCCACAGCGGTCAGCACGCCGTTTTGCGGAGTGTTTTCCTGGATTGCGTGATACAGGTGGGCATTGAAGCCGCCATTCTCTTTCAAACCGATGCCGGCCGGGTCCAATCCCTGCCGGGCGTAAGGGTTCCGGTGCATTGCCGGAATGTTTTCCGGGTTGTAATACAGGTCCCGCCTGCCATACGGCCACTCAATGTCATGGAGAAAGATCAGGGGAAAAGCGGTTTGATTGGCATCCGCGGTTTGGGCGATCAAGCGGAGTTCATGATAGACCGTGTACCAGTTATGATCCCCGTCAATTAATACGGCATCCATTTTTTCGATGCGGGGAAGGCTGTCAAAGCTCAAGCTCTCGTAAAAATGAAAAATATCCCCGAACACCCGCCGGAATTGCCCGGGGTCGAAGCGCGGACGGGGGTCAATGACATGCGCACGGGCTCCGCTCTTTTGACAGTAGGAGAGGATCTGCCGGGTATTTATACCCTCATCAGCCCCGATTTCCACGACCTCTCGCGGTTTCAGGATATCAAAAACGGGAGCAATAATTGTATGCCAGAATACGTGCATGATCAGTCAGGAAGTAAGGGCTCTGTTGAGACAATACAGCAACAGGCGGTGCACAATCTCGGGATCATAGGCATCCAGTATCTCTTCCAGGCGGCTTGCCCGGCAAGCACTCTCATCGATTGCCACGGAGGCTTGGGCATTGAGATCATAGAACCTGATTCCATACATGTTCTCCAGCCATTGCAATATCTCCCCGTGGTTTTTCATGATCATATCCTTGATGTTTTTCTTCAGTGCGGGAGGGGTCTGGGATATGGAGTTTTGCGACTGGTCCAGCAGCCTCACAAGCCTTGATGAATCCTCGTAAAACACATCATCCCTGTCATAATAAAATGTTTCCCGGTAATTCTGCAGGATCAGCATCGCTTCAGCCGAAAGGGACTGGTTCACATCAATAATATCCAGTTTCCGGGCCAAATCGGACAGCTCGAACAGATTGCCGATGATTTGCAGAAAATCCTGGACAACGCAATGATTATACAGCTCCGATCTGTTAAACGGCCGGATGAGCAGCTTGTTCGGGAACGCTCCGTTCCATTTCTCGATAATTTTCCTGAAGTTATAATGAAATTTCCCGGGCGGTTTAATGATCTTGGAAGCCTTCAGAATCTGCTGCACCGAGGAGATGTAATAGGAGGCGGGCTCCCGGATGTAGAGAACGATCGTAACGTCGGGGAAGCCCGCCTGCAGCAGGTCTTCCCTGAGTTTCGACAGAGCAGCGGGAGGGAGGTTGATCAGGTACTCCGAAGACAACACCACCCGTTCATTGCTTCTGAGAAAATCCAGAAATTTTGCATGCCAGGCCTTCTGGTGTTTTTGGTATAACGCGGAATCCCCGCCGTATTCATTTTTGATCTCCCTCGGGGCTTCTGAGAGCGGCCGGTAGATGAGGGGCAGCAGGTTGTTGCCGTTAAGGCGATAGGATATTGCCCTTTGAAACGCGAAACGCTCCAGTTGCCCGTTATCCGTTGCTTTGTTGAGCGTATGCTGTATGGAGGAACTTCCCGTCTTATGGGTTCCTATGTGGAGTATGGCCTTTTTTGGGGACATTTCGCGATCCACTCAAAAGCTTGCTGTACTTGTCATAATGCCGTATCGCGCCAATCTGCCGGCCCTAATGGCGATATTCTCCTTTAACAGGGGCAAAACCGGAATAGAAAGGAAAGCTGCAGGCCCCTTCGTATCGCCTTTTAAAAGGGGTGGCCCGCCAGCTGCGCAGCACGTACTCCGTATCGCTCTCGGCAATGCGCGCAAGGTTTTGCTGCGTTCGTTCAAAATACTGCTCCGTGCGTTCAAAGGGAGTATCCCCTGGACGGGTCCGGGCAAAAACATTCCACAATTTATAATGCCGGATCGGGAGCAGGCCCTTTTCCGGAACAAGCAGCTCCCGCCATGACAGGGAACGGCCATTGTGCAGCAGGGTATGAAAGCCCTGATTGAGGTCAAGTTCCGGATAAAAACGAAACAACGGGATTTTGCGAAGACAATCAATTGTGCCGAAAAGTCTGTAGCGGATATCCAAGGCGAAGGCAATCGGCCAGAAATCCCCGAAAGCCCAGCGCACGGGCGGTAAATCCTGGTAGCCGAAAATCGAATTGACGGGCCGGAAAAGGTGCCACCCCATCGTGGCGAAGAAGTTCTCCGCGGTTACTTCCTCTGCTTCAGGCGAGGGCATCATATCCAGCAGTATCCCGGCTGCATGATCCCATCCGGCATCATCGGCCCGCAAAAGGTAATATTCCAGCGGAGACAGATCCTGGCCGGGATTTTCCGGCGGGGATTCCAAATCCAGAAACTCGTCAACATCCACAGTAAGGACCCAGCTCCCGGGTTCCTGGAAAGCCGCGATCAAGGCCTTTAGCCAGAAAACTTTTGAGGTCCGGAACACCCCGAACCGCGGTCGCACCACATGGATGTCCGCCCCCTCCAGGAACTCCTCCAGCGGCGGGTCCGAATGATCATCCACAATGATGACGCGTTTGACTCCCAGTGCCCGGTAATGCTCCAGCCAGGGCCGCAGAAAGGTAAAATTGTTCCTGTTCACTGCATAGAGGGTCAGCTCCTGCGTTTTGCGCAGCCGCCCGACAGCCTCCCCGGAGAAAAGCAGATCCAGGTTTTCTGCACAGATCCGGGTCCTGGTATACTCTCTTTGCGCGGATTCAAGGATGCCAAAGAATTTCTCCCGCCCGGCATCCCTGGTGGAGAGTCTCCAGAACGTATAGGACGCATTGAGCTTATGAAAAAAATAAATTTTTTCATCTTGTTCTATATAATTCCGGCTGCGGGGATTCAGCGGATTCTCCGTGTTCCCGAGATCCGCCTCCTCGTGTCGTACGGCAACGTCATTGCGCTGCAGAAACTCAGTGCACCAATAGGAGCGTTCAAATATGTTCACCCCGGGACGCGAGACAAACACCAGCTCCGGAAACTGCGTTAACAGACGCAGAATCAGGCCGATCTCGTCAAACTGGCGGGGCATCAGCTCGTCGAGGTAACCCGCCTTTCGAAATATATGGGCGGGGATGGTAATCCGGCCGGAAGTGCCGTCCCCCCAGGCACCGGAAAAGTGATGGATCATATACTCGCGCCCGGAGTCGCTGATCAGCGCAAGGGTCTTTTCGACATCCTCTGCGGAGAGGAAATTGTCCCCGTCCAGGCTCGAATAGTAGCGGGCATCCACCAGATTGCGGAAGGCGTTTTTCGCCCGGGAAAAATGCCAATACGGCAATGGATTAAGTACGTGAAACGCCAGAAGGCCGCTCTCGATTTCGCCGGGAAAATGGTTCTCTACCCAATCCCTGCAGGAGGTGTCCGCATCAAAACAGGCCACAATCATCCGGGCACGCCCGGCAAACCGTTTCAGCACGGAGAGGTTATGGCCCAGTGTCTTGCGCAGATCACTGAAACGATTCATCACCGGTGCACAATAGGCAATCTCTCTGGTCTGTAACGGGGACGTGCCCATTTTCACCACCTCTGAGACTCCCGGGATGCCGAACTCATCTCCCGCCGTCGGCGAACCGGACACCGGGTTTCAAGCCTTTCCGTCAGCATGGGGATTTTTTGCATGGGCTTTTGCATATTCCAATTCCTCGTAGAGATGCAGCGCCTGCATTCGCCAATACTGCAGGCGGCTTTCCAGGCCCGGACGGGCGTTGCCTTCGCGCAAGGCCTCGTTCCCGCTGATTGGGTTATCAATATGGCGCGCCTCCTGTTTCCGCGAATCCGTATTTTGCTGGGCCCCAAAATTTTCCGCCGTATGGCCCCGAACGGTTTCCAGGTCTTTTAGCAACTGAATCGCCTGCTCGTACCAGAAATCGATCTCTTTTGCAATCTCCCGGGCAGCATCCCCCGAGGGCTCTTCCTGAACGGCAGCGAG
>CAZWNV010000245.1:0-4145 GCA_964635265.1 uncultured Desulfobacteraceae bacterium
ATCGACGGGGCCAGGGAAGTGGCCGTGGAATTCCGGAGTTTTTCCAAAACCGCCGGCTTTACCGGAACACGCTGCGCGTATACGGTTGTGCCCCGCCAGTGCCGGGCCTTTGACAGCGAAGGCAGCCCTGTGGATCTGCATCCGCTCTGGAATCGCCGGCATTCCACGAAATTCAACGGTGTGGCCTACCCCGTGCAGCGCGCGGCGGAAGCCGTCTACAGCCCGGAGGGACGGGAGCAGGTACAAGGGCTCATCGACTTCTACATGGACAATGCAGCCCGCATTCGGCGCGGGATCGAGAGCCTGGGCTATGACTACGCGGGTGGCACCCATTCCCCCTATATCTGGATCCATACCAAGACCGATTCATGGGAGTTCTTCGACATGCTGCTAAACAAAGCCGGTGTGGTCTGCACACCGGGACTGGGCTTTGGCACCTGCGGAAAGGAGTTTATCCGGCTCTCGGCTTTTAACAGCCATGAGAACATCGAAGCGGCCATGAACCGCATCAGCCGGGCGCTGCAGGGGAAGTAAAACCTTTTTGCCCAGACGGTCGCTCCCGGCAGTATTTTCAACTTCCCGGCAAACAGCTGCCGGAGGCGAGCTGCCGGCCGATACGGCGGCAAAGATCGCCGGCGCGGCCCAGCTCCCGCCCATCCAGGCTGAGGGCGGGAACTGCTCCAATCAGCGAATTCGTAACCATCACCGCCTCTGCAGAGAGCAAATCAGCCGCATAGAGCTTGCATTTCCGACGCGTGTAGCCCAGCCGCTCCAGGGATGCAAGCACCTGATCCTGCATGACCCCTGCCAGGACATGCGCCGAGGCGGGCACAAATACGGAATCTTCCCGGATCAAAACGATATTGCCCGTATGGGTCTCGGATACGGAGCCGTCCGCATTGCATATCAGGGCTTCATCGGCTCCCTGCTGCCGGGCCCACCGGCCGGCAAGATAGTAGTAGGCATAATTCAATGACTTGAAATCGGCCAGGGGAGTTTCCCGCGGATGCGGATAGACGGCGAGCCGCAGGCCTCCATCTCTGGCTATTGCCGGACGCGGCTGATACCTGCGGGCGCTTACCAGCAGATTGTGATCGTAAGGCGCAACGCTGCGGCTGCCCCGCGTCGCCATCAGTTTCACAGCAGCGGTTTCCCCGGAAAGGCCGTTCTTCTCGACCACCTGGCGGATCACCGCCTCCCAGTCAACAGCCGGAAGCGGCGTCTGGAACAACTGATTCCAGCAGTTGTCAAACCGCCGGATATGCGCAGACAGGTAAGCGGGCACCGCGTTGCGGACACAGATGGTTTCAAAAAAACCCAATCCGTACTGCACCCCAAGATCCGAACAGGGCAGCCGGGCCCTGTCTTCCGGCACCAAACCGCCATTGTGCCAGACAAAAGGGGTGTGCCGGCCGGGTTCGGGAGCCATGGACGCCGATGCAAGGGCATCAGCCAGAGAACGCCCTTTGTGCAGGGTTTCCTGGTACTCCTCCTCTGGCGCAGAATCCCATACGATGCCGCCGCCCACGGAGAACAGCAGCTTTTTGCCCACAATGGTTGCTGTGCGGATGGCCAGGGACAAATCCATGCTTCGGTGAAAGCTGATGTATCCGATAGAGCCGGTATAAACATGCCGCTGACAGGGCTCTAATGCATCAATAATCTCCATTGCGCGAATCCTGGGACATCCTGTGATGGATCCCCCCGGGAATGCAGCCCGTAAAAGATCGATTGCCCCTTGATCGGCTCTCAGCCGGCCCGTGATAACCGAGAGCAGATGGAAAACGTTTGCATAGGCTTCCATGCGCCTGTGTTCCGTTACGCGGACGCTGCCTCCCGCTGCCACGCGGCCGAAATCATTGCGCAGCAGATCAACAATCATGGAGAGTTCGGCGTCATCTTTTGTACTGCCGATCAGGGCTTTGCGCATCGCCTCGTCTTGTGCAGCACTCCGCCCCCGCGGCCTGGTTCCCTTGATCGGGCGGGTTTCGATATAGTCCCCGCGTTGCTTGAGAAAACGCTCCGGCGAAGTGGACACAATATGGTGGTCGCCCGCGTGGATATAGGCATAAAAGGGCGCGGGAGCGGCCTCGAACAGCCTGCGCAAAAGAGCGAAGGGGTGGCCGGAAAAATCGGTTGCAAAGCGCTGGGCAAAGTTTGCCTGATAGATATCGCCGGAGCGGATATAGCCCTTTATAGTCTCTATGGCATCCAGATAATAGCGCTTGCTCATCATCGGCTGCAGGCCGCCGGAGCTTTGGAACCCGCTCCCGCCCGGGTTCGCCTCAGGAGAAAAGAGCCGGCTGCAGGCCTGGCATTGCTGCTGGACAAAATCCGGGACGGACTTCTCCCAGCGCGGCATACAGCGCCAGGCATGGCCGCGGATACGATCCCAGACAACGAGTACAGCGGGTGCGTACAAACACATCTGGGGCAGCGCCAGGTCATTGACCGCCGTCTGGGGCAGATTTTCAATATGATTTTTCAGGTCATAGGAAAGATAGCCAAACAGGCCGGAAGATACGGGGAACAGCGCATCGCAGCCGGCTACCGCAAAGACATCCAGCAGCTCTTCCAGGGCCTGGAACGGGTCGGCCTCAAAAATGCGCGGCTCGGCGCCCAGGAACACCTGGACCCGCGTGCCATAAGACTTCACCGACAGCCACGGACTGACGGCCAGGATATGATACCGGGCGCTGTCCGCCTCCCCGCCGCTCATCAGGGCCACAGTTCCCTCCTGCCCGGAAAACGCGTCTGCCGTATCGAGAACAGAAGGGACATCCGGCAGCTTCTCCCGTGCAACCGCGCTTATGCCCCCGATGCGGGTCTTTAGCCATTGCCGGAGGCCGTCCGCCATCTCTCCCCCCTTCCGGACAAAACCGTCCCTGCCCCCGGTGCAGACAACAGAAAATTCTCAATAAGCACGCCCCCGTTTTCCGTCATAAAGCTCTCGGGATGAAACTGGAGTCCGAAAACCGGAAGATCCCGATGGGCAAGCCCCATAACCACGTTGTCCGCAGTCCATGCCGTAACAGCAAGCCGCCGGGAAACGGCGTCCACCATCAGGGAATGATAGCGGGCCGCCTGAAAGGGGCAGGCCAGGCCGAAAAACAGGCCCCGGCCCTCGTGATACACGGCACTGGTTTTGCCGTGCACCGGAATCGGCGCCTCAATGGTCTTTCCCCCCAGAACCTCATTCAAACACTGCATGCCCAGGCAAACGCCAAGGACAGGGATTTTTCCGACAAACTCCCGGATAAGGGGCATGGATATACCGGCATGGAAGGGATCCCGCGGCCCGGGGCTGATCAGCAGATAATCCGGGTGCAGAATCACCGCCTCCGCAACCGAGAGTGCATCGTTTCGAAAAACCCGGATGTTCAAAGCATGGCGCATAAACATCTGGATCAGGTTGTGGGTAAAAGAGTCATAATTGTCAATTACCAAAAGGCTCTTCATTGACTCCCCCGTTGACTCCCCCGGCAAAAGCGCCTGCCGTCCGCCATCCCCTCTCTTGAGCAGTTGGAAAAGCGGGAAATCAGTCCGGTCCATAAAAAAAACGCCACCCCGACGGAGTCTGGGTGGCGTTTGCCTATTGCATAACTCGAAAAGAATAATTTAATATGGGTTTGCTTATTTCTTAAAGCAATTCCGAGTTCAGGTCAAGAAAATATTTTTCCGCGCCTCGGCAAAATCGCCAAAACCCCGGTACAACAGAGCGGCCGGAACCCCATGGCAACGGCCGGCAAAAAGCGCGCCATGCGGGCAGAAAGGAAGGAGCCGGAAAAAGCGGTTTTTTCATTGACACAAGGGGGATACCGATCTTATCTGTTAGCTTTTATGGGTACAGGGGTTCTTGCAAAGCTGCAGCGGGGCAGCGGCTTCCCCGCTGCAGCTAAGACGCCCCGCCCGGATTGACAAAGCGGAGAGCGTGGGCTTGACCACATCCAATATAGACAAACTCAACCAGTTTTATGACCAGTTCACGGGGGCGGATCATGTCCTCATCGTCATCAATGCGGACCCCGATGCCATTGCCAGCGCCATGGCTGTCAACCGCCTTCTCTGGCGGCGCGTCACCAATATTACCATATCCAACATCAACACCATAACCCGGCCGGACAACATGGCCATGATCCGGCTGC
>CAZWNV010000246.1:0-4103 GCA_964635265.1 uncultured Desulfobacteraceae bacterium
ACCGCAGTAGGGGCAGTGATACGTCACTTCGACCATACCAGAGGTAAGGTGCGCGGCCGCATCAGTGCAGCGTGAGAGACGGTGACAGCACGACGGCCGGAACGCGGCAACGCCCGCCGGGACCGCCGTCCGGCCCAATGGCAAATGTGGCCAGGGCCTTTCGCAGGTTTTTGAGGATGCCGCAGTAATCCACAATCAGCCCATTGTTCTTCTCTTCATATACCCGGTTGGCCCTGGCAATGGCCTGCATCAGGGTATGCGCCTTCAACGGCTTGTCCAGGTAAAGGGTGGACAGGCTGGGCACGTCAAAACCGGTGAGCCACATGGCGCAGATAATGGCCACGCGAAAGGGGTGTTCCGGTTTTTTAAAGGCGGTATCCACATCGATCCGCTTGCCGTCTTGGGTTTCAAACCCGGATTTGATCAGCTGCCGGTGCGGCGTGATATCCAGATCCCATTCGGCAAACCGCTTGACCTCGTTCTGCTCCTCGCTTACCACCACCGCAGCGATGGTTTCGTTCAGCCACTGCAGACGCCGCTTCTGCCACACAACCTCCTGCTCATCCGTGGCCCGATTCACGGCCGTCTCTGCCTCCTTTACCGCTTCGGCCCAGTATTTCCGGATTAAATGAAACATGCGGACTGTGGTAATCTTGTCAATGCAGACCAGCATGGCCTTGCCGGTATCCCAGCGGCGGGTGTAATGCCGGACAAAATCGGCGGCAATGGCATCCAGACGTTTTTCCGCGGTGATGATATGGTATTCCCGGGCCAGCTCCCGCTCCAGCCGGGCCTGCTGGTCCGGATCAAATTCGATGACTTCAAGCTTCTCCGCGATCTGTTCATTCAGGTCCGTGGTGGTAAGTTTGAGCTTCTCGCCCCGGTTGTCGTAATAAAGCGGGACCGTGGCCGCATCATTCACCGCCCGCTTGAAATCATAGGTGGATATGTAGTCCCCGAATATGCGCCGGGTGATTTCATCCGAGGTAAACAGCGGAGTGCCGGTAAAGCCGATGTAGCTGGCATTGGGCAGGGCGTTTCGCATGTTGAGCGCCAGCCGGCCGTACTGGGTCCGGTGGGCTTCATCCGAGATCACAATGATATCGTCCCGGGTCGAATAGGGGGCCGCCGAGTCCACTTCCCGGTGGAATTTGTGGATCATGGTGAATACATAGGGCTTGTCCTGTGTCAGAATATCTACCAGGTTTTCGCCCGAGGCCGCCCGGCAGCGGTCGCGTTCGTTGTCCACGATGCCGCAGCCCGCAAAGGTCTTATAGATCTGCCGGTCCAGGTCTTCCCGGTCCGTGACGATCAGAAAGGTGAAATTCCCGGTGAGTTTGCGGTGCACCTTGCGGGAGAAAAAGACCATGGAGTAGGACTTGCCGCTGCCCTGGGTGTGCCAGAACACCCCGAGCTGCCCATTGCGCGCCCGCCGATGCCGCACCGCGTCCACCGCCCGGTTGACCCCCAAAAACTGGTGGTTTCTGGCCAGGATCTTGGCGGTCTGGCCGGTGGTATCGTCAAACAGGATAAAGTTTTCAAACAGGTCCATGAAATTGGCTTTGCCGCACATGCCGGTGAGCAGGGTGGCAAAGTCGACTTCCCCCGGGGATTCCTCCGCCAGGCGCTTCCATTCCTGAAAATGGTCGAACCGGCTGGTAATGGCCCCGGCCCGGGCCTCGCTGCCGTTGCTCAAAACAATCACCGCATTGTGGACAAACAGTTCCGGGATGGTGTCCTTGTAATCGCAGAGATTTCCGTCATAGGCGGCCCGAATATCCTTGTGCACGTTTTTGAGCTCGATAAAAAGCAGGGGGATGCCGTTGACAAACCCGATGAGATCCGGCCGCCGCCGGTAGAGCCGTCCCTGAATCCAGAGCTCCCGCACCACCAGAAAATCGTTTGATTCCGGGGCGTCAAAATCAAAGATCCGGAGCCTGCGCTTCTCAATGCGGCCTTTTTCGTTTCTGAAGGAAACCGGCACGCCGTTTTTATACAGCGCATATTTCTCCTGGTTGCTCTGGACCGTGGACTTGGACAGGCTGATCTGGGTGATCTGCTGAATGGCGGATTCACAGGCGGAGGCCGGCAGGCCGGGGTTGAGTCTTTCCAGGGCCTTTCGCAGATGCCGGACCAGGACCACCTCTTTTTCCGAGTTTCTGCCCAGGGTGCCGTCCGGCCCCAGGACTTCCGTATGATAGGCAAAGACCGAATCCCAGCCCAGGGTGTTTTGAAAATATTCCGCCGTGGTCTTCTGCACCAGCCGGTCTTCGGTCATTTCCGTGGTCATACGGCAATTTCTCCGCTCATGAGTTTGGGGAGGAGGAGGTCCCGGGCCTGTTTGAGTTTTTGTGAATATTTTTCAAGCAGACGCATTTGCTCATATATTGGTGAAACAATGGAATTGAATTGTTTTCTGAGCTTCCGGTCGGGGATAATAAATTTAAGGTTATGTACATATTTTCTGTTTAAACCAGGCACAGCGCCGTCACTATTTAAAAAATTCATATGTTGCAAATGGTTATACACATAATAGTCACAAAATTCGCTATCAATGTAATAAACTGTATCAATAGGAAAAAAATCAATGTGCGAATAAAATACACTACCGACATTTCCTTTCCTTCCTATTATGATACCAGGCCCATTTGCTATGGGTTTGTTGTGCCAGCCTATAATTCCGCTGGAACCATAAACGGGAAAAGAACCTTCAATTCGATTTTCAGCTTTAAGGGGTTTGCCGTATTTTAGCGTAAATAATTCACCTATTTTCTTTCTTCCCCATCCCTCCGGTACCCCATCCTTAATCCGGGTATGCTCATGCCCCGGGAACCGAAGCCGGACAAACCATTCCCTGTATAGCAGCCGTGCGGACTGCTCCAGAAGTTCGATCCGGCGGCGGTTGTTTTCTATGAGGTCGTCATAGGATGATAGAATAGAAGCGATTCGTTTTTGAACTGATAATGAAGGCAAGACCACCGGAAATTCCGGCAAATCCTTTATTGGTATCCGGTCAACCGTTGCGCCGCTGATAATATAGCCTTCAACAACCTTTCGCCATTCATGAGATAGAAAGTAATATAAAAGATATTTGTTGTTTACCAGCTTGGGGTCCGGTCTTATCAGTCCGATTCTTCTCCCCAAACAGCAGCTTGTATTTTCTGGAATTATCGCATATCTGTGCAATGTTGCTTCGTAAGAAAAAACGATATCACCTGCTTGAGGTGTGACACGTCTGGTCCATTTCGGAAAATCCTTTGGGGATATCCGTCTGATTTCACTGAAATCAAGGTAACCGTCTCGAACATTCTTGATTCCCAAAAAGATTGGGCCGGAGCCGGCCTCTTTGGGTGTGGCGTGGGGTCCGTCAAAGACGCCTAAAACAAAATCCTTAATTGGCTTTTTCTCCATTTGTTTCATATCAGCGTCTCAAAATTCCTTTGAATCCTCTCCGCCAAGTCATTCGCCTCGGCATTCAAACTTTCCAGCTCCGCATGGATCTCTTTCATGGTTTCCTCAAAGTTAAAATCTTCGTCCTCTTCGGGCGGGGCCACGCCCACGTACCGGCCCGGGGTGAGGCTCCAGTCATTTTCCGCGATTTCGCTCAAATCCACGCGCTTGACCAGGCCTTCCACATCCGCGTAAACCCCGTCCGGAAACCGGGTGTGCAACCAGCCGATGCGGCGGTGGAAGTAGACCGCCTGTTTCAGGGAGTCTACTGCTTCCTGCCGGGCGCTTTGGACGGCCTTTTTCAGGCGGTTGACCTCCCGGGTGGGCCAGGTTCCGGTTTTTTTGGCGCCCAGTTCCTTTTCCGCCTGGTCCGCGGCATCCACCGCCTGTTTGGCCAGCTGCTCCACCTGCCGGGACAGGCCGCGCATGGCTTCGGCAATGGGCTCAAATGACGTCCGGGCGTCATGCTGCGCGTCGTTTGCCTGCGGCAGCGGCTGACAGAAATTTCCCCGCCAGGCTGCCGTGTCCGTCAGCAGTTGACGGCCGTCAGCTTCATATGGGGCTTTGGCGGCGCTTAATTCCTGAACGGCTGTCTTGTATTGATCAACCAGGGCGGCATCCAGTGTGTCATCGCCCGCAGCCGCCGCGTCAAA
>CAZWNV010000247.1:0-4046 GCA_964635265.1 uncultured Desulfobacteraceae bacterium
GAAGCGAGAGCCAGTCCGTGGCCTGATACTCCATTCCCACGCTCCAGTGCCAGGTATCCTCCATGTCACGTTCGACCACAAGCGCCCGGTTGCCGCCTGTGTAACCGAGCAGCTTGGCCAGCCGGAAGACCTGGATATCCTGATCAAAATCGAAATGGTCGTCCTCGATAACGGACCAGTCCGCCCAGTGCAGATCAAACATAAGTTTTAAACTGCTGACGGGCTTTACCATGATTCCCGTCTGCACCCGCTGAGGGAATTTTTGGGTGCGGGTCACCGTGCCGGTCTGCTCCGGCACCCCGTTTATCGGCAAATCCAGCATGCCGGCGTTCTGCATTGTCATCTGCGTCCTGCCGTTCCAGTTGATCATCCGCTGGAACTGTTTCGAATATTCAAACTTGTAATCCCCGGTAAGTTCGGCTTCGGTTTCGCTCTGGTAGGTAATGCCGAAGGAAAACCACTCCCTGGGCCGCCACAAGAGCCCCAGATTAAACGAGGGGGCAAAATCGTCGCGCATATTCATCTTTAATCTGGTGTTATACTCGTAGGGGCCGAGCCCTCCCCCCAGAAAGGGCGGAGGAAGCGTCTGCTCGGATACCACCGGGATCTCCAGGTCCTTTGTGGCGTCTCCGATTACCCGCGTCAGGCCCACCAGTTCATTGGGCGTGCGCTGGTCCACCTCTATGCCGAACGCGGTTTGGCCCATGCCGATGGAGAGTCCCACGGCGAGATCGTCCGTTACCTGGTAGGCGGCTGTGGGCGCTGCATACACCAAATGCTGCAGGTACAGGGACTTGCTGCCGTAGCGCATGGGATCGTCCTCGTCCCGGTGGGCAAACCCGCCGCCGTATGGCGCGTAGTTGGCGTATGCCAGGGTCCAGCGGGAGTCCTCCTTTTGGGAGGCAATTCCCAGGTTTGCCCCCACCAGGATGTCCACCGGCCCGTAAAAGGGGATGTACATCCGGTTGCGGTCGTTGGTTCCCTCGGTGCCCGCCAGGGGATCCGGGCCGCCGTGGGCGCTTAAGGGGTCCTCCGGGTCGTAGGGCGCATCCGGTCCCCAGGTGTCCGCCAGGAATCCGTCAAACTCCGGGTCCTCGGTGAGCCTGCCGGTGCGCTCGATAAACGGGACGACAACCCCGTTGCCGAACGTCTTTCCCTCGTTTAAAAGCGAGAGTCCGGCCGGGTTGTAGTGCACGGACATGAGTCCCGGCGGGTCGGCCGTGCAGGTATTGGCAAGCGATATCGCCCGGGCGTCCACGGCGATCTGTTCATTGAATGCCGCGTGGAGACCGGCCGGAAGCAGGAGCAGAAGGATCGCGGTCAGGGCAAGGCAGCGCAGGTGCGTCATAAGGCAAACTCGTACGGAAAGCGGAAGGACAGGGTGAAGTAGTCGTCTGTGAGCCCGATGCCAAGCGACATGTTGACCCGCATTTTTTGGGAAATCCGCCAGGAGGTGCCGATGCTTAAACTCGAACTCGTGCGGGTCTGGTATGTCTGGGACCGGGCCTGTTTGAAATGGCGCTCGGCCTCGAAGGTGTAAGAATAGGAATAGCCGAAGGTCAGTGAGGTAATGTAGGAGAGGGAGTAGCCGATGCCCATGCTGAAATCCACCGTATCCCCCCGTTCATAGCGCTCCAGGGTTTGGGAGCCCAGCTTGTAATCCAGGTTGTCGATGGGGTGCTTGTAGGTGTAGCCGAGGCTGCCGAACACCATGATGGGATCCACTGCCTTGCTCATGGACATGCTGCCCTGCAGGGCATAGCCTCCGGAACCCGTGGAGAGCTCGGTCTCCGGGTTGATGTCATAGGGGTCGCGTCCCATGGGGCAGGTTAGCGTGCCGCGGAAAATAATCGAGGGGAACCTTTTGCCGGCCCGGAAGGGCTGGTAATTCACGCCCAGGTCCACGTCGCCGAAATCGGTGGTATCCAGGCTGTCGTCAGATCCCACCTTGTCATACTTGTATATATAGGGAACATTCGCCTGCAGGGTCAGGTTGTTCTTTACGGGATATTCCACAATAAAGGTGTTGGTGATCGTGTGCTGGCTGTTGTGCTCGATGATGTTCTGCTCCCGGATGGCGTCATAGTCGAAATAGGAATAGGAGAGCTTGTATTCCACGCCGAGCCGGCCCTTCTGGAGCAGGGTGTACTCCCGGCCGGCTGCGCTCAGGATGTCTTCTTCCTCCTTCTTTTTTTCCTCCTCGGTGGCTTCCAGTTCCTCTCGCACCTCCCGGGCGTCCATCAGGGTCTTGACCTGCTCCTGCAGGTCCTTTACCTGTTTCTGCAGTTCCTGCACGCTTTCAGCCGGCGGCTCTCCCGCCGGTTTTGGCTCTTTTTCCTCCGGTTTTTTTGCATCGCCTGTTTTCTTTTCTTCCTTTTTTCCGGTTTCTTTTTGGGCCTCTTCAGGGGCAGCCTCCCCCTGGCCCCACAGGCCGCCGCCTGCGGATTCCGCAGTACTGGTTTCCGTCTCCGGCTTTGCAGCGGGCTTTTCCGGCTGCTGCCCGGCCAATCCATTGACCGTTTTCTTTTTTTCTTCTGCATGCTCTTTCTTTGCCGCCGGGGCGGCCGCCTTTTTTTCAGCGGCTGATCGGGCTTCGGGTTTTTCCCCTCCGGCTTTTTGGTTCTCCGCCCCGGGCCGGGCGGCCGGCTGCATGGAATCCGCCTGCATGATCCAGGGGCGGTCTTCCGGTTTGGGGGAGAGCGCCCCGATAAACTCCCGGGCTTCTTTTGCGGAGGCGAACGGCCCGGCGCGCACGGTGTAAAAGGACTTTCCGTCCGCGTTTGCAAGCTCTTTGATAATTACGTCGCGCTCAAGGTGGGAATACTTGCTCTGGCACTGCTCGGCCAGGGAGTGGATGGTAAATGCGCCGAACTGGACTTCCAGCTCAGCAGCCCCCGCCCTGGCGCAGGAAAGAACGAGGCAGATGGTGAGGATGCATTGGAGAAGGTGTTTGCAGTTTTTCAAATGCGTATCCCTTCGTTTGCTGGTGTGCAAAAAGCCATATCTCCCCTATCACGGGAGAACCAAAAGTGCAACACCCAATCTTCGCAAAAAAGCCCCGCTGGAAGGGCTGGCTGCTCCATTCTTCTCTTCCGGCAGGGCTGCATTCGAGGCCTCTATGGTCTGTAAATCTGATACTCCCCTTTCACCTCCCTGCGCCGCAAATGCAGCGGAAATTCATAAGGAGGCTTGGCGTTTTTGATCATGTCCCAGGTGGTGTCCTCCCGGATGTAGCGCAGATCATCGCGGCTCAAGGTGAGCAGGTTTTTGTGCCGGGGCTTCTCCGCTGCCGCCTTCACGATAAAAATCACGTTTTCATACCAGGAGGAGAGGAAATGCTCCAGGGTCTGGCTCACGTTGCCGCGAAAGGGGTCGGCCATGAAGACATGGCCGTCATGGATGCCTTTTACAACAACGAAGTGCCGGTAGCCGTACACCTCGATCGGCGCGATGCAGGGCCAGTGCTCCGGGTTCTTGAGATCCTTCTCCTCCGCGCGGTAGCCGGCCGCATCATAGCCCAGAACGTTGCAGAGCCGCTTCATGTCCAGAAGAGAGAAGGCCCGGAGTTTTTTGATCTGCTCCTTGTCCCCGTGCTTCATCATGCCCCGGATGACCTGTTTTTCAGACAGGCTCTCGCCCAGGGAGAAGTTCAACAGCGTGGCGAGCGCCGCGGAGCCGCAGGAATAGTCGAACTCCTGTTTGGTTACGTGCTTGAAGCGCAGTTTTTCGTATGGTGTGACCTCGAAGCGCAGCCGGGGGGCAACGTTCTGTCCGCAGTAGAGCGACACCTGATTTTTGGGAAGATCCGCCGGCGGGGCGAACCCCGAGATAAATGCCGCGATGATGGCTGCGCCGAAGACAATATGCATAAGGATTTTCCTTTTTTACTGCTGCCACCAGTTGCTGCCGCCAAAGGTAAAATCCATGGCCTGGCTCTCCGGGTAGCCCACGATGGTCTTCACGCCCCGCTCGGGGCTGCTGCCGTCAAAGTTGATGTCGATGAAGAACCCGTTGTCCGCGATATCCATGTGGTCATAGGACTGAAG
>CAZWNV010000248.1:0-4041 GCA_964635265.1 uncultured Desulfobacteraceae bacterium
GATGTCCATGCCAGGTGCCAGCAATATCTGAGCAGGAGAAATCATCTCCGGAGAGTGGAGCAGGGGTTCCGGTAAGGGTAAAATCGTCAAAAGTTGCTTTATCAGCGGTTGCAAGCCCGATCATCCCGGAAGAGAAGGGGGTTACAAGGCTTACATTCGACAGGCCGCCCAAATACGAATTGGAAGCCGCTTCATATAGTGCGACGGTGATATCCCCCAGCGGATCGGTATATAGTTGGAGCCTGTAGAATTTGTCCGTTGTAATACTGACCGTTGTGCTGCCGACCAGGGTTTCAGTGGTACCGTCCGGGGTGATGGAATTGCTCCATACGTTGAGTTCCCAACAGGGTTCTTCTGGATCCATATCAAAATTCGGCACCAGTCCGACGGTATACTCCCGGTAATCCGAGGCGGGCAGGGAGCCGGAGATAACAATGAGCCCCGCGCCAAGGTCCTCTTGACCTGGCTCGGCACTATCCAGTTTCAGAAGGGTCTCTATGGAGAGGTTTGCCTGGGAGTAATACTGCTGGTTGTCGGCAAAGGCTACAGCAGCCGGCTTCCCCGAAATATTGTTGTTTCCGTGATAGCCGAAGTCAGAATCGCCCAGGTCGACATGCTTCCATGATTCAAAAAACACATCCCAACGGCCGCTGGTATAGCTCTCGCTGTCAAAATTGTCTGAGAAATTCGCCCCGGCGGGCACGGTGATCAGCAGCAGAAGCAAAGCAAACAAAAGGGTCCTGGCTTTTGTGGTCATGATGGCTTCTCCCTACAATGGATGAGAATTTTCTGGCGCAATCAGGGGCCGCAAGCAGTCCGGGATTTGTGTTTCGCGGGCAAGGCGGCCAAGCAGGAGGGATAAGCCGCACTCCACAGGAATGCGACAGTTCATTCCCCGATCAGCACTGTCGACGACCCTGTATTGATGGCGCCCCCGGAAACTGTATCCCCCAGCCTGGCAGCTGGTTGGCCGCTGCCATCACTGTTCAGACCTATCGTGGTGCCCGTCAAACTGATGCCGGCATTGCCGCGAATACTTGTAGAATGCGATTCCAGCTCGAGGGACTGCCCGCTTGTGACGGTCAATGCCGATCCTGTTTGGATAATCGTATCAGCCCCGCTTTTGAGAGTGATATCGGAAGCGCTATTGATGGACACGGCACCGTCCGGGTCCAGGCCATAAAAGGAACTGGCCCGCCACCCGTAATCCTCCGCCGCCTCACGGGCATGTCCTCCGCTGATGCTGGAATACGCACCCACGGCGGCATTTTCCCGGCCTCCGGTGATGCAGGCGTAGTTTCCCGAAACCGTGTTATGGCTTCCTGCGACCAGGCCGCCGTATGCGGAAAAATTCTGAAAGTCCCCCACGATGATGTTGTGGGATCCGCTCCTTTCATTATAACCGGGATCCCGGGGCATATTATAGCCCACTACGAGATTGCCCAAGCCCGACGGATATCCGTTGCCATCGTCAGTGGCGCCGAAACCGCTTCTGACGTGTACATTGAGTCCTTCAAAGATCAGATGCGGCCCGCTCAGAGCATCGATATCGTCCTCCTGGAAACGGATGAACGGGCTTATCGGAACCAGCGTCCCGACTTGTTCAAGAGTTCCCTCCGCGGTTTCCAGGCGGGTACGGAGTTTTTTGATTCTCTGCCGCAGATTGGCGTTAGCCGTTATCAGCCGATCCACCTGCATTTCCATTCCGGCCAATCTGGCTTCCAATAATTGAAGACGCGCCGGAATACCCTTTTTGCCGCCGGGAGTATCCGCCCATGATGCTGCGGCGGCAAGGAACCCCGCAAGCAATACGGCCAGGCTGACATGGACTGCTTTTTTCATTTTTTTCCCCCTTTCTTTGCTTTTGATGGAAGGCAAAAAGACCCTGTAAGATAGAAAATCGCCCGGACGACTCTCTTGCCATCTGTTCTGCCATTGCCCGGCATTCGCTTGTTCATCCGTGGTGTTGCACTGGCTCGGCAGGATAAAGGCTCAGGTCGAACGGAAAGCAAAGCAGAGGCCGGGCGCCAACAAAAACCGATTCGCCTATATAGCCTTTCGGCAACTTGAAGGTATAACACGGCTCGCCGTAAAGGGAGGCGCAGCGCCGGGCATTCATCGCTTTTTCCTGCTGTACCGGGAGCGGGTCGAGGAAAAATTTTTACCGGAAGGAGCCGTGGACTTCTGCCCCGGGTTTGGCCCTGATTTGGGCTTCCTGATTTTTATTTTACTGGCAAAAAAAGCAAAATCAAGTTTTATCCGGCAGCTGGAACACAGGGCCAGAAGTTTTCGGGAAACTGCGGGGGAGCTGCTTTTTTCCGCCGTACCTGCGCCCGGAGCAGGAGAATGGGGAAAGATACATTGGCCGAACCGGGAACTGGCATTGGCTGGCAGCCTATGCTCCCGAAGGGTTATATGGCATCCGGGGACTCTGTCACGGCCTGATGATCAGACCTGCGCCGGATGCAATAAAGTTGTCTCCATATTCCCGGGCAAAGGCGTTTCTCACCGCATCGCCGGTGCAGTGGGAGGGGGCGACTTTTTCCACGCCGATTTTACGAAACTTTTGCACTACGGACAGCGGCGGATGATGGAACCCTCCCATCACCAGGTATATCCTGCTTTTGGCCGTCAGGGTTTGCGCCCTTGCAATAACATCGACGATGCCCGGGTGGGCGCATCCGGTTATAACGATCAATCCCTTTTCGGTGTCTATGACCAGGGACTGCTCTGCCGGCGGTCCGGGCAGTTCTCCGGTGGTATAGACCGAATCGGAGATTTTTTTGCCTTCTGAAACAGGTACAAATGCAGCGCCTTTGCGGCGGATCATCTCCCCTGCCGCGTCCGGGAAGGAGGAGGGGATAAAGACCGTAACAGAATGGTTGCGCTCCAGAAAGCCTTTCAGACCGCCCAGGTGATCCTGGTGAATATGGGAAATCACCACTTTGTCGATGGATTCCGGCTGGATCTGCATTTTTTCCATGTTGGCAAGCAGAATCTCCGCGTTCCCGCCGGTGTCAAACAATATGGTCCCGCCCGGCATTTTGATGACGCAGGCAAAGCCCCAGGCGCTCTCCAGATTTTGATTTGCCTGGTAGTTGTCGTAGATCGAAATGATGGTTATACCCGCGGGGCTCTCTCCTGCGTGCAGGGGGAAAGGGAGGAATAGCAGGCATGTCCCAAGGATTGCCCAAAAGCAGATCAATGCCCGGTTCATTATGGAAATCCCGTCACTCGATTTCGATCCGGCAGCCGGCCCCGCCTTCAATATATTTTTCGGCATACAGCGACTGCATCTCGGTTTTGTGCATGGTGCAGTGGGTGGGGCATATCAGGCCCACGTCCGCCAGCATTTTCGGGGGTGTTCCGTGCATGCCGCCGATAACGGCGTAAACCCTGCCGAACTGCGAGGCCACCTCTATAATATGGTCCATGCTGGGGTGCGAGCATCCCACGATGATCACGATGCCTTTCCGGGTCTCACAGCACATGGACTGCTCTATGCCCTCGAGTTCCCCCGTGGAATAGATGCCATCGTAGAGTTTGCGCGGGGCATCCACGTCAATGACCTCCCCTGCATTTTTCACGCCCCGGAAAGTGGGCGGGCACCATACCCGAACCCGGTTGTTTGCATTGAGAAAGGCGGAGAGCCCGCCTGCGTGGTCAAAATGGGCATGGGAGATCACAACGTCTTCGATGGATTCCGGGTTGATCCCCAGTTTTTCCATGTTGGAGAGCAGAATGGCCCCGTTTGCGCCGGTATCAAACAGGATGGTTTTCTCATGGTACTCCACCAGGGCGGAAAAGCCCCAGTCCGGCTGCAGTGCCTCCTGGAGAGTCGTATTGTCGTAAATGATGGTAATTTTCATAGGAATTCCTGTATGGCTCATGGTTTTTGGAAAAGGAGATGCGGATGCCGCATCTTTTTATGGCCTCTTGGGCAAACACCGGCTATGACCAGCACAAAGGACATAGCCGCATGTTACTTAGAAGAAGATATGACAGGAATAGATTGATGTGTCAAGCAGGGCAGGGACGGCC
>CAZWNV010000249.1:0-3842 GCA_964635265.1 uncultured Desulfobacteraceae bacterium
TTAATGCCGTATCCGCCGCCACATTGCCCGAATAGTCAAAAATTACCGCGCGCGCATGGATCCGGCGCCCGGCAAAACCCTCTGCGCTGTGCACCATTCGCCGGGCCACCTCAAAAAATACCGCCGGATCACTGTGTTCGAGACTGAGAAATGCCTCACGTGCCGTATTCATGGTAAGCATGCCTTCTGCCAGATCCCTTTTCGCCCCGGCAGCCGCTATCCACTCCGCCAGCCGCTCAAATGCCAGCCGGGATTTGCCGGCATGGGTGTGCGGCACACCTTCGGCCATTTTGAGGGCTTTTCCGAAAAATACGGCCAGAATCACATGGGCAAATCCGCATTTTCCGGCCTGCTTCATGGATTCGGCAAAATAGTCGCCGATCTGAATAAACGCCTCCGCCGGCAGGGTTTTAAATAAATGCTGGGCGTATCGTTCGCTTCTTCTGCCCGTGGTGCATACCACGGTTTTCGTGCCGCACGCCCGGGCCACGGAAAAAGCCGACTGGATAGTGGCCGTATAGGCCTCATGGGAAAGCGGCCGGACGATACCCGTTGTCCCCAATATGGATATGCCGCCCGCAATCCCCAACCGGGCGTTTAAAGTGTGCCGGGCAAGCGCTTCCCCGTCCGGAACAAAAACCTCGACCTGCAGGTTTTCGAATTCACCCGCAGCCACAGCCGCTTCCCGCACCGCCGCCCGGATCATCCGGCACGGGCCCGGGTTGATGGCCGGTTTTCCCTGGGGAACTTCCAGGCCCGGCTTGGTCACCCGGCCGACCCCCTCCCCTCCGGTTATCACTATCCCGTTGGCTGAGGGCAATCGTTTAATCCGGACGCCGATAATCGCACCGTGGGTGACATCCGGATCATCGCCGGCATCCTTGACAACCCTGCATTCGGCTCCATCTGCCGTGCGGCGGCATTCACGGATATCAATGGTCCAAATCTCCCCGTTCAGCATCTGGATTGCCACCGTGCCCGGCCCATCACCCCCGAAAAGCACCATTGCTGCCGCTTTCGCTGCAGCGGCAGCGGCTGTGCCGGTTGTAAAGCCCGGGCGGAGCCGGTTTTGCTTTTTCTTTTTTGCCGTCATACGAAGATGTAAAACAGGCCGGCCACCAGGATAAGGCTGACCACCCGAAACCCCTGGCCGAGAAGCAGGATCTGCAGCCCCATCTTCGGCTGAAAAATTCCCATGTAGCGCGGCAGCTGGTGACGCAGCGCGCGCACGGGAAAAGCGAGGATATTTCCTGCAATCAGCGCAAGCACCGTCTGTTTAATGGTAATCACTCCCTGATCGAGCAAGGCCCCGGCGGCCGCAAAGCCGGAGGTAAACTCGGCAACAAAGGAGAGGATCACGATGGACAAGGCCTCCACCGGGATAAAACCCACAGTCAGCGCATCCGCCAGCCACTGCCGCAGCAGGCGAAACAGGCCCAGTGCATTGACAAAATAAATGGCCACATAAATCGGCACCACGAACATCAAAATATTGGCATAACGCCCGGGCAGACGGCGTTTGATCAAGTCCCGGGGGCGCTCATGGGAGTTGGGGGGAGCGCTCTTCTCCGGTGCGGAAAGGTAGGCATCTGTCCCGGCCAGGGGCTGAATAAGAAAGCGCCCGTAGACGGCAAACGCGATAACGCGCAAAAGGACCGCCAATAATGTTAACAGCAAGTATAGCAGACCGGCGGCCCCGGTCAACGGCAGGATAATAAAAAAGGTGGTGGGCAGATGCAGAAAAAAGGCTGGCAGCTGATTGATGAAATTGGTGAGAAATACCTGCTGCCTGGTAATCTTTCTTTCCTGATAAAAATCCACCAGCATGGCATTGGCGGAGACGCCGGAAAAAAAGGCTGCGGTAAACGCGGCGCTGCAGCGCTCACCCAGGTTGGCAAATAAAAACAGCGGCCGGGCCAATACGCCAAGACGACGGGTCCAGCCCCTGGCCTCGATCACCTGGGCCACGGCCAGCCCGAAACCAATAAAAACGCACAGCCGCAAAAGGGGCATTAGAAGCTGTGCCCACAGGGTGCCGGGGGTCATGGCCTCGATCCAGATCAGACCAGCCGCCGCCATAAGGGCGGACAGGGCCAGGGATACAGCGAGTTTCAAATATTTTGGCCGGCCCTTATTCATAGCCCTTTCCCTGTTTGGCCAGAATCAGGGTCCAGTAATCCGGGCGGGCGGTTTTAAACTCACTGATATCAGAAACAATACGCTCTTTTGGCAGCCCGCAGGAGAGGAGTCCGACACTGCCGTTTTTCCAGCCGTTTTCCGACAACGCATCCGCAATATCGGTGATATTCTTATAGGCCTTTAAAAAAACAACGCTTTCCAGATCCTTTGCCAGTTTCCGGAATTTGCCCCCGCCCCTTACCCCGGACATCACCAACAGCGACTCTTCGCCCTCCACCAGCGGCCGATTCAATCGGGCTGCTGCTGCTTGATATGACGTGATACCGGGCACGGCCACCATTTGGGCTGCGGGCGCTATCTGCTCCACATGCCGGGCCAGATAGCCGTAGGTGGAATAGGTGAGACAATCGCCAAGGGTTAAAAACGCCACGTCCCTGCCTTTCGCCAATTGGCTGACAACAGTTTGGGCGTTTTCCTGCCAGGCCGCCTCCAAGGTCTCGCGATCCCGCGACATGGGAAAGGCGAGCCGCTCTACCGCCGTGTTTTCCGGAATATGGGGCATTGCAATCTGAACGGCCAGGCTGTGCTGGTTTTTGGAGGAACTTGCCGTGTAGATCACATCAACTTTTTTTAACACCTGCATCGCCTTGACCGTAATCAAATCCGGATCACCGGGTCCCACACCGATACCATAAAGCGTGCCGAATGCTTCTTTCATCCTGCTTCTCCATAACTTATCGGGTCCCGGGGCGCCTGCCCTTCATGGGCCCGGGCCAATAGGATCAAACTGTTGACGACAGCGGCCGCCACATTGGAACCGCCCTTTCGGCCGGCATTGGTAATATAGGGCACGTCCAGGTTCAGCAGGTCGGCCTTGGATTCAGCCGCATTGACGAACCCGACGGGGAGACCGACGATCAGCGCCGGCAGCGCCGTTTCTGCCCGGATGTGCGCAATCAGACGCAAAAGGGCGGTGGGGGCATTTCCCACCACGTAAATCGCGCCGGAAATCGTATCCAAAGCCGCATCCACCGCCGCCGCGGCCCGGGTGATCCCCTTTTGTTCCGCGATTTGTTTTACGACCGCCTCTTCCATGTAGCACTTCACCTCGCCGCCGAACGTCTCTACATCTCTTTTCCGGATGCCCGCGCGGGCCATATTCGTATCCGTGATCACCGGCCGCGCGCTTCTGATGGCCTCCACTCCGGCAGCAATCGCCCGGGGATGAATCCGGACGCTTTCCAGATATTCAAAATCTGCGCTCGTGTGGATCATCCGGGAAACAACCGCCCAGGTATCCGCATCCAGGCCGTGATCGCCGGCTTCTGCTGAAATAATTGCAAAGCTCTTTTTTTCGATTTCATCGGGCTGCATAGGCCGCCTTACCCTTTTCTGCCGGTTTTATAACTCCGGCAGGCCTCGACAAAATGGGCGGCCACGGCCGGGCTGCTTTGAAAATGCAGGTGAACATAGCTGCCCAGGCAGCGTTTGGTCAACCATCCCCTGCAGCCGGGATCCGCGCCGCTTTTGTCCGTACTGCCGTATACACTTAGCACATCCTCTTGTCCGGAAAGCGGTGATAACCGCGAATAATGGAATTCATGTCCCCTGACCGTGGTTCCGGCCGGGCCGATCGGCGTATCCTCGATCAAACGGATTTCCCGGTACCCCAATGCCGCCAGCCGCTCCTGCATCCGGCTGAC